>NZ_JAAKGC010000298.1 GCF_017591665.1 Aetokthonos hydrillicola CCALA 1050 | reverse complement strand
GCTTGACCCCTAAAGAATTCCAAATTTACTCTGGTGATGATTACATGACCTTGCCCTTGCTGGCAATAGGGGCAAAGGGTGTAGTTAGTGTAGCTTCTCATCTTGTAGGACCTAAACTACAGGATATGATCCAAGCTTTTTGTTCAGGTCAAATTCAAGTAGCCACAGAGATTCATCTCCAACTGTTCCCATTATTTAAAGTTTTGTTTGCAACAACAAGTCCTATCCCAGTTAAAAAAGCACTCTTACTTCAAGGGTGGGATGTTGGAGCAACTAGATTGCCTTTGTATGAAACTGACTCAAAATTTAGTCAGCAATTAGAGGTAATTCTTAAAGAACTGAATTTAATAAAGCCGGGAGCTTCTTAAGATTTATTCCGCTACGTAGCGGAAACTACATATCAATATGGTGACTAATTTTACAGTGGTATAGGAAAAACACGTGTGCTACGAATGAAAAACTATGAGTGTTGAAAGTGTAAAACCTATTTGCTTAGTACATCAGAAAATCTGATTAAAATCCTAGCTCAAACTGATTTGATAAGCGGTTGATGTTAATTTTTATACAAACCGCTAAGTTTTCATTTTAACGACAAATAACAATCTAAGGAGAAAATGGTTAAAACCGGAACCGACACCGCCTTAAAAATTATTCCTTTAGGCGGCTTGCATGAAATTGGTAAAAATACTTGTGTTTTTGAGTACGAAGATGAAATCGTGCTTTTAGATGCAGGGTTAGCGTTTCCCACCCACGGAATGCACGGGGTCAATATTGTCCTACCAGACATGACCTATTTGCGGGAAAATCGCCACAAAATAAAGGGTATGATCGTCACCCATGGTCATGAAGACCATATCGGCGGGATTGCTTTTCATTTAAAACAATTTGACATTCCTGTAATTTATGGTCCACGGCGTGCAATGGCAATGCTAGAAGGGAAACTTGAAGAAGCAGGAGTGCGCGATCGCACCGAATTAAGAAAAGTTCTTCCTCGCGATGTAGTGCGGATTGGTAAACACTTTTTTGTAGAGTATATCCGCAACACCCACTCGATTGCTGATAGCTTCACTGTTGCTATCCATACCCCAATTGGATTAGTCATCCATACAGGAGACTTTAAATTTGACCACACCCCAGTAGATGGTGAACGTTTCGACATACAAAGGCTAGCAGAACACGGAGAAAAAGGTGTTCTTTGCTTGCTTAGTGACTCAACAAACTCAGAAGTCCCAGGGTTCACACCTTCCGAAGGTTCAGTTTACCCAAATCTAGAACGAATTTTTCTGCAAACCCCTGGAAGACTTTTTGTAACCACCTTTGCTTCTAGCGTGCATCGCATCAATATGATTTTGCAATTGGCGCAAAAGTATGACCGTGTGGTGACAGTGGTAGGGCGCTCTATGCTCAATCTAATAGCTCATGCCCGTAATCTTGGATATATTAAATGTGATGATAATTTACTTCAGCCCTTACACGCTGTCCGTAATCTTCCAGAGGAAAAAGTATTAATCTTAACAACCGGTTCACAAGGGGAGCCAATGTCAGCAATGACACGCATTGCTAACAAAGAGCATCCTCACGTAAGAATTCGAGAAGGCGATACTGTTGTATTCTCAGCTAACCCCATTCCCGGAAATACAATCGCTGTAGTCACCATTATTGATAAATTAATGCTCCAAGGCGCAAACGTAATTTATGGACGGGAAAAAGGGGTTCACGTCTCAGGACATGGATGTCAAGAAGACCAAAAGCTAATGATAGCTTTAACGAAACCCAAATTTTTCTTACCAGTTCATGGTGAACATCGGATGCTTGTAAAACATGCTCAAACTGCACAAAGTATGGGCATTCCAGCAAGCAACATGATAATTATCCAGAATGGGGATGTAGTAGAATTAACTACTGAATCGATTCGTGCCGTTGGTAAAGTCCCAGCAGGTTTAGAACTTGTAGATACTTCAAGTTCTGGCATGGTCAGTGCTAAAGTGTTGCAAGAACGTCAACGCATGGCAGAAGAAGGTATTATCACGATCGCCGCCGCAATAGACTGGAATGGCAAGCTGATGGCAAAACCAGAAATTCACTTGCGGGGTGTGGTGACAAGTATAGAGCGATCGCTGTTGCAAAAATGGGTACAACAACGGATTGAGGAAATTCTCGCTCAACGCTGGTCAGAATTTGCTCCGTCGTTTGATAACGAGC
>NZ_JAAKGC010000297.1 GCF_017591665.1 Aetokthonos hydrillicola CCALA 1050 | reverse complement strand
TAAACCCTTTTTGATGTCATTTTGAGTAATTGCAATGCTTGCACCTAAAAAGGCAGTGAATGCCCCAGTAAAGGCAATCACGTTCATTGCTGCTGGGACATGTTCAAAGACTGGGTACATGCGAGCAATCAGGAAGACGCCTGCTGCCACCATTGTTGCTGCATGGATTAGGGCAGAAATGGGGGTGGGACCTTCCATCGCATCTGGTAACCAGACATGGAGAGGGAATTGGGCTGATTTAGCAACTGGGCCTAAAAAGACGAGAATTGCAAACAGGACTGCAAGAATGTTGCTAATTGAACCTGTTTGCACAAGTTCTCCAAGGCGATCGCCCATGACATGAAAGTCAAAGCTTCCTGTCGCCCAAAATAGCCCCAAAATGCCCAACAGTAAACCAAAGTCGCCTACTCGGTTGGTCACAAATGCTTTTTGTGCTGCATCCGCTGCCGAGGTGCGATCGTACCAGAAGCCGACTAGCAGGTACGAACACATCCCAACCAGTTCCCAGAAAATATAAATTTGTACGAGATTCGGGCTGACCACCAAACCCAACATTGACGAACCAAACAAGCTGAGATAGGCGTAAAACCTTACATAGCTTGGGTCGTGAGCCATGTAGCCGTCCGTATAGACCATAACAAGAAAGGCTACCGTCGTCACAATTACCAACATTAGGGCTGTTAGGTGGTCAACAGTGTAGCCCATGCTCAGGTGAAAATTGCCTGCTGCTGCCCATTCTATGGTGCGGGTGTAAGGGGCATGTCCTTGTATTTGACTCCATAGCAAGGCAAACGACAGCCCCATTGACGCTCCCATGAAAGAGATAATCAATGCCGCATTAGGCTGCCGCCAACGATTTGTCACCTGATTCAACGATATTAACCCTAGACCGACCAGCATTGCTCCCAGAAGGGGTAAAACCGGAATCAGCCAGGCATACTGATAGATCACTTCCATCACAGACGCCTACTTTTAAATTTGTTGACTAACTTGTCGAAACTGTTAACAATTGTGACACACACCCTTTAGCATAAAATACCCCACCGGAAGAGAATAACGTGGGGTAGTTAAGCATGGTTTTAGATTTGGGCATGGGGCATGGGGCATGGGGCATGGTGCATGGGGCATGGGGCATTGGGAAATTCATTAAATTCTTCCCCTGCTTCCCCTGCTCTCCATGCCCTATGCCCTATGCCCTCTGCTCCTCTGCCCTACTTTAAGCTGATCGACACTCTAGCTCTGCTGTTGTTGGGATGATGTAGGATTTAGGGGTATTGGTATAGGTCAGTTTCATTTCCTCCAAGGCTAAAAGTAAATCTTCTCTGTTACGAAAACTTTCTAGGCGCTTGCGAACGATACCATTTTCAATTAAAAGTAGTGTTGGTAGTGACTTGAGACGATAAGTGGTAGATAGTTTAAAGTTTTGGTCGGCATTAATGGCTACTAACTTAATTTGATCACCACATTGTGCATTAAATTGCAATAGTAAAGGCTGGATGATGCGACACAAGCCACACCAAGGAGCCTCAAAGTTAACTAGCACAGGAACTGGAGATTCTAAAACTTCTTGAGTAAAAGTCCGCTCACTAACCGACAACACCATGATGCCTCTTGAATTATAGGGTTTTTATATTAAACTGGGGAAACAAAGAACGAACCGATTGAGTCTACTATTTTGCTGACTCAAGGTAGGTATAATTCGGAGTTAAAGATATCAGCGCCAACTTCAGCACTGACAAAAAAGCAATGAGGGGTAACAGGGTGGTTCTAGTAGATTATTTGACCAACCATCACAGATGCTAACAAATACATAAATTGACATGGTTTATTAACTGATGCACAAGCTAACACTAAGTTGTTTTACCCGTCTTTAGCTTGGTTATTACTGTTATTTGTCCCTCTAAAAGTGTTGTTTGAACTAAGCCTATATGCTCCTGGCAAGGTCAGCCAGAGCTATGACTTTGCTCTGAAAAAAGATTATTTTTTTTATAAAAATCATCGAATCATAAAATTAACAACTGACTCAACGCTACTCCACTAAGATCTGTTTTCATTTATCCTACATCGATTTTATCCCAATTGATAGTTTGATATCGTTAATTTAGTCTTGTTATTAAAAAGTTCTACCAGTCGAGATTCGATCAGTTTCATAATTGTATACTATTAGTTGCCTGAAGCAACAGTGAATGAGACCACCACAGAAGTAAT
>NZ_JAAKGC010000296.1 GCF_017591665.1 Aetokthonos hydrillicola CCALA 1050 | reverse complement strand
CTGAAAGATACTTTCTTTACGGAGGTTACTGCGCACCGCGTGTACGTCCTATTCTTGGCTTTGAAAGTACTTTCATATAAAGTTCTTCTAAATGGGTAATCTTATCACTGAGCGTATAACGCTCTAGTACCCTCTTTCTTGCTTTGTGTCCTAATAAGGTTGTTAACTCTGGATGATCTTGAAACAGTGGTAATAGAGTCCGTAATTGAGCTCGTATAGTTTTAGTACTAAGAACGACACCAGCCCCCTTACTTAAAACTTCTCCATCAGCACCTACATCCGTTGCTAAACAAGCAATTCCACAAGCCATTGCTTCTAATAGAGATAAGGATAAACCCTCTACCAATGATGGTAAAACAAATACATCTGAGCCTCGTAGCATTTCGATACGTCGGTCTTCATTAGCAATAAATCCCAGCCAAATAATGTTGTACTCAGAACCATAAAATGATTCTAAAGAAGATTTTAATGGGCCATCACCAACAATCAGCAATTTACTACCAGGATCCAATTGAGCCTGTTTCCAAGCGCGAAGAAGAACTTCTACGTTTTTTTCTGGGGCTATACGCCCTTGGTAAATAAACAAGCGATCAGCTTTAAATTCAGCTTTAACGTTAGATGCTCCAGGGGAATACTTGACAGTATCTACCCCATTAGGAATAACAGTAACATTTTCTTCTCGTACACCTAAACGCACCATCAGTTCCCTTTGAATTTGGGAAAATACAATCACACAATCGTAGTTCACCAAAAAAGGCGCATAAAGCTGATAAGCCAAAAGTTGTGTTCCCGATAAAAGTTTTGCTCCTTTCCCCGCAAATGGGGTGTGGAAAGTGGCAATTAGAGGTAGATTTAGTTGTTCACATATTTCTGGTAAAACAAAGTCAAGGGGAGATAAGGTCAGCGAAGCATGAACTATATCTGGCTTAATGCGACGTAAGGACTGGGTTAGAACCTTAGTTGCTTTAAAAGTCGGAATTGTATAAACTTGGGACTTATAAATGAAGGGTAGTGGAACCTCTTGGCAATTTGGCCAATTATCTGGTCCCGATTCTTCTTGGGCAAAGTGTAGGAAACTAACTTGATGTCCTCGGTCTAGTAAGGCATTTGTAATTTCTCTGCTGTAGGTGACGTTACCACAAAAGGGTGACTTTTTTCCAATCCAGGCTATACGCATTCTTTATGAACTACTCAGAAAGGCGGGTTTATTTTATCAGCTTTTTGCCCTTTGTTTTTTATTTTTTGCTCTTTTATGCTTGCTAGTTTTTGGTAGGGCCATAAAATGACGCTATAACCAAAGTCAGATGCATTTATTAAGCATTGCATCTAGAGGGTTTCTCCTAAGTTGTTAATTTTTTAGACTTAAAATAACAACTTATGTCAAAGATATAAATCGCCTTTGACTTGAGAAAAATTTATCCCTCAGTAGGTATGTGAGAACTAAAGTTTACCATGAAAACATTGCAATGATATATCCTTTAAAATTCTTCTTATTTGGAAGAGTTATACCAGGTTAATAAACCTCCAGAAAAGACAATCGCTGCCAAACACAGAAATACATTCTGTAACCCCACAAAAGTTTCTATAATCCCGGTTAATGCCAAAGGCAAAGACAGGGCAATATTAATCAAATTATTTTGCAGACCAAAGACTTTTCCTCGCATTTCTGGTGGAGTTTCTGTCTGAATAGCTGTTTGCATGGGGATACCTACCAACGCCCCAAATATACCTAATACCATCACTAACAGTAAAACAAGCCATAACTGCTTAGTGAATATCGACAAACCTATAAGTGACGCTACCATCCCTACACATCCAAACAAGCTTAACTGGGTGTAAGAGAAACCTTGCCCAAATTGACCGAGAAGAGTTGCTCCAAGAGCGATACCCACCCCGCCAGCTGCAAGCAGAAAGCCAAATTGTGAAGCTTTCATATAGGGAATGACTTCTGCCATACGCACTGCTAAAATAGTTAGTGCTGCAAAAACCGAGAACAAGGTGATCAGTTGGATTAAAGCGCTGCGGAGGCGATAATTGTGTTTGAAATAGCGCAACCCATCACGAAGATCAGCAAAAATGTGGGGAGATTCTTTTTCGCTTTTGCGAGGTTTCTCGTTAGTTGCAAGAAGCATCAGAATAATGCCAGCGCTCACGTAACTACCGCCCACCAACAGTTCTTTACCTAGTTCACCACTGCCACCAAATTGTGTCCAAATTTTATCAGCAACTCCTA
>NZ_JAAKGC010000069.1 GCF_017591665.1 Aetokthonos hydrillicola CCALA 1050 | reverse complement strand
ACTCTTCCTCTTCAGAAGAGGAATTTATAGCATAAGCCTCTATTAACCCTAAGAAAGACACCTGCTGACCTTGTGCTTGGAGTTGCTGCGCCATCTCAAAGGCTACAAGACCACCGAAACTCCAGCCTCCGAGAAGGTAAGGACCTTGTGGCTGAACAGTCTGCATCGCCTCAATGTAATGAGCTGCCATGTCTTCGACTCGATCATAAGGTTTCTTTTCCTCATACAAGCCAAGTGATTCCAGCCCATAAAATGGTTGTTCCGGACCTAGATAACGTGCTAGTTCTAGGTAAGATAGAACAGTACCTTGACCTGGATGGACGCAGAAGAAGGGTTGCTTAAAGCCGCCCGACTGAAGTGCTATCACCGTAGAGGAGATACGGGAACCTGTTTGCTGGCGGAGAATACTAGCCAGATGTTCAATAGTTCCGCCTTGGAAGAGTACTGCCACGGACAGATTTCTTCCGAACTGCTGCTGAATACGAGCCATTAGGCTTATACTTAAAAGGGAATGACCACCGAGGTCAAAAAAGTTATCTCGAACCCCGATGGGGCGGATATTTAGGACTTCCTCCCAGATTTGTGCTAATTGCAGTTCTAAGGTGTCACGGGGAGCAACATAGCTGGCTTTCAGACTATGTCTCATATCTGGTGAGGGTAGAGCGCGACGATCCACCTTGCCGTTGGGAGTTAGGGGCATTTCCTCCAAGCAGACAATAGCCGAAGGGATCATATAGTTGGGTAGCTTATCCTTGAGGAAACTACGCAATTGTGTGCTGATGGCATCAAATTCAGTATTAGATACCACATAAGCAACTAAATGTTGGTTGCCTGGTTGATCAGCTCTTGCTATGACCACTACCTCCTGGACTAGCGGGTGTTGTGCTAATACCGCCTCAATTTCTCCCAACTCAATACGGAAGCCACGAATCTTCACCTGGTAATCAATACGACCTAAGAATTCAATGTGACCATCCGGGAGATAACGGGCTTTATCGCCAGTTTTGTATAAACGGGAACCAGTTTCTTGGGCAAAGGGATTGGGAATAAAAGCCTTTTGTGTAAGTTCTGGTTTATTGAGATAGCCAAGTCCAACGCCAACCCCACCAACGTAGAGTTCTCCTGGAACCCCAATAGGCACAGGTTGTAAATGGGGGTCGAGGATATATAGCTGTGTATTCAACACCGGGCGACCAATCGGCAAATTCAGCACATCGGTTTGAGGGGGATGATAGATTGGGTAATGGGTGACATCATCGGAACATTCGGTCGGACCATAAGCATTCATCATCGGGATGCTTGGGTAGTAGCCTAACCACTGACGACACAACTGTGGTGGTAGCGCCTCACCAGTCAGAAGTAACCAACGCAACTTGGACAGTTCTGGTTTGCCACAAGCATCCAGTTCTATCTCCTGGAGCATCATCCGCAACAGCGACGGTACAATCTCCAGAATCGATATGCCTTGACGCTCCACTATTGTTAGCAATTGTGCTGGATCTGCCACCATTTCATCGCGGATAATCTCAACACGTCCACCAGCTAAGAGTGCAACGAGAAATTGCCACACACTAATATCAAAACTAACAGGAGCGGTCTGGGCGACGACATCTTGTGGACTAAGCTGCAAGTCATGTACCTTAGCATACAAATGATTCAGCATTCCCCGATGTTGTAGCATTGCACCCTTAGGTGTTCCAGTGGACCCAGAGGTATAAATGACATAGGCTAGGTCGTCTGGTTGGCAGCGCACAGGCAGGTTTTCCTCAGACTGTGCTGTTGCAGCTAGAACTTCTAGCTGCAACAGATGGGGTGGTGTGCCTTCAAAACCGTCGAGGGCAGAGTAGAACATCGGTGACAATTGGCTTGTCCCCAAGACTAAAGATACCTGACTTTGCTCTAAACAAGTACGTAAGCGTTCCACCGGATGATGTGCATTCAGGGGTAAGTATGCACCACCTGCCTTGAACACCGCCAGTATGGCTGTCAAGAAATCGAGATTACGTTCGCATAGCAAGGCGACGATAGTATTTGCTTGCACACCCCGCTCCACCAGATACTTTGCCCAACCATTGGCGCGGCTATTTAACTCCCTGTAAGTCAGCTTCTGGTCTTCAAATACTGCTGCAACTGCATCTGGAGTGCGTTCTACTTGTGCTTCAAACAGTTGGGGGAAACACTGGTCTAGAGGATAGTCTGCTGTTGTGTTGTTCCATTCATTCAGTAGTAGATGCTGCTCAACAGTACTTAAAAGTGGTAATTGTGCCACGTGCTGTTGGGGGTTATTGACAATAGCATACAGCAAGCTTTGGAAATGTCCACACATGCGTTGAATGGTGATAGCATCAAACAAGTCGCTGTTGTATACTAATTCTCCTACCAGTCCTGTCTCGGTTTCGCTCATCGACAGCAGCAAATCATCAGTTGCTGTGACACTGTCAATTTCCCAAGGAGTGATGGAAAGCCCTGGCAGTTCCAATTCTGCTGACGGCAGATTCTGCAGCATGAACATCACTTGAAACAGTGGGGAATAGCTCAGGGAGCGCTGTGGTTGCAGTTCTTCTACTAGTTTTTCAAAGGGTAAGTCTTGGTGAGCATAAGCCCCTAAGGTCATCTCCTTTACCCGTTCTAGCAACTCAACGAAGGTGGGATTTCCCTGTAATTGGGTGCGCAAGACCAAGGTGTTGACAAATAAGCCAATCAGTGACTCTATTTCAGAACGCTGGCGGTTGGCAATGGGAGAGCCGACGATGATATCTGACTGACCACTGTAGCGTGAGAGTAAGGTAGCAAAAGCTGCCAGTAGGGTCATAAATAAGCTCACCCCTGACTGCTGACTCAGAGTTTTCAGCTTTTGGGTTAACTCCTGTTCGATTTCAAAGTATTCTATGCCACCTCGGAAAGTCTGAACCGATGGACGGGGGCGGTCGGTCGGTAATTCTAGTAGTGGTGGTGCTTCTGCTAGCTGTTGTTTCCAGTAATTAAGTTGGGTTTGTAGGACTTCTCCACTGAGCCACTCCCTTTGCCAATGAGCATAGTCCGCATACTGGATTGGTAATTCGGGTAATAATGGTGACGCTCCCGTACAGAAAGCCTGATATAATAACGACAACTCCTGGACAAATATTCCCATCGACCAGCCATCAGAGATGATATGATGCATCGTCAGTAGCAACACGTGAGATTGTTGTGTCAACCGCAGCAGCGTGACTCGCAGTAATGGACCACTTGACAGGTCAAAGGTTTGCTCAGCCTCCGCAGTTGCTAATTGTTGCACTTGAACTGACTGTTCCTGTTGTGGTAGCCCTTGCAAGTCTATCACTGGTATAGTTACCCTCGTAACATCTGCAATTGCTTGTACTGGTGAGCCATTCACCATCGGGAAAGTGGTGCGCAGGACTTCATGACGCCTGAGAATTTCTGCCACAGCCTTCTCTAAGGCTACCACGTTTAGTGAACCACTCAGATGCAAGGTTTCTGGGATATTATATGTCGCAGTTTCCCCTTCCAGTTGGTTTAAAAACCACAATCTAGCTTGCCCAAACGACAGGGGTAGTTCTGCATCTCGAGCGATCGGCTTAATAGGTGGGTACGTAGATCGTGAAACCAGATTAGCCTGCTGCAGAAATTGGAGGATTTCTGTTTTGTGTTCTCTGATCTCGGATAGTAAGAGCGGTGTGAGTGCTCCTTCAGGGGCGCTATAGCGTAGACGGTCTCCATCGATCCAGAGCTTGACGTCTAGACTACGAAGGTAGGACAACAATTCACTGATACTAATGGTTTTCATATTTCTCCTTCTTCTCGCTTGGCTGTTGTAATCTTGGTAAAAGCAGCAGAATCTTGTGTTGCCCAAAGAAACGTCTCAATAGTTTCGCTAAGTTCTGCGATAGTGGGGGATTCAAACAAGCGGCGCAGGGACAGCTGTATACAAAACTCCGTCTGCAACCGGGAAATCAGTTGTGTCGCCAGCAAAGAATGTCCGCCCAACTCAAAGAAGTTGTTATGGATACCTACTTTTTCCATCCCCAAGACTTGAGCCCACAGGTGAGCAAGAACTTCTTGGGTAGGAGTTTGGGGAGGGACATAGCTAACGGTCAGACTCTGATGAAAATCTGGCGCGGGTAGGGTACGACGGTCTAGCTTGCCATTGGGGGTCAGGGGTATTTTCTCCAAGCTTACGAAAGCTGAAGGTATCATATATTCAGGCAGCGTCTGCTTGAGGAAACTGCGCAGTTCAGTACTGATGGCATCAGACTTACTATTGGATACCACATAGGCAACAAGCTGCGGGTTACCTGGTTGATCAACTCTAGCAATGACTGCAACCTCCCGCACTAAAGGGTGTTGTGATAGCACGGTCTCAATTTCTCCCAATTCAATGCGGAAGCCACGAATCTTCACTTGGGAATCAGTGCGTCCTAAGTATTCGATATTACCGTCAGCTAAATAGCGTGCCAAATCCCCAGTTTTATATAATTTTGAGTTTTGAGTTTTGAGTTTTGAGTTGTTAAACGGGTTGGGGATAAATTTCTGTTGTGTCAATTCTGGACGATTCAAATAACCCCGCGCCAACCCAACACCACCAATATGCAGTTCCCCTGCAACCCCTATGGGAACTGGTTGAAGATGTTGGTCAAGAATATAAACTTGGGTATTGCCAATTGGGCGACCAATAGGGAGCTTGTGGTTACCGCCAATACACATAGCTGTCGTGGCACACACAGTCGCTTCCGTTGGTCCATAGGCGTTGAAGAAGCGTCGGTTAAATGACCATTGCTCTACCAAATGAGGAGAACAAGCTTCTCCCGCTACGATGAGCGTTTGCAAGTCTGGCAATTGAGCACTGGGCATGGCAGCTAGTGCTGAGGGGGGGAGGGTCACATGGGTAATAGCCTGATTTTGCATCAGATCGATCAAACCAGGTCCAGGCAGTAAGGAGTCCTTTGTTGCCAAACACAACTGCGCCCCTGCACATAGGGTCATCATAATTTCCGAAATTGAAGCATCAAAGCTTAAAGAAGCGAATTGCAAAACACGGCTATTGGTCTGGACATGGAAGAGGCTCATCTGTTCTAAAGCCAAGTTGCATAATCCTTGGTGAGGAACCAGTACCCCCTTTGGCTTTCCTGTAGACCCAGAAGTGTAAATCACATATGCCAAGTTACTTGCTTGCACACTACTAGTGGGATTAAGCTGACTTTGTTGACAGATGATTTCCCACTCGGTATCCAGGCCAACCACACTCATTGCTTTTGAGGGTAGAGCCGCTACCAACTTCTGTTGCGTCACCAGCACCGATACTTGTGAATCTGACAACATGAAACTTAATCTTTCCTCGGGATATGCTGGGTCTAGGGGTACATAAGCACCTCCTGCCTTCAGTATCCCTAGCACTCCCACGATCATCAACAGCGATCGCTCCACACAAATGCCCACCAGTACTTCTGGTCCCACACCGAGGGTTTGCAGGTGATGCGCCAGTTGATTTGCCCTGTGGTTCAACTGTTGGTATGTCAATTGCTGGTTTTCAAACACCACTGCTACCGCATCCGGGGTTTTTTCCACTTGTTGTTCAAACAACTGATGTATACACTGGTGTTGAGGATACTCTTTGTCAGTAGAGTTCCACTCCCACAGTAACTGATGCTCTTGTTGGGAACTTAACAGTGGTAATTGGGCTACATGTTGTATGGGATTGGCCACGATCCCATACAACATGGTCTGGTAGTTCAAAGCTATTTGCTTGATGGTCGCGGCGTTAAATAAGTCTGTATTATATTGCCACCAACAGTCCAACCCTGAGGGAGTTTCCTCAATAGACAAGGTTAAATCAAACTTGGCACTCTCCTCTTCCAGTTGCAAAGGAGTGATGGAAAGCCCAGGCAGTTCCAGTTTTCCTATTGGGGCGTTCTGTAAGACGAACATCACTTGAAACAGGGGGGAATAACTCAGGGAGCGCTGTGGTTGAAGTTCTTCTACCAGCCTCTCGAAGGGTAAGTCTTGGTGAGCATAAGCCCCTAAAGTCATCTCCTTTACCCGTTCTAGCAACTCTAGGAAGGTGGGATTTCCCTGTAATTGGGTGCGCAATACCAGGGTATTAACAAACAAGCCAATCAGTGACTCTAGTTCACTGTGCTGACGGTTGGCAATGGGGGAGCCGACGATGATGTCTTCCTGTCCACTGTAGCGTGAGAGTAAGGTGGCAAAAGCTGCCAGCAGGGTCATAAACAAGCTCACTCCTGACTGCTGACTGAGAGTTTTCAGCTTTTGCGTTAAGTCGTGATCGAGTTGAAAGTATTCTGTGCTACCTCTAAAGGTCTGAACTGATGGACGGGGATGGTCGGTGGGCAACTCCAAGAGTTGTGGTGCTGCTGCTAGCTGTTGCTTCCAGTAATTGATTTGGGTTTGCAGGACTTCTCCACTAAACCACTGTCTTTGCCAGTAAGCGAAGTCCGCATATTGGATCGGAAGTTCAGGAAATGGTGAGGGGCTTCCAGTTGAGAAAGCTTCGTAGAAACCTGCGAGTTCATGAAACAGAATTCCGACCGACCAGCCGTCGGAAGCAACGTGATGCATTACTAACACTAGTATATGTTCCTGTTCGCTCAACCGAAGCAAAGTAGCTCGCAACATCAAATCAGAAGACAAGTTAAACGGATATAGTGTTTCTTTTTTTAAGATTCTTTGCGCTGCATTTTCAATATCAATATCGTATAAGTCACTGAGGTCAATTATTGATAGTTTTACTGTTTGCGTTTCAGCGATAATCTGTATTAATCTATCATCTCTAGAGACAAAAGTGGTACGTAGTGCGTCATGCCGAACCACAATTGCATTTAACGTTTGTTGCAGTGCTTCGACATTCAGAGTCCCAGTTAATCGTACTCCAATCGAGATATTATAGGGGCTATTAGGCTCTAACTGATTCAAAAACCATAATCTTTGCTGAGAAAAAGACAGAGGAGAAGGTTCAGAAGTTTGTCTGCGTGGAATTACTTGCTTTTTTGCTATAGGAGTGGGTTTTTTCATGAGGCGCTGCTCTAGCAGAGCCAATTTTTCTGGAGAAAGATTAGCGATACGTTGACTAAAATTACTCATGGCAAACTTTCTTTAAAATTGCTAAGATAATTATTAATTCGTCATTAATACCAATACTTGAAACAAAAAAGTATTGTTTTTATGGCTCAATAAATTGTGTTGTTATTATTCACTACAACTTGTAGAAGACGAATTACGAATTAGTTCAGCAAATTTTTTGAAATTGATTCGTAGTTGCGCTAAGACAGCGGGAAGTCTCTTCACAAGAGCGGAGACGCAAAGAGCGCAAAGCGCACGCACTCGCGTTCGCGAACGTGTCTACAGCGCACACCCGTGCCAACTGCAAACCCTCCAAGTCGTTTAACAAAACTTTATATATAACAGTTCTCAAATGGATAAGGTGAACCTACAAAAAAAAGGGCGAACGGCGTTCGCTCCTGCGTCATTTTTACAGATGTGTATTAACTATCGAGTTGTTCCAACTCGGCCAAAATGCGATCCATCTCTTCTTCCTCTGTCTCAACAGCTATCTGCTGGACGATTGTCAGAGCTAAATCAGCTATAGTTTGGTGCTCAAACAGAGTACGCAGAGAAAGCTTTAACTGGAAGCAATCATGTACTCTGGAAATAACCTGAGTGCCTAGCAGAGAGTGTCCACCCAATTCAAAGAAATTGTGGTAAATTCCTACTTGCTCCACTCCAAGGATTTCAGCCCAAATGCCTGCAAGTATCTCTTCTACTGGGGTACGGGGTGGCACGAAAGTGCTTTCCCATTCGGTAGACAGATCGAGTGCAGAAAGCGCCTTACGATCTACCTTGCCATTGGGAGTCAGGGGTAGAGACTCCAGCATCACGAACGCTGAGGGTACCATGTAGTCAGTTAGCTTCTCACAAAGGAAACTGCGCAGTTCGCTGTTTGTAAGTGGCTCGTTGGGAACAATATAGGCTACAAGGCGTTTGTTACCTGGCTGCTCCTCCTTAGCAATGACCACAGCTTCACGCACTTGGGGCTGTTGATTCAGCACCGCCTCAATTTCTCCCAACTCAATACGGAAACCACGTATCTTCACTTGGTCATCGATGCGTCCAAGGAATTCTATGTTACCATCAGGTAGATAACGAACCAAGTCACCGGTTTTATAGAGACGCTCAGAATTACATTCTGTTTCTCCCTTGCTCCCTTTAAAGGGATTGGGGATAAATTTCTCTTTTGTCAACTCTGGACGATTAAGGTAGCCCCTTGCTACACCAACACCACCAATGTGTAGTTCTCCAGCTACCCCAATTGGAACCGGTTGGAGATGGCGATCAAGAATGTAAACTTGAGCGTTGGAAATCGGGCGACCGATGGGAAGCTGATAATTGCCCTCAGTGCAAACGGCCGTGGTAGTACAAACAGTTGCTTCCGTAGGTCCGTAACCGTTTACAAAGCGTCGCCCACGAGACCATTGCGCTACCAGATCGGGATGACAAGCTTCTCCTGCTACAATTATAGTGCGCAAGTCTGGGTATTCTACAGTCGGCATGGCAGCTAGCGCTGAAGGCGGCAGTGTAACATGGGTAATGGCATGCTTGTGCAACAGTTGCATCAAATTAGATCCGGGGAGCAAGGATTCTCGCGTTCCGAGATAAAGCTGTGCCCCAGAACAAAGAGTCATGACAACTTCTGAAATTGAAGCATCGAAGCTAAAGGAAGCAAATTGCAAAACACGACTATCGCAATGAACATCGAAGGTATGAATTTGCGCTAAAGCGAGGTTGCATAACCCTTGATGGGGAACTAGGACTCCCTTTGGTTTTCCTGTAGATCCTGAGGTGTAAATCATATAAGCTAAGTTGCTAGCTTGCACACCGCTACTGGGATTAGTCTGATTGTGTTCAGCGATTACCCCCCAGTCTGCATCTAGGCTAATCACATGAGCTGCATTCTCAGGCAGATCTGCAACCAACTTCTGTTGAGTCAACAGCACTGACACCTGTGAATCTGACAACATGAAACTTAATCTTTCTTCGGGATACGCTGGATCTAAGGGTACATAAGCACCACCTGCTTTGAGAATCGCCAGCAGTCCTACTATCATTTCCAATGAGCGCTCGACGCAGATTCCTACCAACACTTCTGGTTTTACACCTAGCGATCTTAAGTAGTGTGCCAACTGGTTGGCTTTTGCATTTAATTCTCGATAGGTGAGTTGTTGCTCTACTGTGCCAGAAGCCTCGCTGCGCTCGTCTACAAACACCACTGCTACAGCATCGGGCGTTAGCTCTACCTGCTCCTCAAATAACTGATGGATACACTTATCTTGGGGATGGTCGTTTGCGGTATCATTCCACTCAACTAACAGCTGCTGTCGTTCGGCTTGTGTTAGCAGTGGCAATTCTGAAATTCGCTTTTGGGGATTAGCAACAATTCCTTCTAATAAAGTCTGGTAATGCCCTATCATGCCAGAAATTGTGCTGTCCTCATATAAATCCGTATTGTATTCAATCCGCCCAATAATACCCTCTGGTCTTTCATCTAATTCCAAAGTCAGATCGAACTTGGTTGTACCAGTATCCACATCCAACTGACTCAACTTCCAACCAGAATCAAGCGTAGGTATCGGGGGTTCGAGGACAAAGGAAACCTGGAACAGGGGGTTATGGCTTAAAGAACGTTCTGGTTGTAGTATTTGCACCAGATGTTCAAATGGCAAGTCACGCCGAGCGTCTGCCTCTAAAGTAACTTCCCGTACCCGCTTTAATAGCTGTTGGAAACTAGGGTTTCCTGATAAATCTGTACGTAGCACGAGAGTGTTCAGGAAAAACCCTATCGTCTCCTCAATCTCGGGTCGGTTACGGTTGCTAGTAACAGTACCTACAGGAATGTCCTCAGATCCAGTATAGCGGTACAGCAAAGTGTTGAATGCTGCCAGCAGCGTCATAAAAAGCGTCACCCCTTCACGCCGTGAGAGTGCCAATAACTCGTCGCTCAGATTTCTAGATAGAGCTAGACACTGGCGAGATCCTACAAAGGTTTGGCGAGTTCCTCGTGGGTGGTCTGTGAGCAACTCTAGGACAGGCAGGTTAGCTAGTTGCTGCTTCCAGTAAGAAATTTGTGATTCTAGCACCTCTGATTGCAGACATTGCCGTTGCCACACAGCAAAGTCTGCATACTGAATTCGAACTTCTTTTAGCGGTGAGGGTTTGCCAGCACAAAAGGCTCGATAAAGGGTTTGCAGTTCAGGAAAAAAGACACTATAGGAGGAAATGCCATCGTCTATACTGTGGTGTGTGGTCACGTATAATCTGCAATCTGTTTCGTCCAGCCGCATTAAAGTAGCTCGCAGCAATGGTCCAGAGGTGAGGTCGAAGGGTTGTCGCGCTTCTTGTGTTGCCAGTCGCAAAGCTTCTGCCTCTCGCTCTAAAGTTGGAAGCGATCGCAGGTCTACGACTGGAAGTGGTAAGGTTAAGTAAGGGGCGATCACTTGCATCAATTGCCCATCGATAATCCTATAGGTTGTCCGCAGTATTTCGTGACGGTTGACAATCTCATTAAGGGCTTTTTCCAGAGCCACCACGTTAATATTCTCCGGCATCCAGATGGTTGCAGGTTCGTTATAAACGGGAACATTTGATACAAGTTGATCAAGTACCCACAATTGTTCTTGCCCAAAAGACAAAGGCAAGTTCTGGGTTCGCTCAACAGGTTCAATAGGCGGCAACAGCAATTTGGGGTTTTGCTGTTGAGCCTCTATATACTGTGCCAGTTCCATTACTGTAGGAGCTTCAAACAAAGAGCGCAGAGGTAACTCTACCCCCAATGTGTCACGCACCCGAGAAATAAGCTGGATGGCTAGCAAAGAATGCCCACCCAATTCCAAGAAGTTGTCGTGAATGCCAACCCGTTCGACCTTCAGCACTTCAACCCAAATTCCAGCCAGCACCTCTTCAATTAGGGTGCGAGGGGCAACAAAAGACAGTTCTAGTCCGAGACCTATTTCTGGTGCTGGTAATGCACGGCGGTCTACTTTACCATTGGGGGTCAGAGGCACATATTCCAGCATGACAAACGCCGAGGGAACCATGTACTCAGGTAACTTTTGTGTGAGGAAATCACGCAGTTCATGTGTTGTTAGGCCAACCTCAAAGTTCGGGACGATATAACCTACTAAAAGCTGGTTTCCTGGTTGATCTTCCCTAGCAATGACCACAACTTCCCGCACTTGGGGATGTTGCGACAGCACCGCCTCAACTTCTCCCAACTCAATACGGAAGCCACGTATCTTCACTTGGTAGTCAATGCGACCGATAAATTCTATGTTGCCGTCCGCAAGGTAACGGGCTAGGTCTCCGGTTTTATACAAGCATGCGCCCGCTCCCTTAGCAAAGGGATTAGAGATAAAAGCTTTTTGTGTGAGTGTGGGGTTGTTCAAATAACCGCGCCCTACAGCATCTCCGCCTACATAGAGTTCTCCTGCCACTCCAATTGGTACGGGTTGCAACTCAGTATTGAGTATATATAATTGTGTATTGGATACAGGACGACCAATCGGCAGATTCACCACTTCAGCGTGTGGTGGTTCAAAGATAGGATAATGGGTGACATCATCAGAACACTCGGTAGGACCATAAGCATTCATCATCGGGATGCTTGGGTAGTACTCTAACCATTGACGACACAACTGTGGCGGCAAAGCTTCGCCTGTTAGCAGTAACCAACGTAACTTGGATAGTTCTGGTTTGAAGGCGTGGAACTGTTGCACCATCATGCGTAACAGCGACGGTACAATCTCTAGAATTGATATTCTCTGACGTTCTACCAGCGACAGCAATTTAATTGGATCTGCTACAGTTTCGCTAGGGACAATCTCGACTCGCCCACCTACCAGCGAAGCGACTAGAAATTGCCAGATACTGATATCAAATGTCTGTGTTGCTGTTTGCGCTACCGCATCGGTTCCACCCAACTGCAAATCTTTAACCTTAGCATACAGATGATTGAGCATCCCGCGATGTTCAAGCATTGCGCCCTTGGGTTTACCAGTTGAACCGGAGGTATAAATTACATAAGCTAGATTTTCGGGGTAGGAGCGCACGGGCAAGTTTTCAGCCGAATATTCAAAGCAATCTAAATCTTCAAGTAGCATTAATTCTGGCAATGTGTCAAGGCTACTCACTAAGGATGCCCAACGCTTAGCTGATAATACTAAAGGTACTTGACTCTGCTCTAGTACTTGATGTATACGTTCGGGAGGATGATCGGGGTTCAAGGGTAGGTATGCTCCACCAGCTTTGAAAACCGCTAGCATTGCTGTCAAGAAATCGATGTTGCGATCGCACAATAAAGCCACAATTGTTTCTGCTTGCACACCCAGCGTCACTAAATGTCTTGCCCAACGGTTAGCACGAGCGTTTAACTCCTGGTATGTTAGTTGTTGATCTTGATAGACTACCGCAACTGCATTTGGGTTATGTGCTACTAATTCTTCAAATAACTGAGGAAAACATTGGTTTTGTGGATACTCAAAGCTAGTGCTGTTCCACTGCAAAAGTTGCTGCTGCTCAAATTCACTCAGAATTGGTAACTGAGCGATCTGCTGTTGGGGATTGGCGACAATGCTTGAAAGTAACATCTCGAAGTTTGCAGCCATTCTTTCTATAGTGCTGGCTTCAAACAAATCACTGTTGTATTTCCATCCACAAACCAATCCTGACTCTGTTTGTGCAATTGAGAGCGTCAAATCAAACTTACCAGTTACGTTGTCTAGTTCCAACGGAGTAATGCTTAAACCTGGTAATTCCAGTTTCCCCATTGGCGCATTCTCCATGACAAACATCACTTGAAACAAGGGTGTATAGCTCAGGGAGGGTACTGGTTGGAGTTCTTCGACTAGTTTTTCAAAGGGTATGTCTTGGTTGTCACAAGCTCTCAAAGTTGTCTCTTGGACTTGTTCTAGTAGCTTTGAGAAAGTAGGGTTACTTTGAAACTGAGTGCGTAACACTAGAGTATTAGCAAATAAGCCTATTAACTGCTTGGTTTCAAGATTACGGTTGGCAATTGGTGTTCCTACCAAAATATCTTCTTGGCTAGTATAGCGGTAAAGTAAAGTTTTAAATGCCGTTAGTAATAGCGTAAACAGAGTAACCTCTTTTTCCAGACTCAGAGCCTTCAGCGATTCAGTAAGTTGCTCAGGTAGTATTTGCGATTTTCTTGCGCCTCGGTAAGTCTGCGTTGCAAGCCGAGGATAGTCGGTGGGTAGTTCCAGCACGGGAGAAGCATCTGCTAATTGCTGTTTCCAGTAATCAAGCTGCGCCTTTAATATTTCTTCGGTCAGCCTCTCACGCTGCTGTTGGGCAAAGTCGGTATACTGGATGGAGAGATCAGCAAGCGGGGAGGGCTTTCCAATAGAGAAGGCTGAGTAAAGCGTGGCTATCTCTTGGACGAACACTCTCATAGAGCAACTATCACTAATGATGTGGTGCATAGTTAGCAGGAGCATATGGGATTGTTCTTCTAACCGCACTAAGGTGGCTCGCAGTAAGGGCTTATTGGTCAAGTCAAAAGGCTGTTGTATTTCCTCAGTAGCTAGCTTTTGTACCTCCACCAACTGCTCCTCTTTTGATAACTGTTGCCAGTCTACTAATGGTAGAGTCAAAGTTAATGAGGGGGCAATAATTTGAATTACTTGATCGTCTATAGTTGCAAAGGTGGTTCGTAAGATTTCGTGACGGTGTACAATTTCATTTAAACTCTGCTTCAGCACTGACACATTTAGGGAACCTGTTAGACGAAAGGCTGCAAATATATTTTCAAGGTTATTGCTTAGCTCGAATTTATCGTTAAATAACAGCTTAGTTTGGGCAAAAGATAGTGGTAATTCGCGAGTATTTTCGATGATCTGGGATGTAAGAAGTTCACGCTTATGTGCGTCAAGTACAGTTTGGTCTATCATTTTAGGCTTCTCGAATAATTATGTTTATGTAAAAATGAGTAATTTGGGGAGAATAATACTAACTATGTAAATTTTTTTAGAAGGATTGAAAAGTTTGTAGTTGCACTTCAGTGCGCTAAAGCGCAACTACAAACCAATTTAGTAACTATCTTCTTTGCGTTCTAACCAAGAAACTGGCAGAAATGACTCGATCTTGGTTCCTAGGTTTTGTTCAACCGCAAGTTTGTAAGCTAACTGTCCTAAAGCGAGATCAAGAACACCAAGCCCAAAAGGACTAAATATACTAATTTTGTTGTTGTCTTCCCGTGGAGAAGCAACGCCATTGAGAATATCACCAAGCGTACATCTAATAAAATCTCTGTTACCTGTTTTTTGTTCAGCGAGATGAATAGATGTTTGAGCGCGGCACACATGGTCTATATCATCAACAACGTTATCAGCCGCTAGGATAATTTCCGCTGATAAATCTCGTAGGGATGTGTGCAAAATAATGGTACCAGGACGGCATTTGGAAATATCAGATACGTGTGGTGTAGTTGCGGTTGTTGCAAAAGCAATCAGAGAGGCTTTTTCAAAAACAGTGTTGGTGTCTTCAACAATTGCTATTTCCAATTCCTTAGAAAGTTGTTGACACTTGCCTTTAAATTGCTCTGCTCTTTCTCGGCTTAAGTCATAGATGAGTATAGTTTTGATTTCGGGGCAAGTGGTTAGAAGAAAGCGAACGGTTTCAAAATTAATCAATCCAGTACCAATGAGTCCAAGTGTCGATAATGTTTGCTTACCTCGCAAAGTTTGAGCGGCTAACGCTGCACTAGCAGCAGTACGTTTTGCACTGATGATGGAACTCTCCATAATGGCTTGTGCATGACCAGTTTGTGCCGAATTTAGGATTAAAACAGCAGAAGCTCGTTCCATACCCAAAGCTAGATTACCAGGAAAAGAAGCAATCCACTTAATACCTGCGGTATTCACTTCTCCACCCAAATAAGCAGGTAAGGCAATAATTCTATCTTTGTCATTATTTGGGAAGCGCAAGAAGTTAGAATGAGGCAAACAGCTATCCCCTTGGGCATGTACTTGGTAAGCTGATTTGACACTTTGTAATATTTCCTGGTTACGATTTTTGAACAGGGTATTAATCTCATCGCCCTTTAAGAGAAGAATATCATCACACTTCATACTAAAACTCCTATGTTTGGAAAATTGAACTTTTACGAAAGACTGAAAATTTAACTAGAGTAGCAACAATAACAGCAAAAATAAATCAGATAAATGCTAGTTATCGTATAAATAAAGAAGTTTGATTGTTGCTTAAGATTGGTATTGTCTATTAAATATCACCAAAGTTATTCTTGACCCAAGTCTCTGAATAAACGGTGTCAAGATAACGTTCACCGCGATCGCACAGAATAGCCGCACAAGTTGCACCAACAGGTATATCTTGTTGTTTTTTCTCAATTGCTGAGATCACTCCTCCTGAAGAACCTCCGGCTAATATTGCTTCAGTGCGAAGTAAGCGACGACAACCTATAATACAATCAACGTCAGATACATGTACATGTACATCCTCCAATCCAACTTGGAATAATTCCGGAACTCTCGCTGCACCATGTCCTGGAATAAGTCTCTTACCTCGTTTGTCACCAAAAATCACACTTCCTTTGGCATCAACAGCAATAATTTTAGTCTTGAGATTGTGGCTTCTGATATATTCAGAGCAACCACGAAGTGTTCCACAGCTACCAGTAGCACAGAATAAGTAATCTAATCTACCATCGACAGCAGTAACAATCTCGTGCATTGTCTGATAATGAGCCCGTGCATTATTCAAGTTAGCGTATTGATTACACCAAAAACTATTAGGAATAGACGCTAGCAATGACTTTACTCGATTAATGCGAGCTGGTAAAAAATCACCCGTAGCAGGATCTGGTTCTGTAACTAACTCGACTTGCGCTCCATAAGCTTTAAGAATGTTGATATTTTGTTGGGTAGTTTTGGGGTCGATTACGCATATAAAACGTAAGCCGAGAACAGCGCTTGCTTGTGCTAGTCCAATACCCAAATTTCCAGAACTAGATTCAATAATTGTATCTCCAGGTTTAAGATCTCCTTTTTCAAAAGCTTGCATTAGCATATTCAACGCAGGACGATCTTTAATGCTACCTCCAGGGTTAAACATTTCTAATTTTGCAAAAAGTTGAAAGTGAGAATCTTTGAAAACATTCTCTAACTTGACTAATGGGGTGTTGCCAACGATTGATAGAATTCCCGAATTTAGCTCGCGTACATTTGGTTTTGAGAAAACATCTACTTCTACTCTATTTGTAGAGTATGTTTCTTTAGGGAACTTCATTTGGGGACTCATGGAACGAGTCGATTTATTTGGAGAAAATGCTTTTGTTTGTAGTTTATTCTGTGACATATTTTTCCTTTATTTTTAAAACAGAGCAATTAAATATCATTCAGAATCATTTATAAATAATCCTGAAAAGATATACACAGTGTTAGGTAAAGTAAAACTTTTACATTGATTGAGGTAGAAATATAAGTGAGCTTAACTAGGAGTGCGCTTCGCTTATATATTTTGTAATAGAGCTAACAAAATCAAGTTATGCACTTTCAAGGTCCTCAAAAAATTGAATTTTCTACTGAATTAATAATTTGAGTCTAGAGAGACAACTAGTAATTTGCATAGCATTGTGTCACACAAAAAATATCAACTACAATCGCCAGCAAATACTTCTAGCCCAAGGTGCTGTTTGATTTGTGAACTATCCTGTGGCAGGCATGGAGGAATATTCCAGTTATTAAGTTCTCCTTAAAATCCTAGATAAATTAAGTTTTGAGAGAGAGCTTAGAAAAGCTATAATATTTCAGTTGTATGTGCCACTGTGTTTAGTGTCCTCATTAACTACAAATCGAAATTGTAGGATTTCAGATTTTGCTAAAAGATTTTTTCACTCTGAGGAAAGAGTACCTTGTAAAAGAATTGTGCGGCAGCTTGGGATCGAGTCGTATGAGCCATACTAAAGAGCTACAGGGGAGGCTGACATCTTGCACCACTTTGAATCAGCCCGATATTTCACCCAGAACCTAAGTTCCGGGCTAATAGCTTAAGTCCATTGAAATGGACTCAAATCCTTGAGCAGTCATCTAAAGAGGACTTTAGCTATCAGAAGCGCGATTTAAATCGCTGGCTGGCTGACAGCCTAGGTGCAAGATATCAGCGCCCAACTAGCGGCGATCGCCACTAGCAATATATGGAAGAAGCACATTTTTTTGGAGAGCTAAAACCCTTGCTGTATAAGGATTTTAAAATGTGCATCTTAGGAGGAGGGGAGAAATGCTTCTAGTTCCCTATCCAAAATGCATTTAGTAGTGTGAGCATCTTGCTCGCTGAGCATAGTGTGCAAGCAACATGTGAGTCTAAGGCAGACACCTCACCTGGGAAAAGCACTACTTTATTAACAATTACGATGCTCCACCAAACAAACTCAGTTAAATCTCGGTGGTCAAAAGTCTAAGAAGGGGTTATATCAGGAGAATAGAGCCTTGGATTGGCGACAATGCAAAACAGACTACCACGATTACTATTAGTTTTACTCTTAACGCTGAGTCCAACAACCGCCGTAGCCAAGACTAAGAAGGCATCACCTGCTTCAACTTCACCAGAGGTACAAAGCACTTCCACAACTTCAGTAACAGGAGCGCAAAATACTAGTCCCAAAAATCCAGCATCACCATCATCTCAAAATTCTAGCAAGAAGGCTCCAGCAACAGGAGCACAGAATACTAGCCCCAAAAATCCAGCATCACCATCATCTCAAAATTCTAGCAAGAAGGCTCCAGCTTCAAGTGATGGTGGAGATAGCGAGGACAATAGTGATCAAGGTGGCAAAACCGAAAATTCTAAACCAGCGTCATCAGATAGTACTGATGGAGATCAAGATCCAGAACAGGCTGAGCAAGAGTCTGATAGCGTAGTTCCAAAGACACAGCAAAATCCTTTTAGCAAACCAGACATAGATCAGCTAGTTAAGAAGCAGTTTGATGAAGATATGTGGCGGATCATGCGGGGTGGTTTACCTTGCCTTGAAACATCAGCAGTTTGCTTGCAACAGTTACAAGACAAAGCTGTCGCACAATCCCCACTACTAAAAGAAATTGATCAACGGGTTCAGGAAGCAAATCAGAAGGTTGACGAAGCAAAAGCGCGAAATAAGAAAACCATTAGTTTGTCTATTTTTTCACCTGCACTTCAATATATGCTAGGCTCTCCGTCATCAAGTGATACCACTACAACCCGTAAACCAGGTTTCTTCGATAGGCTTGCCAGATTATTGACTGGTAATCTTGGGATCATTAACGATTTACTTAGCGTAATTGGCACTCCATTTTTTGAAAGCTCCCAGGGTGGGAACTCTAGTACCCAATCACAGGCTATCCAAATAAGTGATATTCAGATCAGGATTGCTGAACTACAAAGACAGCGTGCACAACAGGCTGACACTATTCGAGAAAAGGTAGCAGTTGCTTTGAGCAACTTTGACGAAGCAAGAGTTGAATTTCAGATGTCACAAATTGTTACTAATAGGACTATAGAGCAATTTCAGGTCTATGAGATTGGTTATCTGCGTGGTAACTCAGATACTGAAACTTATCTTAGTAAACAGAATTCTTTAGATCGTGCAAAAGTACAAGTGTACACATCGTGGGCAAAAATGCGGCGTACACTATTTCAACTTAAGCTTCTGGTATTGAATGTTAAGGAAGCCGAAAATAATTGATGTTCCACATCTAGTTTGCGCATTTAGACAACAAAGGGCATAGGGCATAGGGCATAGGGTTTGAAGCTTTTCTGACTAATAGAGCAAAATGCAACTTACAGCAGTTTTCACCTAAATGAACCACACCGTTTGTAAGGGCGCAAGGCATTGCGCCCCTACGACTGTGGTCTAATTACCTGAAAATTGCTGTAAATGTGGAAAAGCGTAGTCACAGCACTTCTCTCCTAACCACATGTTGATTGTTCAATGCAAATGAGGGCAGAGGAATAACTGTCAGCACTACACATACTTGTTGGTAGCAGACTTCCATCTTCAATTAGATAGGAGCTTGCGTCAACATCTGTATTGGACACCAATTTGACGTAAAATCTAATACATATTATACAATAAAACAAAAATATTAATTCTAGTAAAAATACTGTTTATAAAGGTTTTTTCTCAAGATAAAGTGTAGTGTTTACCACAATTTCAGTGTATTAATTATTGAAGATAATAAAAGGAAAGCATAAAGAAACGAATGGTGCAAGGAGAATTATGAAAGTTAAATTAATCTCTTACTTAGCTTTAACTCTTGGTTTAGTAGCATCCTCTTTAGCGCCAGCAGCAGCCGTAAAATACAAAACCAACACTGTTTATAAGGCTACTGTTAACAATGTGACGGCAGTTTATATTGATGCACCTGTTGGTGCTCGCGTTGCTGTAGATCTTGGTAACTTACCAAGAACATACACGAGGGTTGCTGGAGCCTGCGGCGAGGTAAAACTTTCACCACCCAAAGGAAACACGAGTTTCACTGATCTCAAAGTAGATGGGACGGCAATCGACTATGCAAGTTTAGCTACTCAAACACTTCCTGCTTGTACGAATGGAACATTTGTAGAGGCGCGAGCTGCAAATTTCAAAACTGCCAAAGGACAGGTGGTTATTGTAGGTAAAACAGCTGGAGCCTCTGTGTCGATTGAAGTTCCTGCCGCTTCAACAAGAACCGTAGGAGTTAATGGCTGTGGTACTGGTATACTACGTCCTCAGAAAGGAACAACGCTACCAGCAACCTTCAAAATCGACGGCACAACATACACACTAGCTGACTTGCCTGATTCTGGAGAAGTACCAGTTTGTAGAAAGTTAGCTAATGGTACATATTCTACCTTTGTCCCTGCTAGCTGGTCTCAATAATTCTCAAATGTAAGTATTTTTCAAGCTAGTGCACTCAAGTCATAAGTACACTAGCTTTAATTTCTTGCGATGTTTGAGAGTTGCGGATCGCTGGTGGGTATTTATTAACTAAATTGCTTTGCAGAGGCATTCAGACGGTAAAACACATGGGGTAAGCCAGCATAAATCATGTTACGCTCGTATTTAAATCCCAACTTCTCCATCACACGCTGTGATGCATAATTGGTTGTTAGGGTAAAGCAAATAATATCTGCTAAACAAAGCTCCTCGAAACCCAACCTCAAAATTGCCTCACCCATTTCTGTTGCTAACCCTTTACCCCAGAATTCTGATCTGAGCGCGTAAGCTAACTCTACTTCCTGCTTGCCGTCCACATAGAGATTTCTTAAACCGCCACGACCAACAAATTGACCGTCTACTTTGTCTCGAAATACCCATAAACCGAAGCCGTAACGATCCCAATGTTCAAGGTTATTTTCGAGAGACTGCTGCGTTTCATTTTCTGAGAGAATACCACCATGAGCTGTAAGAGTCGCCATGACTTTTGGATCTTGATGCATACGGCAAAAATCACCAAGATGTTCAGCTCGCAAGCGTTCGGCGAGCAGGCGTTGGGTTTGAAATGTGTCTATTGATCGCATATAAGCATTATGCCAATCTTTCGACACTTCTTGCTACCTAATCAGTTTACAAAACAAGAGAGTAGGGAATAGGGCAAAAGGAATAAGAAATTTTTCCTAAACACTTATTATTCTCCCCTGATCTCATCCTCTTAGAGGTGCCCATGCAGATGCTTTGGCAGTATCGTTCATCCTGTCTATGATTTGGCTTATTGCTAATAAAGGTACTTGCTGCACCTTTGCAACTGCCGAAATTAGCTTACAGCAGTTTTCACCCAAATGAACCACACCGTTTGTAAGGGCGCAAGGCGTTGCGCCCCTACGACTGTGGTCTAATTACCTGAAAATTGCTGTAATATCGTTTGATTCACTTATCCTAGCGCTACAGGATATTCTCGCATAATCATCTTATGGCTGCATTCGTTAGTTTTATTATCTCTGCCAATGGATATATATCCTGAGTGAATAATTTGTTATAATCTTCTCTAAAATATCCGGTAAATCGTCTGTTTTACCGGATATTATAATAGTGGAGACATAGGGTGACTCAAGTACATAAGCAGAAAATTTCACTCAAGGCAACCCAGTTTAAAGAGTCTGTTATTCGAGAAATGACGAGATTCGCATTACAGCATAATGCAGTCAATCTAGCTCAAGGGTTTCCTGATTTTCCTTGCCCCCCAGAACTAAAACGGGCAGCCTGTGAAGCAATCGAAGCAGATATTAACCAGTATGCCATTACTTGGGGCGATCGCGCCTTTCGTCATGCCCTTGCTGAAAAAGTTCGCTGGTACCTGGGTTTAAATATTGATCCTGAACGACAAATTACTGTAACCTGTGGCTCTACCGAAGCAATGGCGGCTGTCATGCTTGCTACGGTTGATCCGGGCGATGAAGTGATTGTATTTGAGCCGTATTATGAAAATTATGGTCCTGATGCAGTACTTGCTAGTGCAACCCCTCGCTATGTATCGCTACACGCGCCTGACTGGACATTTGATGAAGCTGAACTAAGGCAAGCATTTAATGAGCGTACAAAAGCCATAATCGTTAATACACCCCATAACCCAACAGGAAAAGTATTCTCCCGCGACGAGCTAACCGTTATTGCTGAACTTTGCCAAAAGTGGGATGTTTTAGTATATACAGATGAAATTTACGAACACATTCTTTATGACGGACAAGAACACGTAGCAATGGCTACACTTCCAGGAATGGAGGAGCGCACCGTTACCATCAATGGACTGTCTAAAACTTATAGTGTAACAGGATGGCGAGTCGGCTATATTTTAGCGAATCCAGAACTAACTAACGCGATTCGCAAAGTCCACGATTTTCTTACAGTAGGTGCACCCGCTCCTTTACAAAGAGCAGGAGTCGCAGCAATGCAACTTCCTATTAGTTATTACAAGGAACTAGCAAAGCTTTATCAACAAAAGCGAGACAGTATGTTGCAAAATTTGGATCAAGTTGGGATTCCCTATTTTGTTCCAAAAGGAGCCTACTATGTGTTTGCTGATATATCTAGCTTTGGCTACAAAAGTGATGTGGAATTTACTGAATATCTTATTAAAGAAATTGGAGTTGCAGTCGTTCCAGGTTCCAGCTTTTTCTCTCAACCAGAAGCAGGTAGAGATTTTATTCGGTTCTGTTTTAGTAAGAAGCCGGAAACTTTAGCTGCGGCTCGCGATCGCTTACTCAAATTGCAATCACTTTTACAAACTGCTAGGTAAATGAGGGGAATGGGGAATGGGGCATGGGGCATTGGGATTGGGCACTTGGTTTTATTCTTCCCCTGCTTCCCCTGCTTCCCCTGCCTCCCTTGCTCCCCCTGCTAAGAGCTCCCTGCTAAGAGCTCCCTCTACTTTATCCGTCAACGTCAACCCAGATACTTCCTTCTTCCACACGGGTGGGAAAAACTGACAATACCTGTTCTCGTGAAATTACACTAAGCACTTTGCCTATGCCTGGTGGCCAAGAACTCCACGCTTTAACCTCACCAGTGCGCAGATCAAAAGCACTGCGATGGAAAGGGCAAACAATAGCTCCGTCTTCAGTAATTTTACCTTTTTTCATCGGTAATTTTAGGTGAGGACAGGCATTATCGATCGCATAAAGCTGACCTTCGTGGTTTAAAAGCAGGATATTACGATTCCCTACTTTCACCACCTGACGTTCATTTAACGGAAGTGTATCAGCTGAAAGAACTTTAGTCCAACTCATGGAAACTCCTTTCATGACTTACCGACACCCAAGTAAACAAAGGTGTAGGCATCTTAATCTTTATCAAGACAGATCTTAGATGTAGGCAGCACCTTAAGCAAGAAATTAAGAATTTCCGTTACCAAGCTTAAAATCAAACGCCTATGTTAAATTTTCTTTAGTAGGGTGAACAGAGCGACCCGCTACATGATTCAATTGCACAAATCTAAGGATGGATTAGCATGATTATTGCTCATATAATCTCCTTTCACTTGTAGTTGCAGGACGTATCGTTGTGTTAAGATAAAAACTAACTACTTACGAAAACCATAATCTGGAAACTTCCAGTCTATAACTCTCCTACCAAGAATAAAAATGCAAGTCGAACTCAAACAGATCGTCGTCCCTCCTGGTCAACAACTCCTAATGACTGATGTCAGTTGGCTGATGTACGAACAGATGCTAGAAGAGTTTGGAGAAAAACGCAATTCGCGAATTAATTATAGTGGGGGAGTTTTGGAAATAATGGTACCTTTACCTGAACATGAAGATGATAGAGTGATAATTGCTGACTTGGTAAAGGTGCTTCTCGAAGAACTTAATATTGAATTTAGAAATTTGGGTTCAACAACTTTTAAAAGTGAAACAATGAAGCAAGGTATAGAAGCAGATGACTGTTTCTATATTGAAAACGAAACCGCGATTAGAGGGAAAAAACGCATTGATTTAGCAGTAGACCCCCCGCCAGATCTAGCCCTGGAAATTGACATCACTTCCCGAACCCGGTTCGATAACTATGAAGTGTTAGGGGTAAAAGAATTATGGCTATTTAATGGAAAGCAATTAGAAATCAATGTATTGCAATCTGGTCGATATATCCAGGAGAATGAAAGTCTTCATTTTCCTGGATTCCGTTTGAGGGACATTATTCCCCAGTATTTAGAACGCAGCAAAATAGAAGGGAGAAATAAAATAATGAAAGAATTTCGTGCTTGGGTGAGTATAATAATTCAAGATCAATAATATTCTGCTTATATGCCCGACTCATCGAAAACAATCCAAAGAAGGAATGATGATTTATTCTTAAATATTTTTAAAGTGCTAACTATTGTCCTAATAGTCATAGGAATATTTCTGAGATTTATTAATCTGGACGGAAAAATATCTTGGGCAGACGAAACATTTACTTATTTAAGAATTTACGGTCACACAAAATCAGATTTAATGCAGGAAGTAGTTAATAGCCATATATTAACTGCTGGAACCTTGTTAGAAAAATATCAAAGCCCAACTGTTGGAAAAACTATTATAGATACTGTTAAAGGTTTAGCTACAGAAGATCCGAAGCATCCGCCCCTGTATTTTCTTCTGACACATTTGTGGGTGAAATTCTTTGGAAACACAGTCGCAGCTACAAGAAGTTTTTCTGCCTTTATAGGTGTATTAGTTTTTCCTACTCTCTATTGGCTATGTCAAGAATTATTTCAATCAAGAATTGTCGGTTTAATGGCAATTGCCACTATAGCTGCATCACCATTTCATCTTATATATGCCCAAGAAGCAAGAATGTATAGTTTGTATACACTGATTATCTTGCTATCTAGTGCTGCATTGCTCAGAGCAATGAGGTTGAACACAAAATTAAGTTGGGGTATTTATTCTATAAGTTTGTTGCTCGGATTTTACACACATTTATTATTTAGCCTTGTAGCGATTGGACAATTGACTTATGTAGTTTTCAATCAAGGAATTCGAACTGATAAAATACTGATTGCTTATCTAAAGGCATTGTTAGCTGGAATACTACCTTTTCTTCCTTGGCTATTTTTAATAATTATTCAATTAGACAAAGTTCAAGAGACAATAGAATGGGCAAAATATACTCTGCCGCTGAATGATATACTAGACGGATGGCAGATTCACTGGGCACGGAATTTTTTTGACATCACAACTCAGTATAGTTACCAAGATAAGCTACAAAATAATCTCTGGTTTTTCATTATTAGGTTTTTAGTCTTTTTATTATTTTACGCAATTTATTTTCTGTATCAGAAAACCCCAAAGACAACTTGGTCTTTTATCGTCATATTAATCTCATTGACAGCATTAACTCAAGCAGTACCAGATATAATTTTTGGTGGGATTCGTTCTGTCCAGGTGAGATACGCAATTCCTGTGTATTTAGGATGCCATTTAGCTATAGCTTATTTATTTGCTCAAAAAACTATCTTATCTCCAGATAAGAGAATAAATAAGAACTTATGGCGGCTATTGCTGGTTGTCATAATTTGTCTGGAAATAATATCATGTTTGATTATTTTACCGAAAAATACTTGGTCGAATAAAGCTTATAGTTCTGACAATATTCCTATAGTTAATATTATTAAGCAATCCCCAAATCCCTTAATTATTTGTTCCGAGTGTGGACAAGACTGGGGGTGGGGGAATGTATTATCTATAAGCTACCTCCTAGAACCAAAAACAAAATTTCAATTATTTTCCGGGATAGATATTAAACAAAATCCTGACGGGTTTAGCGATTTATTTTTCCTGAATGCTTCTCAAGAATTGCAAAATACTCTGAAAAAAGAACACAACTGGGAAATAACCTCAGTTTTCAAGAACAGTCAATCTCTATGGAAGTTAAAAAAATAAATTATCTAAGTTAAGTTGGCATAAAAATTTCAATGTATGTCGTGGCGGGCAAAACGACGCAATCGCAACGACTTTGATTACTTTACAGTCTGTTACATTTTCTAAAGCCAAGATAGTAGGATTACCATTTGCAAAAATCGTGCCAAAGATACAGGTTAATGAGAGAGTAAATCGAGCAAGATAAGAGGCGGCATCGTTTTTGCACTTTCACGCTTTCAGCAAATCAACCTTTTATGCTCCTACGACGCTGGACACTGCGACAGCAACTCACCATTCTGACGGTTTTGTTTTTCTGCCTCAGCGGGTTAGCATTGTGGCTCGTGATACAACTGATAGAGAGTTTGGAAGGAACAGTTATTGCCCACAATCAACGGGAGATCGCTAGCGCTAATACGCGTTTAATCAAACTGTTTTGGGAATCTCGGCTGAATCATTCAGAAATCCCTGATGAGCCTTTAAACAAATCATTACAGCAATTATCAACAGACGCTTTAGCAAATTTTCCTCGTGTGGAAGGGGGATTTTATCTTCCACAGCACGATCGCTTACTAGGATACGCTTTTCCTACTCATGGTGGAGCAGTGCCAAAAACAGACATCCCCGCTGCTGAACGAGACTCAATTTTACAACTAGCACGACAAGCAACTAGTCAAGGCTTACCACAAGAGCTTATACTGCGACCAAAGCTTGATATTTTGGTACTGCGAGCAGATCCATTACCACTGTGGGGATCTGTATGGACGATGAAACGAATGCCACGTCCAGAAGATGGACAGCAAAAAATTCTCAGTGGACTGATAGTGCTGGGGATTTTGATTGTGGGTATATGGACGTTTGCGATCGCGATGCAGCTTCAGTGGGGTATACAGCAACTGCAAAAGAGTCTCAAAACAATGGAAGCAAATCCCGCAGAACAAATCCCGCTTCTACCGGCTGAAATGGGCTTATTGGGAACTGCAATCAACACAATGCAGTTTCGCCGTCAGGATTTAGAGCAACGGCTGCGTCGAGTTGAGCGATTGGCTTCGTTGGGGCAATTAGTAGCAGGCGTTGCGCACGAAGTTCGTAATCCGCTCGCTAGTATGCGTTTGAACCTGCAATATACAGAACGCCAACTGCAAAAACAAGGAATAACTCATTTACCCATCGCCAGTTTACTCGAACAGGTAGATCGTTTGGAACATTTGGTACAGAGACTTTTGTATTTTGACCAAAACCAGCAAGAAATTCCAACAGTGACTTCACTTGAAGCGATCGCACAAGAATCAATAGCTCTGCTGCGTCTAAAAGCAGAAGAAAGCAGTGTTGATTTAGTCTATCAGCCTTCTGCCCAACCGTTGCCAGAAATACCGCTTCGTCGTCGAGAACTAGGACAAGTTCTAGTCAATTTGATTCTAAATGCAATTCAAGCAAGTCCTGAAAATGGGAAGGTGATAGTTGGAGTCAAGCAGATATCAGGTAATAAAGAACAAAGTGATGATACTTTGGTTGCATGGGTAGAAGATCGGGGACAAGGATTGTCTGATGCGCAAAAAGATCAAATTTTCGTTCCGTTCTATTCTACTAAACCAGAAGGCACAGGATTGGGATTAGCCATTAGCCATGAAATTGTGACACGCAATAAAGGTTATATAGATGTACATTCTGAACCCGGATGTACTCGCTTCAGCATTTACCTACCTACTAGCACAGATGAGAGGATCAATAGCAATGCCTAAAATTCTCATTATTGACGATGAAAAACCATTACGGCAGGCGATCGCCCAGATCCTCCATAGTGAAGGTTATGAAGTGGTTGAGGCAGCAGATGGAGAACAAGGATTAAAGTTATTGCAAGACTCCAGCGCTCATCCTGATTTGGTGTTTCTGGATCTGAAAATGCCCAAAACCCAAGGAATGACTGTCTTGAAACACTTAGAGCGAAAGCTGTTTGAGCTACCCGTGATTGTGATGACAGCTTATGGAACTAGTCGCACAGTCATCGAGGCAATGCAGTTGGGCGCTTACGATTATCTCACCAAACCGTTTGACCTAGACGAATTGGTAAATTTAACCGCCAAAGCATTAGCGCATCATCAAGAGCCAATGTATCAGGTTGGTGAATCCGCATTGCAAGCGGGACAAGATGAATTATTAGGGCGATCGCACCTAATGCAATCCGTTTTCAAACTTATCGGGCGGGTTGCTCCTACAGACACGACGGTTCTTATTACTGGAGAATCCGGTACTGGGAAAGAACTGGTTGCATCCACGCTTCATGCTACTAGTCTCCGCAGCAAAGCACCATTAGTGAAAGTCAACTGCGCCGCACTCCCAGAAAATTTGCTAGAAGCAGAACTTTTTGGGCACGAAAAAGGAGCGTTTACTGGAGCAAACCACCTGCGAATCGGACGATTTGAGCAGGCAAATAGCGGTACGATTTTTCTCGATGAAGTAGGAGAACTTAGTCCTGCGATTCAGGGTAAGCTACTGCGAGTGTTACAAGATCGTTCCTTTGAACGGTTGGGTAGCAATCAGACACGCGTAGTTGATGTGCGAATTATTGCCGCAACAAATCGTAATCTAGAACAAATGGTACGGCAAAATCAGTTTCGCGAAGACCTTTTTTATCGATTGAATGTTGTAGAGCTTGAGTTACCACCTTTGCGCGATCGCCTTGAAGATTTAGAACAACTCACCCAACACTTTCTAAGCACTATTGCTGTACGACGAGGATTAAAGCGGTTAGCGCTCGCTCAATCTGCAATGGAAAAGCTGGCGAATCATTCTTTTCCTGGTAATGTGCGCGAGTTGCAGAACACTTTGGAACGGGCTGCGGTTTTATCTGGCGGGCGTGTAATTCTTCCAGAACATATCCTTTTCAGTCAACAGGAGGAATAGATTTATATTAAATACAAATCCTTCACAAGAAACACATTTAGAGACGCAAGTTGCTCTCTATCCAGAGTTACGCCAATTAGTGCAGCTGTTGCCTTGGAATCATCAACAAATTCGAGAGCATCTGCAAGAAAAAGCGAAGCACAATCCATTCTTGTTGCATCAACACTCCACAAATCGGGAAACATTGCTAGAGGACGTTTTACCAAATTGGTATACTCCGACTGCGACTGAACCGAGTTTACAAGAGCATTTGCGTGGACAAATTACCGCTTCTACCTTTTCATTTCAACAGCGAGAAGCACTGTTATACCTCACTCAATGGCTTTCACCCTCTGGCTATTTAGAAGAATCACCTCAAGTCTGGGCTGTTGAAAGCAGTTGGAGCATGAGCGAGTTGGAAGCTGTTGTACCTCACCTGCAAAGTCTTGATCCTCCAGGTGTAGGTGCGCGATCGCTACAAGAATGCTTACTATTGCAACTGCAATCTCAGCCTCATAGTCTAGCCACATTACTGGTGCGAGACTACTTAGAAGATATTGCCAATTGTGTTCGTCATTCAACTGAGTCCAAACAAAACCAACAATTATTGTTGGAAAAATTACAACAAAACCGTTTACCATCCCCTGTCAATCTGCAAGCGCTAAAAGCAGCAATTCAGGAAATTCAATCGCTAGAACCTCGCCCTGCAAGGAATTTTAGCTATCAACCTGCGACCATTGTCACTCCTGATTTAAAAGTTAAACCGAATGGAAACGGGTGGCAAGTTTCCTTAGCTTATGAGGTGAGTCAAGAATTTTGCCTAGATGAAGAAGCAATCGCTAGTCTTACCCAAAACCACTATTCAGCAAAGAAAACCCGAGAGCTTGAAAGCTTGCTAGAACAAGCACGGAACCTAGTGAAAGCACTAAACCAGTGGCAAGAAAATTTACTCAAAGTCGGAGAGTTTTTGGTAAATCGCCAGCAAGCATTTCTTACAAGTAAAGACAGCGTAGATTTAGTTCCAACACCTCAGCAACTCGTCGCTCAGTCGGTTGGGCTTTCAGATGCTACAGTTAGTCGCATAGTGAGAGAACGTTACTTGTTGATTGGCGGAAAACAAAGCCGAATTATCCCGTTGCGATCGCTCTGTACTCCTGTAACTGTCGGTGGACGTACACCCAGACAGATCCAACAGATGATTATCCAACTGATTGAACAAGAACCTCCGACGCAACCGTATAGCGATGATCAACTTGCCCAATTATTACAGCTAAGGTTTGGAATTGCGATCGCTCGTCGCACCGTTGTAAAGTACCGTAAAATGTCTCTCATTAATTCGTCCCATAAGCGCAAACTCATTGACACTCTCCGCTCTAAAGAGACGGAGATTCTTAAGACCTAAAGCGTCTTAATATCCTGTTTTCACAGGTACGCGCGGCTCAATACGTTTGCCTTTAAGGCGTACTGATGTCTCCTTACAGTGTTTTGGGCGTATACTTCCTCCCAGTCCGGGAGTAGGTTTTATTTAAATGTCTTGTACTGACATGTTCAAATTCTAACACAGAGCCGTCCTAAAAGGACAGGGTTTTAAACCCAAATTTTTTGATAAATCCAGAAATAGGTAAGCACTACGGTAATAGCAGTTAACGGTAACCCAAAACGCAAATGCTCCCCAAAAGTCAGCCGATGTCCTTGCTTAGCAACCGCTTCTGCCACAATCAAGTTTGCTACAGATCCCAGTAGAGTTAAATTTCCTGCCAGTGTTGAGCCTGCTGCTAGTAGTAACCAAGTACGTGAATCAGGATGAGGAATCAGGTGATGTAGCAGCAGCACAGCAGGCACATTAGATACTAAATTTGATAATAAAACCGTAACACCCAGAATACTCAAGGGATGATCAACAAACCGGACAAACCATTCCAGCGAACCAAGTTTCTGCACACCCTCAGTAAGAATGAACAGCCCACAAAACATCACGAGCAAATCCCAATCCACCTTTTGTAAAATTCGATCGGGCTTGAGGCGGCGTGTTACCAACAGTATTCCAGCCGCAATCAGCGTTGCTTCAGCCGTAGGAATACCTATCAAAAACGCCACTAGCAATCCGGTAGTAATAAATAGGCTTTTAAAAAGCAGTGGTTTAATGATGCGGTAGCGAGGCGGTTCTACTTTTAGGTAAGGGCTAAGCGATCGCACTTCGGGATATAACCACCATAGTAAACCTACCTGAATCACTAAACAAACCAAAGCAAGCGGTGTCAAGGCTTTCGCAAAATTCAAATAGCTAATGCCAGAGAACGAACCGATCAAGATGTTTTGAGGATTTCCTGTTAGGGTAGCAACAGAACCGAGATTGGTTGCACCTGCCAAAGCCAGCAGATAGGGAAGAGGATTAAGCTTCAGCAATTGAGTTAAACTCACTACCAGAGGTGTGAGGATCAGGGCTACTGTGTCATTAAGAAACAGCGCCGAAAGAAAGCCACTGCCAAAAGTTAACACCACTAGTAGTCCGAATGGGCTGTGAATCCGGCGTATTGTGTAATCAAGGGCAAGCTGAAAAAAACCAGAAGCAGCTAAATTCGCACTGATTACCATCATCCCGAACAGGAAAATCACCGTCTTATAGTCGATCGCTCTCCATGCTGCAGGTAAATCCAATACTCCCAACGCCATTAATAACGCAGCACCAACAATAGCGATTGTGGCACGATTCATCCGCAGCCCGGGTAGGTAACCCAGTCCCAATCCGATATAGGTGAGTACAATAACGAGGTATCGTAGAAAGATCATACCAATACTCTAAAGTAGAGAAACAAATACACCCTGTAGGGGCTTTCCGGCGTTTGCCCGTAGACTGTCGGTATAACTCATCTATTTGAAAGCTGCTGTAATGATGATTACGTAAATTTTTATACAATAAATTGACCGATTTGTCGTTGCGCTGTCTTCGCATAAATAAAGCGCAACTTCGTATAATAAAGCCTATCAGCCGCTAATAGCTTCGAGAGTCTGCCTCTTCGGTGTGGTTTAGCGCTTGCTGTTGATGTTCGCGGGCAATTCTTAGGTATTCAGCAGTCTTTTGTTGCTCTCCAGACTCAGCATGTTTCGCTGCTTTGCGATAGTAGTGTGCTGCTAGTTCGTGGTGATGCGCTGTTTGCTTGTAATGGTGTGCGTCTTTGGCATGAAACTCCATTAACAGTTGTTCGTTACAGATAAGAGTTTCAACCGTTATACTAGTACCCAGTTCGTTACGTGTTCCGTAACCTTGAGCGCTGAGGCGATCGCCCAACTTAACTCGCTCGGTGAGATTTTTTCTCAACACAGGCGGAACATGTAAATAACTCCCATCCGAAAGGATAAAGCCTTTGAGTTCTCCTTTATGACCGACTAGCCAATGAGCGACATTTCCTTCAACACTCAGGGGTTCCCCTTGCTTAGGTAATGGTGATGAAGGTTGGTCGCTTACTATTTTACCTGTGCGAATATTAGTGAGGTTAAGGGTGCGAAATTCCTCTCCTAAAGTTGAAGGCTCGCCAGGTTCGGCGATCGCCTCAATTATATCCCCTGGTTTGACAGTCTCTTGAACAGCTGCGCTTAAATGTTTTGGTAGGTGCAGTTGTTTACCGTCAGAGAGTAGCACTCCTTCCACTTGTCCTTCTGATTGGAGGAGATAAGCCTGAACAGTGCCATTAATGCTGACTGATTGTTTTTTCATGATAAGGTATTGTTTAAGTTACAATTTTCTAATGTGCAATTTTCGTGCCAACTCTTAACTGAGAAACCGAGTTTTTTTAAGTGGTAGTAGCGTGGCTTTTTTGCACGTTCTGTTCTTCTTTCGTTTCGGGTACGAGGAACCAGAAAACTGCTAAAGCCACAGTGGCGATCGCTGCCAACATCAAAAAACCGACATCATACCCAGCCTTTTGTACCACAATCCCAGCCAGCAAATTACTTAAACCTGCACCAATACCTATAGAGGTTGCAAGCATTCCTTGAGTCAGATTAAAACGACCGCTCCCCTTAGTCAAATCCGCAACCATCAGGACTGATAGAACACCAAAAATACCCCCCGCAACCCCATCCAGAATTTGTACAGAAACGAGAAAAAAGGGATTGTGGGAGAGCGTGTAAAGCACCCCCCGAATAGGCAAAACACCAAAACCTATTAGAAAGACGCGTTTTCGCCCACCATTAGAAAAACGACCAGCCAAGTAGGCTGAAGGTATCATAACTAACTGAGCTATGATAATACAGGCTGACAAATAAACAGTACCATTCAATCCCGTTCTTTGCCCACCTTGAGCAAGTAGTTGACCAACCAGGGGTAACATTGCTGCGTTGGCAAAGTGAAACATAACCACTGCGGTAGCGAACATAAGTATGCGGCGGTCTTGCAACAACTTGAGTATGCCTTCATACTTATTATTAGGTCCTGTTTTCTCCTCATCACGTTCCTCTCCATCACCACGAGCCAGTTCATGGTCAATCTCCTTCTCACGAATTCTCGAAACAGAATAAGCACTGGCGACAGCCATTAGTCCAACTAGGAAGAATATAGATTTAGGCGCAATAAATTGACCAGCAAAACCGGATAAAACCGCAACAAGTAAATTACCTGAATGATTGAATGTCTCATTACGACCAACACGCTGATCTAATTTACGACGTCCTACTAGCCCTAGAGTAATAGCAGCGATCGCAGGGGGAAAAACTGCTGCACCAGTACCAATCAAAACCTGAGAGCCGAGGACTACTGGAAAAGTTGGAAACAAAGCTATACAAAAGCAGCCTGCTGTTACCACCGCAGCAGCCAATACGATCAACATCCGTTTTTGGGGTAGTTTGTCAATTAAAGCACCAGCCGGTGTTTGTGCAATGACTGTAGTGATTGAAGAAACGGCTGTTACAATCCCGATTTGCTCTGGATTCCAATGTTGGGAACCTTTTAAATATATACTGAGATATGGTCCAACACCATCTCGCACGTCTGCTAAAAATAAGTTTAAGAAATCTAGCGCGCGCAAACTCTTTTGGCTTGGTTTTTGCTTGTCTTGCATAGGTTTTACTTAGGAGCATTGTTGAGCTAAAACTCCCTCGTGCAAAAACTATGCCAAATGCTATTTATAATAAATCTAGCCGTTTTATTAACTGAACATGGATGGAAGCTTATAGCACTTGAAATTATGCCCGACCACGTACACTGCTTCTTGAACGTCCCACCTCATGAATCACATAAGTGATGTTGCCCGTTGGATTAAAGCCAGAGCGTCTCACCATCTAAGGCGGGAATTTCCAGAACTTAAAAAAATGCCTTGTCAATGGAAGTCCTAGCTATTTTGTTGCTTCAACTGGTCAAGTCAGCACTGAAGTTGTTAAGCGATACATTGAAGACCAGCGTTCTAAGTAGATACTGGCGTGAGTTTAAACTAGCTTTTAGCTTTCATCCCCCGGCTAGAAGCTGGAGGCTCTCAGCATATTATTGGTAGATCCGGAGAGTGTAGCGTTCACTCATGATGACTGCTAATAAGAATGAGGGAAAGTACGATTATCCTATTGTTTCCGATTTAATTTCTTGCATAATTCTAGCAATTTCTTCATCAGACTCAATATGACGTGACAAAACTTGTGCAGTTTTATCTAATAAACGTTCATTAAACAACTTAGCTATATCTTGCCGCAAACCTTGTCCTATATAAAATTTCAGCAACGCTTCTACAGACATATCTTTACTGGTAGCTACTTCTTCTAGAGATTCTAAGGTATCAGTAGGTATATTGAGGGAAACAACTTCCGTTACACGGGGACGCAGTTTTAGATTTAATTCTTCATGATTATTGCTCATATAATCTCCTTTCGCTTCTGGTTGCAGGACGAGCAGAAATAATTCTTTTTCGGATTTTTCGTTCTACATAAACCACTAATAATAAACGTTGTGATAATGAATACCCTAAAATAAAATCGCGCTGTTCATTATTGGCACTTGCATCTCCCTCTTGATAAAAAGGATCAAAAAAAACCTCGGCTGCTTCTTCAAATCTAACACCATGCTTAATAAAATTGCTCTCCGCTTTACTCGTGTCCCATTCAAAATCAACACCTTGAATTCGGTAAACAAAATTCATTCTCTGTATAAAATTCTCTTTTTAGGGTTTCATCAAATATTGGTAGTAGAGAATATAAATAATCTTACTGTACTGCAAATTCAGTATACTTTCTCACATCAGCAGGTTGAAAGGCTAAAACAATTTGATTTTTAGGAATTCCAGCATTGACAAGTTCATTAGCTATGCCTGTTTCAGTGCCGTCTCTTTGAATCCAGATTTTATCATTTATAATGTCGATGTGGATTAGGCAACCATGCACCCTTTGTTTATTTTCCCAGCCTACTGTTAGTAGTAGGTAACGGTTGGCAGTTTTATCAATAATTAATTGTCTTTCTAGTTCTCCGTAAGCGTAGGGCAGTTCGGCGTATTCGGTTAATATCTTTTGGATGATTGTCCGATAATTATCTAAGGTAGCCATTCCAGAATTACCTCCCGTTCTGAATCAAAGACGAGTAAACAAAAACGCTGATTTTCTAATAATATTGGCTCTTCAGTACTTGTTATGCTAGTGCTATTTACCATAGTTTTGATTACTCCGCTTTTTTTACAGGTAGTCCGAGCGAACGCCTTGCTGTAATTCCTGCGGCGATGGATTTTGTTCTTGGTTTAGAAGATGGTAAAAATCGTTACATCAAAGCTGTTAGTGAACTGGGTAAAGCCTTTGCCTTGGTAAGCAGTATGGATGAAGCGATCGCAATTCGGGATGAAGTTGGCTTTTTTCAGGCAATCAAGGTAGCACTCAGTAAACATACTACTAGAGATAACCGCAGTCCGGAAGATTTAGATACCGCCGTCCGTCAGATAGTCTCGAAAGCGGTTGCGTCTGATGGAGTGATTGATATTTTTGCAGCAGCGGGGATGAATAACCCTGATATTTCGATTCTTTCCGACGGTTTTCTTGAAGAAGTACGAGCTTTACCTCAGAAAAACCTAGCACTGGAAGTTTTGCGAAAGTTGCTTAACGATGAGATTAAAACGCGATCGCACAAAAACTTAGTTCAATCGCGCACCTTCAGCGAGATGTTGGAAAATACCATCAAACGCTATCAAAACCGCTCAATCGAAGCTGCTCAGGTAATAGCAGAACTGATCGAACTTGCTAAAGAAATTCGCCAAGCCCAAGCGCGTGGAGAAAATTTGGGGTCTTTTAGTAACAGATCGGGTGAGACCTGTTGCGTTTGGCGCAATTGCTCTAGATCATGGTGTATGGTTTTCTCGGGCTTGCGGGATAGGGCGGTGCGCTCGAATAGCATCGAGTTAATACGTTCTTGCAGTTGGCGGACACTCCATCGTTCAAGTTGGGCAATTTCTATATAAAATTCTCGCTTTAGGGGTTCATCAATATACATTAGGGTTTTAATATGCGTCCAACTCAATTGTCTCCGCAGTGTGGAGACAATCTGCTCGTCAGGAAAGGTTTCTGCAAAATGCAGACAATGCCGCAGTTGTTTTTCGCTCCAGCCTTTACCATAGGTTTGGGTTAGCTGCTGCGATAAAGAAACAATGACTTGTTTGCCATATTCAGCGCGTTGACCTTGTAGGACTTCGGTTTGGATCCGTTTACCAACTTGCCAATATAATAGGGTTATTTCTGCATTGACGGCAACGGCAGCACGTTGTCTTGCAACATCTATCAGCTGTCTGATTTCTTGAAACAGGAGATCATTGGTCGGTTGCGTTAGGTCATTGCTCATGCTGCAATTTACTTTTTTTAAAGAAAAACTAATTTTAAAGGCGATCAAGGTGGCACTCAGTAAAGATAGTACCAGAGATAACCGCAGTGTTGAGGATTTGGATAGTGCTGTCCGTCAGATAAGTACTTGTGCAAAATTAAATGTACATTCACATAGTGTTCCCAATAATATAGGCGTCGCACGTTGATCAACCTTGACTCAAGCTGAAAAAGAAAGATTTGCTCCGTTGTGTCCCGATTTTGTGGTTGAATTAATGTCTAAAAGTGATTCTCTAGAAAAAACACGCGCCAAAATGAAGGAATATATCAATAATGGCGCAAGACTGGGATGCTTAATTAATCGCCGACAGCAGCAGGTAGAAATTTATCGTCCCAATCGAGAAGTTGAAATTTTACAAAGTCCACAAACTTTATCGGGGGAAGATGTTTTACCAGATTTTGTTTTGCATTTGGCGGAGATCTGGTGAAGATTTTTTATCAATAAAATTAAGGTTCAATTACCTTATTTAACCGATCTGGATTCCAAATTTCTTCAGCAATCTTTTGATAAAGCTTTTGTCTCGTATCCAAATCTGCTTTTTTAAATTCCTCATGCGGTTGAAACGGTAGCCCGGAGCGTTCTTTATACGCCAAGAAGCCGGGATTATGGTTATAACATTGAGGATTGAGTGATTGAGCTAAAAGATTATGTTTGATGTAATGAGGCAACTTTTCAGCATAAGACGAGTCACCATAACTAGCATTAAATGACTTTGGCAGCAGCAAAAGCCCCCCAATACGATCGCGATAGTCATAAAAATCGGCTTCACTGGAAAATTCATCTAAGTGACGCTCAGGTTTATTTGCCCAAATATGCTCTATCTCATATCGATTACTACCAGTAGCGATATATTCGCTATAACGCGATTTTACTCCTGATTGACATTCTATATAGTCTGTGATGCGAGCAAGAAAATGGTAGATAGCGTTGTAATTTTGCCGATGCAGTTGCAGTCGCTCACAAGAAGCAAAGACTTCCGTTTCTGCATCTAACTTCTGACGCAAAATCTTTGCAAGTTCGGCAGGAGCTTTTCCGCGAATATCGCGCATGATCACGAATATAGCGTATTCCATTGTACTGTATGTAATGGTTCGGAAGTTCCATAACCTTCGAGCAAGCAAAATATCAATAAAAGTTGCTACTAAACGAATCTTTTTATTAATGATATCAGAGTTATCGTCAGGATTCAGAGATGCAAGCAGCAAGGGATATTGAAGAGTAAAATTTTGCCGTGCGTTGTAGAAAACTTCCTCTAAATCTGGTTTCAAAGAAATAGAGGCTTCTCGCAAGTCTAAATATTGACGGGTATAAAATGCAAAATCTCTCTCTATAAAACGCACAAAATCGGTGCTTCTATGGAGTCCAATTATCCGCTTATGGTCACGTACCCAACGGTGAAACTCTGTACTGATGCGGTCAAAGTCACCAGGGACAGCACCTTTTTTACGTTCTCGAATGGTCTGGGCGTACTGACTCCGAAGCCAGGTTTTTATGGCATCGGCTTCTTCTTCTTTACCTAACTCTTTAAGCTGATTTACCTGCTTTTTCCAAAGCCGATTCGCCTCCTTTTTAGCTTCATCGCTAATATTCGCCAGCATAAAGCCTTTAAGCATATCGGTAGGTGTAAGAGATAGCCCTCGGTCATTCATCGTTTCAAAAATGGTATAAGCATCCTCATCAGAGTAAGCCGTAATTTCAACGATGTGGACATTCTCTATTAGCCAGTCAATAAAGTAAGGTAAAGCCTCTCCGGTTAAATCCTCTGAGAAACATTCCTTAATATCGCCATAACGGGCAACAATATTCTTTACTGACTCTGGTTGCTCAGGATCATCAAAATGAGTTTCGTTGAAGAGGGCTTCCATGCAAGAATTACGCTCCTCAACATTTAAATTAAAAGATTTTATAGAAAATTTTTCTGAGTAAATTAAATCATTTATTTTTACTTGTTCTGAACGACTCTTTTGCAGATTATGCAAGAAGATAAGCAGCAGAGATATAGTAGTGAGCCGTTGTTGTCCATCAATAATGAATTTACTAATTTCTTTCTGACTAATAATAATTGAGCCCAAGAAATAATGTCCGTAATTTTCGACAGCTTGGCGCTCATGACTTGGCTCAAAGTCATTTAAAAACTTGCCTGCTAAGTCTTGTAGAAGTTCTTGAACCTGTTTAGTTTGCCAGGAGTATTCTCGTTGGTAATAATCAATCGCGTATTTATTTCCACTGAGAAGTTGACGAATCGTTTTAGCATCACCCCGAATCTCTTTCATTCTATGATATTCTCCTCCTTGCCGCCTACATAGATAGTATTCCCCATTCATGCATACATATACTGGCAAGTTGTAAATTGGCTATCGCAGATCAAACTCATTTGGATGATTTAGTGGTGAGAGATAAAGAATAATTCCTCTGCACCGATGAGGTTGCTGAGTTAGATGACTTGTTGGCAGAGGCGGATCAATTAACAATTCTCAAAACTCGCGCCAGATATACGCTGAAGTGCTTGCCCAAGGTAATAACGACAGCCTGAGTGTCTACATTCGCTCAACTGTCAACTGCATACCATCGCCTAATTATCATCATCCCTCTAATCCTCTGCTGGTTCAACTTCATTTGCTGGTTGAGCGAAGTCTAATGCTGGTTGAGCGAAGCCGAAACCAGCCTGCTCATTTTGATAATGTGAATAATTTTGACACTCCGCCAAAATATGAAGGCGATCCCAATCATTATTCATTAAAGCAATCTTCTTAGCCCGACTCCAACCCTGAACCTGTTTTTCTCGATAAAAAGCATCTGCTACATGGTCGTAATGCTCTGCATAAACTAACTTTACAGGTAATCGCTTCTTTGTATGATTTGCACCCAAACCATTTTGATGTTGCCATAAGCGAAGAGGCAAATATTTTGTACTTCCCGTGTAAAAAGAACCATTAGCACATTCCAGAATATACATATAGGGCATTATTCTGACCTCTCGGGCTTCGACTTCGCTCAGCCCTCATAAGTTCACTCAGATCTCATTCGGCTTCTTATAGCATTCCCCTAATTCCAGCCAAAATCTCAGCACTCTCCGCATCCAAAGCAGCAATTTCATCTAAAATTT
>NZ_JAAKGC010000295.1 GCF_017591665.1 Aetokthonos hydrillicola CCALA 1050 | reverse complement strand
CCCCTCTCGATTGTGTTCAATCGGATTAGTTGAAACCATGGTTTCTTTCTGACTTCGTCTCCACCGTCTCTCGCCCCTCCCGATTTGGTTAAATCGGATTAGTTGGAAACGCTTTAAGCCCTTCTTTATTAAGGAACAATTCAGCCCTCCCGATTGGGTTAAATCGGATTAGTTGGAAACTCTAAAAGAAGCGATTAAGCGCAATAACGAAGATTACCCTCCCGATTGGGTTAAATCGGATTAGTTGGAAACTTTGTACTCCGTCTTTCCGCGGAGAATACGGAAACCCTCCCGATTGGGTTAAATCGGATTAGTTGGAAACGCTGCTATTTGTTCCTCGGTTAATTGATTTTCGTCAGGCCCTCCCGATTGGGTTAAATCGGATTAGTTGGAAACTCGGCATCCATTTCCTCGAATTCATGGGCCTGACCCTCCCGATTGGATAAAGTGCGTGAGTTGCAAAAAACGTGTATAATTTAATACGATTTTTCCAGGACTTGTTCTTAGAAAAGGCATATTTGTTAATATGCTTTGGGAATTGTTAACGAAAAAGTATCAGAAAAAATGAGTTAACGTTAACTATAGATAGCGTTTCTCAACTAGGTTAGAAAAACTATTGACATATATAGTGTTAAAAGGCAGCTCAATTAAAATCCCTTATGAATATCCTTAGTCACCTGCTTTCTCAACCAGCTCAAGATAACCGTCCAAAAAAACAACGCAGAGGAATTGAAATAAAATCCCCGCATGAAATAGAAGTTATGCGGCAATCAGCAAGAATTGTGGCAACCGTTTTAAAAGAAATTTCCGAGATGGTAAAGCCAGGAATGACAACGGCGGATTTAGATGCTCACGCGGAAAAACGCATTCGGGAAATGGACGCGGTTCCTAGCTTTAAGGGATATCATGGGTTCCCTGGTTCTATTTGCTCCAGCATTAATAACGAAGTTGTGCATGGTATCCCTAGCCGTAAAAAAGTGATTCGTGCTGGGGATGTTTTAAAAGTCGATACAGGTGCTTACTACCAAGGCTTTCATGGCGACTCTTGTATAACGATCGCTGTGGGTGAAGTCTCAACACAAGCAGCTAAATTAATTCGTGTCGCGGAAGAAACCCTTTATAAGGGTATTGAACAGGTAAAAGCAGGGAATTCCCTACTTGATATTGCTGGCGCGATCGAAGACCATGTTAAAGCAAATGGCTTCAGCGTGGTAGAAGACTTTACTGGACACGGTGTTGGTCGTAACTTACACGAAGAACCTTCCGTTTTCAATTTTCGTACTCGCGACATGCCAAATGTTAAGCTACGAACAGGTATGACCCTCGCAATTGAGCCGATTTTAAACCAGGGTTCTAAGTTTACCAAGATTTTATCTGACCGATGGACAGCAGTCACAGTAGATAAGTCCCTATCTGCTCAGTTTGAGCATACAGTGTTGGTAACGGATAATGGATACGAAATTTTAACGGATCGCACTCAGTTGTAGTTCATCGCCAGAGAATCAACTGGTTTTTCCCTGAGCACTACTACTCAACAGGTGGTACATTTATATTATATATATGTACCTAAGCTGACCTACGGGTATAGTTGTGCATCTATTAAAAAACCAGGTGTGACAGATTGGCTATAAAAAAAAGAACACAGCAATATTCTCTCAAGCAAGCTTTAAAGAGTTTAAGGTTTTACCCTTTTATATCTATTGGAGCCTTGCTGAGTTTATTATTACTAACATTAACTAATGCCGCAACTCCGCAGCTTTTTCGCTGGGCTATTGACCAAGGTATCGCAAAAAAAGACCTACAAGTTGTTTTCCAAAGTGCTAGCTTGATGGTAGCAATATCTATTGCACGGGGTTTGTTCAACTTTGGTCAGACTTTCTGGGCAGAAGCTGCTTCTCAGGGTGTTGCTTACGATCTACGTAATCAAATTTTCCGCAAAATTCAGAATCTGAGTTTTAGCTATCACGACCAAAACCAGACTTCTCAACTACTTACCCGAATTACAAGTGACATAGAACAAATACGTACATTTATAGGTACTTCGCTGATTCAGGTCGTAGGTGCAGTAGTGACTCTGGTTAGTATAGCAACAATTTTGCTGGTTATGAACTGGCGACTTGCACTGATTACCTTAGCCTCAATTCCTATTGCAGCATTTTTGCAGGCACGGTTTTTTCTAAAAAATGCAAAGTTTTTCAGTCATGTACAAGAGCAACTTGGCAACCTCAATAGTATTTTG
>NZ_JAAKGC010000294.1 GCF_017591665.1 Aetokthonos hydrillicola CCALA 1050 | reverse complement strand
CTATTCTCTATCATTGATTACTAATGCTGATAATCCAAGTCCCAATGTACCGGGAGAGGGGAACGTCTCCAGGAGATTGAACTGAGCAGTTGAAATAGTAGACTCCGCCAAAAGTTGGGTTTTGTACATTAGATAGAATCAGTTCTACGTTACTACCTGCTGGAACTGGCTCTTGAGGAAAAATTTGAATCACGTGATTTTCTTTGTCCCACTTGACATCAGATAGTGGAACTTTTTTGTCTTTAACCTTTAGCTCAACACCCTTGGGGTCAAAGACTCCTTTGTAGTATTGAGGATATTGAATGATGAAATGAGCTACAGCTATTTTCATTTTTTTATGAGAAACTCTTAGACGGTAGCGATCCCATCCACTCGGTTGACCGCCAAAATCTAAGCGGTAAGATAGTTGATTTTCTCCTTTAACGCCACTAAATAGTGTTAAACCTGGATTAGATTCTGCCCAACTGATAGCTGGTAACCCAGTTAGCCAACAGCTTGTTACAGCTAAAGCACAGAGAAATTTAAAATTCCGGTGCTTAAAACTTCTAAAAACTAAACTTCGCACGGTTAAGCTCCTGTTGCAGAAATAAAGATCTAAATAAATGGAAGTGAAAGTTTGTAAATTAAACTTTACTACTGACTATATAAGATTGGACGTAAAATCCTTGCAAAAAGTGTCCTTTTTCAAAGACTTTTCGGAAAGACCGCTGTTGCGTTTGTAGCTAAAAAACTTATTTGTGTAAGTATAAGTGAATTTGAATATGTTTCCAAATATGTAGAAATGTATCCATTTTTAACGTCTCTGTGATAAAAATTCAGCTATTTGCCAGCGCTATCATTGCTAACTTAAGGTAGATTATTGAAAACAAACTCCACTCTCAATCAGAAATAATTCCAGGTTTTTGAAGATAAGTCGGTCGAAAATTAATTAATGTTACGATTTCTAAAGAAATAATAACAAGATTTTGAAATCCCTAAAAGAAGTTGAAGACAAAGATACAAGATTTGGGGATCAACATAGGATATGCAGATGAACCTTTTTGCAAGTGCATGAGATTGTTCCCCATGAACTAATAAAAAAGTACGTACAGAACAAAGAGAGAAGGCTTAGTGCTTAGCTAAGCCATTGGGTAATAGCCAATGGTCATAGGCTATAAATAACCTTCCTCATAGGTAGAATTTCTTAACTTGCAAGAATTAGGTATTTTTCTCAAGGAGATTTCATGAGAATAGCAGTTGCCAAAGAAATAGAAGTTTGTGAGCGTCGTGTTGCCTTAATTCCTGACACTGTTGCTAAGTTGGTAAAACAAGGTGTAGAAGTGTTGGTAGAAGCTGGTGCAGGCGATCGCGCTTTCTTTAGTGATGGTGCTTATGAAGCAGCGGGAGCTAAAATCATTGCTGATAGTGCGACATTGTGGAGCCAAGCGGATATTTTGCTTAAAGTCAGTCCACCTCAAGAGCGAGAAGATGGACGTTTTGAAACTGATTTGTTACGAGAAGGATCTGCGCTGATTGGGTTTATTAACCCATTAGGAAATCCATCTCTGGCACAGCGGCTCGCAGAACGTAAGGTAACTGCAATTAGTATGGAGTTGATCCCCCGGACGACGAGAGCACAAAGCATGGATGCTTTGTCATCACAAGCGTCAATAGCTGGTTACAAGGCGGTACTAATTGGCGCAGCAGCATTACCAAAATACTTCCCAATGTTGACAACTGCAGCAGGAACCATCGCTCCAGCAAAAGTGTTTATCATGGGAGCTGGTGTGGCTGGCTTGCAGGCGATCGCAACCGCCCGACGTTTGGGAGCAGTGGTAGAAGCTTTTGACATCCGTCCCGCAGTTAAAGAAGAAGTACAAAGCTTAGGGGCAAAATTTGTTGAAGTAAAACTAGAAGAAGCAACAACCGCCGCAGGTGGCTACGCGAAAGAAATTTCAGCCGATAGCAGACAACGTACACAAGAAGTTGTCACTCAGCACATTAAAAATGCAGACGTAGTGATTACTACAGCCCAAGTTCCAGGCAAAAAAGCACCACTTTTAGTCACTGAAGAGATGGTAAAACAAATGAAGCCAGGTTCAGTGGTTGTGGATCTTGCGGCTGAACAAGGTGGAAACTGTGCCTGCACTGAGCCAGGTAAAGACATTGTATGGAATGGAGTCACAATTATTGGCCCAATTAATCTACCATCTTCATTGCCAGTCCACGCTAGTCAGTTGTATTCCAAGAACA
>NZ_JAAKGC010000068.1 GCF_017591665.1 Aetokthonos hydrillicola CCALA 1050 | reverse complement strand
GTTTACGAAATGCTTTGGTAACACTCGATTTCATTGCTTGACCGGAAAAACTTCGTCTAATGGAACCGTATCACCGTTCACAATTTCTTGCCGAACCATATCAGCTAATCGATCCCATTGTTCGTCAGTCGTTGACTCAAACTGTTCTGTCCACGTCTGTTCGTCTTTGAGTTCAGCTATGAGGCGGGACGCGATCGCATCTTGCTGATCTGCGGGAAGTTTCTGGATTTCTTCGATAACTCGTTGAAGAAGTTCAGTCATAGTTTTATGGGATATAAACTATAGCAAATACACTACTATTTTATCTAATTTAATCTTGTCTGTTCTTGTATTCCGAGTTCTTCCTCAATGAGAAAACTTTACTTTTTACTTCCTGGCACAGATGGTAAATTTGCTTGTGGTGGTCTTTGGGCAGAGTTAAAGACAATTGAGCTTGCTAAGAGGATTTGTAGCGCTGATATTGTGACTTATCGTCAAAGGGAGGATGGTAAACTTTTCTTAGATGATCTGCTCAAGCAAAAAAATTTAGATGATCTCATTTTTGTAATGAGTTGGGGATTTGATATAGCTCAGCTTGCAGCCAAGCTTGAAAAATACAATCTCGTTTATCATGCTCACAGTGCAGGCTATAAATTTAGACTTTCTTCAAAAATTCCTATCATCACTGTTAGCCGAAATACAATGGGGTATTGGGGACAAAAATCACCAAATTCTCTCATTTACTACCTACCCAATGAAATTGGTGATAATTTCCAAAATCTGAACCTTTTCCGAGATATTGATGTTTTAGTTCAAACTCGGAAATCTTCTGAGTATTTGATGCAAGAATTGATTCCTGCATTGCAAAAACTTTGTAATGTATTTGTTGTTGATTCTTATATTGAAGATTTAGCTGGACTATTTAATCGAACTAAGATTTACCTCTATGACTCTGCTGAATATTGGATGCAACAGGGTGTTAGTGAAGGATTTGGTCTACAGCCAATGGAAAGCCTCGCTTGTGGGTGTCTTGTTTTTTCAAGTGTTAATGGTGGACTATCTGATTATTTAGATCCTGGATTTAATTGCTATAAAATTGCTGGATATTCAAAAGAATACGATATTCGGCGTATCACAAATGCACTTCAATCATGGGAACCTCTCACTTTATCTCCAGGAATTTTTGAAGAGTATAGAAGCGCAAATATTACTCGTCGTTTTAAAGTTCTTCTAGAAGAGATAAATGATTTTTTTGATTACAAAATACATCACAATTCTGATATTAAAAACTTAACAAGAATGCATATTGCTAAATTAAGAGTTCAAAGGATATATGGCAAGCTAAGGAAGAGATATTTCAGCTAAAACCTGGTTTAAATTTTAAGCAAAAATCCGCGTCTGTAGAGACACGGACTAACTCAATACTTATGATTGAAGTCTTCTATATAATGCGTTCAATAGAAGTATGTAAAATAACTTTATAATCCGGCTAACTAGGAAAAAAGACTACACACACCGATAATAACAATCGATATTGATAAAATCAAATAGTTAAACAGATCAATTGAATACCAGTTAATTATAGTTACCTCTAATTTTCGGTTATTGGTTTTTAGCTGGCGTTATATTCTTATCTGGGTTCTGAGTTAGCTTTTTAGCTGTCTTCCTATTTTTTGTTTGAGCCTGAATAGACGGTTTAGTAGGTGGTGTTGTCTTCTTATCTTTATCTTGCTGTTCTAAAAGTTCTGGAATAGTTACAAAACTATACCCCTGCTTGCGAAAATTATTAATAATTTCTGGCAAAGCTTCAACTGTATGGGCACGATTACCACCACCATCATGCATAAGCACAATACCACCAGGTTTTGCTTCTCTCATGACATTACGAATTAACCTTGGCACAGGTGGACGGCTGTAATCTATGGAGTCTGATGACCACATGATAATAGCGTATTTTTTGCTTTTTGCATAATCAACGACTCCATTACGCATGATTCCACCAGGTGGTCGAAACAAATTAGTTTTAACTCCCGTAATCTGGTAAATTAAATTCGTTGTGCTTTCTATTTCAAAAGCTGCTGCTTGTGGGTTCATATAATGGTACCAGTGGTGCCAAGTATGATTACCAAGAACATGTCCTTCAGCTACAACCCGTTTACCCAAATCTGGATAAATCTTTAAGTTTTGCCCAATTTGGAAAAATGTGGCTTTAATATTATTTTTTTTCAATATGTCTAATATTTGTGCTGTAGACTCAGGCCAAGGACCATCATCAAAGGTAAGAGCAATTAATTTTTTACCTGGACTGAGTTGCGCTTCATCAATTGTTTCTCCTAGATAATGTGTTGCAACATCGTACGAAATACCTTTAGCTTTTGCTTCTTGCTGCCAACTTGTCAGCATCGCCGCCTTAAATTTTTCAACACGTTGTTGAGTCTCTGTTCCAGCAGTTAGATCCTTTGAATTTATAGATTGTTCACTCTGTGCCTTAGACAGTTTTGGGTTGACAGGTAAAATTAAGCCAACGCCAAAAGCACCACACAAAACAGTTAGCGCAATTATTATCCCTTGCGGCCAAATTAACGACTTATTATTTTCCACTTCATATCTCCTTCACAGGTCAAACCGCCATTTTACGGTTATGACAGTATGTCATAGCACAGATATTTTAGGTATTAGATACTTAACTAGGTTCTGAGAATCCTGAAATTTTAGTATAGATTAACAGAATTTCAGGAAATAGACAAATAAATTATATAGATTTTAACCAAGCTTAGATAGGCTGACTTTATACAATTGCCACTTCTCATAGTGGAAATGAGCAACAACTATGTTAACTATAAAAATATAAACATTTAGTATGCTTGAGTGTGGCTAAAACTTAGTTTCCTAATGAAAGCAGCATATTATACTACTTCTCGTTATTTTAGCTACAAGAAAATGTTAATTTTTTAGACAGCCGCTTACTGCTTTTACCCCCTTTTTTTAAAGCTAGACGCAAATTAACTCAAGATAGTTTCTCTCAGTCAAAGAATAAACTTATGCTACCCATTGACCTTGAGCAAATCGCACAGCAAAGCTTGCTAGTATAATCGAGAATATGCAGATAACTGCGTATCCCGCACGACGATGACGAGCAAGCACTAAACCTAATGCAACTGACAACGATACAATACCATAAGCCAAACGATTTAAGGAAATTGTACCCCCAGATGCAAGTAACATAGTGATACCGCAAAAACCGTAAACAACAGTAATAGAGCTAACTGTATCACGTACAAGCCATAATAAATATATACCACCAAAAATCATTACAATGTTAGTCAAAGGATCGCCTGCTAACAACCACAGAGATAATCCCAACCCAAAGAACCCATATTGAATGTTTCTAGTGGACAATTTTTGACTTAAGAGCCATAATAGAAAACCGCTAGTAATAATAACTACAAATAGCACTGGATGTAAAAAATCTCTAATGTAGCCATACTTCCAATTAGTAGAACCTACTACGATTTGCATAAGCATCTTCCACCAATGCACCCAGTCGAAACCAAGTTTTGGACGCCAAGCTTTCTGCTGATCTAAAAATGCTAGAGGATCCCCAAGTTTGATTTGGCAATAAAGGCTAAATAGAAAAAGACCACTTCCAGCAGCTATACTGGCGATGTAAGCTTTTATACCTCTACGTTCAATGGCAGTCACCAGAAAAAGAGCAGGTATTAACGCTATTCCTGTGGGACGACTAGAAGTGGCTAAAGCACCCCAAAGAGCAGTAAGAGTATATTGTTTTTTATCAAAAGCCCTCAAAGCAGCCGTGCTAAACAAAAGATACAGCCCTTCTGCATAAATGACTGTTCCGAATAATGATAGGGGAGACCATAATAACACAGATGTTGTCCATCGTGCAACACCTACACCGTGCCGGTCACTCATCCAAGCATACAATACGATCGCCGCTCCTAAAAAAGCAAGGTTGTTTACCAATGTCCCTGCAACTTCAAAAGGTAAGCCTAAATTCATTAATGCTCGAGTTAATAAAGGGAGCAAGGGAAAAAATACAATGAATACAAGTTCTTTTTGATTAATTAAGTAATCATAACCATAAGTTGTAATTCTTTCATAAAATGTGCTATCCCAACAAGAAAAAACATGCCACCCCTGTGCGCCCGGTTTAAACAAAGGAGCAATTATCAACATAGCTATACATATAAATATTCTGCTGGCAAGCCACATTGAGATAGGAAAAAACAACTCATAGCGACTTATATTTTTGAATTGGTTCATTTAAATAACTCCTAATAAATTAATATAAAAAAATCTTTGTAGTTTTTTTTACAAAATTAGAGTGCAATATTGACGAAGTTCCTAAAGCACCAATAATGATTTAGTTATTACCTATTTTTTATTGCGTTCTTTTGAAGAAATAAACATCATCACGCTCAAAGCCTAATTTAAACTTTGGATGACTCTTTAGTTGATTTACGTAGCTAGCAGCTAATTTTTTATGCTCTCGCGAAAAGGCATGTCGGGTGTTGAGCAATATATAATCAAATATAGTAAAATCAATACTTCTAGCTTCAGGAGATAATAACCTAATAAATTTCCGCTCTGATAAATGAGGAGCAATTTCATCTATAGTTAGAACATTGCCTTTAGTTTCTACTCTTGATATTGCTTCCCGAGTGGCTTGCCAAGTATCGAGAGATGAAAGATACTTTGACCAAAAAAAACTATACTTAGCCAAGGCTAAAAAAGCTAATAGAGACCATAAAGCGATGACGCGTTTATTTTTTACCCATCCTCGATTAGCAGCTTGACTGTTTATTACAACCACAAATAAAAATGGTAGAACAGCTAGAGAATACTGATGGATTAAATCTTTTTGTGGTTGATAGTTAGCCAGAAGGTTAATGACTAAAATTGGCACAGCACCGATCAAGGGTGCCATTCCAGAAAGCGAAAACCCCCAAATTACAGGTGTTACTAGTAACAGCAAGTATCCTATATTAGCTGAGGAAAATACTTTGCCTAAAAAGACTTGTGGATGAAAAAGTAAATTTTGCGCCATTTCAGGAAACGAGTGTCCTAGATAGCTATACCGGTAAATATGACGGTCAACCGATGCCGCAGCACCACCAAAATAAGGGATAATACCTTTGGTTGCAATCACAAACCAAGCGATCCCGCTAAGAATTGCGATCGCGCCATACAAACGTCGCTTCTCAAACAGCAGCAGCCAAACTCCCATCGCCGCTACACTTAAAGACAATACCGCCTTACATCCAAAGACTACGAGAATACTTGAACAAAACCACCAAATATGCTTTCCTCTAGCTGACCATACTGCCATTAACAATGCTGGAACTGCAAGAACATCTGGATGGAAATCAAACAAATTAATATTAAATACCAGTGGATACAACAGGTAAGCTGAGGTAATTATAAATGCTTGGTTATCTTTTAATTCTGCTTGTCGTGCTAACAGCCAAATTGGTAAAGCCGCGATCGCCAAAGCCACTGATTGGACAGCCAACAACCAATATACACTTGGGTATATTTTGTATAATGCCGCTAATGGATATAAAATCCAAGCTGCATGATCACCAAGAATGTGGAAATCAATAATAGATGAAATTGGTTGCTCTCCAATACTTATTAAATAAACAGCTTGGTCAAAAATTGCTAAATCTAAAGCAGTTGATTGAAAAAGAAAGTGCCTTACGCTACTACAGATGAATAAAATTAAACTACTTCCAGCTACCATTAAACTGACGGTACTGAAATTTACCTTTCTTTTAACCAAGCCATTTATTTTGACCATAATTAACCCATTGTTGAACTAGAAAAATAGCAGAAATTAAAGTAAACCAGATTAGAGTACTATATTTTGTTTTACCTGGAATACACCGATATATATATCCAAGTGCCATAAAAAAGAAAGGTAATGCAAATACAAATCTAGCTAGACTAAATAGACGATCTTGTGTAAAGAATACGATAATTGAATGAATAGCAGCAAAGTAAAGGCAAAACCAAAAAATATAGTTTTTAGATAAACTGTAAGTGTAATCTAAAATTGCCAGTTTATTTACTTTATTTTTTTTGAATCTAAAATAATTAAAACTGTATAAAATAACCAATAAAGGTGGATATACAAATAATATATTCCATAAAAATGATTCAGGCTTGTATATATAGGGTTCTGCTTGAATCGTTTTACAGTAAACAAAAATAAATGCAATAGCTAAAAGTATCAAAGCAAAATAAAGTCCCAAAATATCAAATAATAATGACTTGGGAAAAAATAACAATTCTAGATGAAGCCCTAACTTTTTACCCCAAATTTGTTGTTCTAGAAAAGGAGCAAAAAAATTTCCCCTAGTTTTTAAACAAAAATTTCCGTATATAGAGTATCCCAATAGGGATGATATCCATATTGTGAGAGTCATCTTAATTTCATGTATATATTTTTGAAATTTTTTAAAATTAAATTCTTTTCGTTTTAGTATCTCAAAACAAAAGATTGTACATAAGGCAGCTATGCTTGAAAATAATATCTGTATCAATACTGGGCGAGTTAAAGCCATTAAAAAAGCGAGAATAGAAATAAAAATAATTTTTATATATTCTTTGAGCTTTAATTGAGGAAGGCAAATCCAAATAAAAAGAGTACTCAGGGTTGCAAATAAGCTTTCTGTATAACCTATAACTCTAAAGATTGCCATAGGATTCACAGTATAGGCAATCATTAATAAAAAAGCTAATTTGACGCGTTCTAATCCTGTTTGAAAAACAAAAAAAAGCAACCAATTTGAAATAAAGAATAGAGATGTTGCTACTATTGAAAAATAGTGTGCAGCCTGTTCTATACTTTGAGGATGAAACAAGTTACGAATGATAAAAGGCCAAAGAGGATAGAAAGCATCACAACTAGGATTCAGGGCTTTATAAGCGTATAGCTCTACATCCCAGTAGTAACTACGAGAACGCTGTGAAGGAATTTCGTGAAGTAATTTTGATTCAGAAAAAAACTTATGAAAAGCTTCGGGATACATGAACATACCGAAAGCCGCACAAAGAATAAAGGCACTGCATATAATTAAAGGTAAAATACATGTAATGATAACTCTTTTTCTGGTCATTTCCTTGACTATTTTTTTACAAATAAATACACATCATCCCGTTGATAACTTGGCTTAAAGGATTGCTGATTTTTTAATTGATTTACCAAGCTAGTAGCAAACTCTTGACTACTTGCCCAGCCAGGATGACGGACGTTGAGTAAGACGTAATCAAAGGTATTTAAATCAATGGGTGGAGAGTGGGCATCTGTCAAGTTAATAAACTTTCGCTGTGATAAGTGTGGAGAAATTTCTGCCGTGGTGTAGACACTACCTTTTTTTTGGACTTGGGCGATCGCGTCTCGTGTCGCTTGCCAAGTATCTATAGGTATTAAATATCTAGACCAAAAATAACCAAACTTTGCCAGTGCCAAAAATGCTACTAATGCCCATAATATGATGTTACGTTTGTGTTTTAACCATCCTTTGCCAACAGCAAGGCTTTGAATCACAATCAAAAATAAAAATGGTATGGCAGGTAAAGAGTATTGATGAATTAAATCTTTTTGCAGTGGATCATCAGCTAAAAGGTTGAGCGCTAAAGTCGGCACAGCGCCAATCAAAGGCGTTATTCCTGAAAGCGAAAATCCCCAGATAACAGGCGCTAAAAGTAAAACCAGATAGAACAAGTTATCAACAGAAAAAACTTTGTTGAAGATAAGTTCTGGGTGGAAGAGCAAATTTTGAAAGATTTCTGGAAATGAATGTCCGAGATAGCTGTATCGACTAATATGACGTTCCACTGATGCTGCTGTACCACCAAAGTAAGGGATGATTCCTTTGGTGGTAATCATAAACCATATGATCCCTGTGATAATTGCGATCGCACCGTACAAACGCCGTTTCTCAAATACCAGTAGCCAAACACCTAGCGCGATCACTGTTAAAGATAATACCTCTTTACATAGAAAAACTAACACCAGACTTGCACAAAACCACCAAATTTGTTTTGTTTTAGCTGCTAACACCGCCGCCAATAGCGCTGGCAGTGCGATGACATCTGGGTGAAAGTCAAACAAATTGATATTAAATATGAGTGGATATAGTAAATATGCTGTTGCGATCGCAACTCCAAGGTTATTACTCAATCCTGCTAATCTTGCTAAATACCAAATTGGTAAACTTCCTATTGCCAAAGCAAATGCTTGTACAGCAAATAACCAATAGACACTCGGAAAAATTTTGTACAGTACAGCCAAGGGGTAGAACACCAAAGCCGCATGATCACCAAGAATATGAAACCCAAGGAAAGAAGACACAGGTTTCTCTCCTTGACTGATTAAATAAACAGCCTGATCAAAAATACCTAAATCCCAAGCAGTTGATTGAAAAAGAAGGTGTCGTACGCTGCTGGAAGCAAATAAAATTAAAGCACTAATGCCAATGAGCCAACCAACAGCACCCGGAATAATCAGTTTTTTTTCCATTTTATTAGGAGGGAGCAGAGGGCAGGGGAGCAGAAGGGCTTAAACCCAAAGAGAAACAGATTATTCTTGACTGATAACTGATAACTGATAACTGTCTCAAGCTACCCAGAGTTTGTGAGCAAATCGCACACTTAAATTTAAGAGTGGAAAAGCAAAAAAGACGATAACTGGGTATCCCCATCGTGGATAACGGGCAAGTAACAGCCCAAACGCAAACGATAGCGACACAATACCATATGCATAGCGTTCAACAGAAGCAGTAAGTCCTGTATTAAAAATTAAGCCAAAACAGCAAAATCCATATACAACTGCAACAAGAGGAAGTTGACTACGCGAGAACCATAACAAAACGAGTCCACCAAAGATGAGTGTGAGTTTAACTAATGGATCGCCAGAGAATGGATCGTCTGGTAAAGGCTGGTATGTTAAAAACCAGAGCAACATCCATAAAAGGGAAAATCCGTAGCGCATTTTGGCAAAACCAAGCTGCAAACGAAAACGCCATAATAAAAAACCACAACAAATAATCATTGCAAACAGCAGTGGATGCCAAATATTTTCAATAGAACCGTCATCATATGTTTCACCAACTACAATTTGCATGAACATGTCCCACCAACCATCCTGTGCAAAGCCGAATGAAGGACGCCATGCTTTTTGAGCATGAAAGAAAGCCAAAGCATCGCCAAATTTAATCTGGCAATACAAACTGAACAAAAATAGACCAGTACCAGCAGCTAAACTAGCAAGGTAGGCTTTTATTCCTCTGCGCTCTTTCCAAGCAACAAATAAAAAACTTGGTATAAGCATAGCTCCACTGACTCGTGTTGCTGTCGCTAAGGCTCCCCAGAATGCTGTCCAGAGATGCTGCTTTTTATCAAAAGCGCGTAAAGCTGCCGTGCTACATAATAGAAACAGTCCTTCTGTGTAAATGACTGTTCCGTAAAGTGAATAAGGACACCACGCTAAAGCAGCAGTTGACCACATAGCAGCATTTTTACCATGATGCTCTGCTACCCAAAAATATAACAGTATCAACGCACCTAAAAATGTTAAATTGCATACTAGTACACCTGCAACTTCAAAAGGGAAGCCGAAGGTCATAAGTAGGCGAATGATTAAAGGAAATAATGGGAAAAATGCTATAGAATGCTGTTTATTATCAAGTGCGTAGTCGTAACCAACAGTTGCTATTTTTTGATACCAAATACTGTCCCATGCTGAAAAAGCTTTCCAGCTAAATGTAGCAGGAGGACTATCAGGTGGAACTGGAAATACAGGAGCAATCAATAATATAAAGATGGCGATCGCTAGTCTGCTAGATAGCCACATTGCTATCGGAAAAGCAATATTTATAGATTGAGAATTATTGATAGCGAACTTTTTAGATATATTATGCATCATAATTAACAGTTTTTGGTTATGGATTAGGTCTTTTACTTTTCGTTAAAAATTCAAAAATAACTATTACCGAATAACAAATAACAAGAATTCTATTTTCGCCAGATAACTAATATAATTCCACTAACAATAAAGCTCAAACCTAATAAACGAACGAGAGTAATAGATTCTCTAAAAAAGAAATAGCCCAACAAAACTGAGAAAATATAAACTAATGATGATGACGGCGCTGCAATGCTCAAGTTTACTCTAGTTAGCAAGAGGATATAAGTAACAGCACCCATAGCGTAGCAAGCTAGACCTATTAAAAGTTCAGGCGTTGCTATAATGCTAAGAATTTGGTTAAGAGCATTTGATAAATTGACTTTGCCTAACTTAACTGCACCTGATTTTAAGAAGAACTGCCCCGATGTACTAGCTAAAACTGACATTAAGAGTAAAAAAAATTCTTGCAGAGTCACAGAATTATCCTACTATTTATTTTTTTGATGATGATTAGACATTTCAGTCGATTTTGTTGCTGCTCGGTTTATCCCTCCAATTTCTTTGAGAGTGTAAATAGGACGCCCCTTTACCTCTTCGTATATCTGACCAATATATTCGCCTAAAATCCCAATACAAAATAATTGAACGGAACCTAAAAAAAACAACGCTATTGTAATTAGTGTGTAGCCAACTAATGGGGAACTGGCATCAAATAAGCGCCAATAGAGTTCTAGAAATATCATTAACAATGCTAAACCTGCTGAGAGCATTCCTAAATAAGTCGCAACCCTCAGCGGGACTTTGGATAAAGAAATGATTCCGTTAACAGCTAGAGCCCAAGATTTAGCGAAGGTATATTTTTCTTTCCCAGCAAAGCGGGAGTCTCTTTCAAAAGGTATTGCTGTTTGTCGGAAACCTATCCAAGCACGTAAACCGCGAATGTAACGGTTGCGTTCTGGCATTGCATTCAGGATATCGACAACTTGCCTATCCATCAAGCAGAAATCACCTGTATCAGGTGGGATATCTACATCAGCTAGCCGTCTGAGAATCCGATAGAAAACGTAGGCTGTTAAGCGTTTGAGCCAAGTTTCTTTTTTGCGCACTAATCGCTGAGCATAAATAACTTGATAGCCTTGCCGCCATTTTTCAAGCATTTCTAAGATTAGTTCAGGGGGATCTTGCAAATCAGCATCCATCACAATGACGGCTTTGCCACTAGTAAAGTTCAAACCAGCCGTTACTGCAGTTTGATGACCAAAATTACGCGCAAAACTCAGGTAACACACCCGGCGATCGCGACTGTGGAGTTCCCGAATCATCTCTAAAGAGCGATCGCGACTTCCATCGTCAACCAAAATTAATTCCGTCTCGCCGTCTAGTTGTGCCATTACGTTGGTGAGCCGACGATACATTTCTGGAATGCTATCTTCTTCGTTATAAATCGGTATAACTATAGAGTAGATTTGCTCGGTCACAGCTTTTATTTTTATTAATCTCACACTCCTGACTCTAAATAGTAATATGCTTTTTAGTGTCAAGTTTCATAAGTTTGTGTATTTTTTTGTGCTAAAAGCAAAACCGATACACCAAATGGCAGGCTAAACCGATCCATTAAGTGACGTTCGCTAGCAAACAAGAGACTCAAAAACTGATTGATAGGTTTCGGTGGTAAAAGTAAATCATTGCTATTCCCAGAATTGGTATTGCTCCGTATCAATTTTTTGATGATGCGTACTCCAGCAACGATGGGAAACAGAAAACTGTTAAAGTAGCTGCTATAACGTATGCTATACCCAGCTTGGCTTACAACCTGCTTCAGTCCTTTCAACACATAGCGACGTTTGTGGTGGTTAATGTCATCATGTTCACTCCACAAAAACTGATAAGCAGGAACAGTGATTAATAGCCAACCTCCTGGCTTTAATCTTGAATGTAATGTCCGCAGTGCTTGGGCATCGTCATCAAGATGCTCTAAAACATCTAGCATTAAAATCAGGTCATATTTATCAGTAAAAGGAATGTTATCAGGTAGGCTGCCTAACTGCACTTGAACAACTTGCCGTTCATTTGCAAGCTTACAAGCCATTGCCTCTAACTCCATAGCATCAAGGTTGCCATGACGGGCTAGCATTCTCAAGTTACCACCTGTGCCACAGCCAGCTTCTAGAATTTTTGAGTTTTTCGACAGCCGCAGCTTACGAATCACTTGATCTAAAATTAAGCGACGACCAACAAACCACCAATGCTTATCTTCTATAGAGGCATACTGTAAGTAAAAGTCTTTGTCCATAAAATGTTACTAGAGAATTCAGGAGTCAGGAGTCAGAATTCAGAATTCAGAAGTCAGAATTCAGGAGTCAGGAGTCAGGAGTCAGAATAAGATCATGCAGGATTCAAACGTATCACAAATTGTGTACTTGCTAAATTATTCCTGCATGCAGCATCTCCAATACGAAAAGATTTAGCACGCATATTAAAATGACCTATTCATGGTGAATTCTGAACGCCACATTCCTACAAAGGGAAACCCTCACTTCGACAAGCTCAGTACAAAGCCTGCTCTTATTGGCTCCTCCTGACTCCTGACTCCTGACTCCTGAATTCTATTTAATAAACCCCTTACGATTTATCAAAATTATGGGAAAAATAACTAACAAAGAAATTGCTTTCATTCTCAAAGATGCTCAGTCTCGTACAAAAACGGTGACTTCGGCTCGATATGATAGCGAAATTAATTATGTTCTTAGTTGCTATTACTGGCAGTATGGTAGTGCTGATTTAGCCCAATATGCTGATGCTTTAATAGAAAAAATTAATAAAGAGCCTTTGTTTAAATTTCTAAAATCTGTTGACAGTGAAATTCCTAGATCTTTAGAGAAAGGGCAAATGTTAGGCTTAGTTAAGAAATTAGCTAAAACCAAAGTTCGTAAATGGCTAAAGGAAGAAATTCTACCTGAAATAGAAATGTCGATAGCTTTATTTGAAGCAATTTTCTCAATTTCTAGAAGTCACAGAAGACGATTGCAAGAGACTGAAGGCGTTTTACCCATTACTCGGTGGGGAAGTAACAAATATGGCCAGTACCCTATACTATCTATGGTAGGGGTTTTAGGTTTCCTGAAAGCTATGCCGGAAACTTTGCAAGATATAAAGCTTTTTGCTGACAAAGACAGGGCAAAAGAACTCGCCCGAAAACAATCTCAGTTAAATGCTAAACCGCAGTTAGAAGAGATTCTTAATTCTCTAGATCCAAAATACCAATCTGTAAAAAATGATTACTACCTCAAAATTCTAATTACTAGAGAGGATTACCTGGACGCTGTTAGACAAGTAGAAACATTAGTGCAAGACTACGACAAGGCGGAGGTAAGAAAAGCCAATGCTCAAGCGATGGAGTTACGACGACAACAAGCTTTGGAGTTGCAGAAACAAGAGGGGATTGCTAACAAATACAAACCTCTTTCACCTAGCAATCCAGCGGTAATCAGGCTGCTTGAATGGCTTAACAAAGAAGATATGGATTTATTTGTCGTTACAAAAGAGGCAGTTACTTACAACCCCAAAGTTCTTAACGACGATTCTGTACATGAGATTTGTAGTTTAATTCTAGAGTCTAAAAGCTTAGGCGCATCTAACCAAAAACGGTGGAACCAACGAGGAAATACACGGCAGGAAATTAATAATTTTATAGAAGAGCTAGAGGATGCTATTTACTCTCATCCTCTTTTTTCTCCACCAGTTGAAGACTTGCTAGAGCAAGGAAAAGGGAATAAGGAAGCTAGTTGAGATTTTTCATCCGACAAGTTAGCCCAGATGCATTTGGGATACAAAAATAAATTTGAGTATATTGCTTTACTACAGAAAGTGTGAGATAGTTCGTATCAATTTGTATCAACGTGAGGGTAGCATCCCAGTTTTTGAAGGTTAGTGCAAGCATCTTGCACTCCCAAATTATAAATTTAAACATTTGTTATGTGCCGTTGGGCTATTGCCTGTTTCCTGTTCGCTTTTAATTATGTTGTCCAAAAAATTTTACACTTTAAACAATAGAAAAGGCCTTCAGATAACACTAACATGTGCAACGATTTTTTTTGTGTTCATGTTAGTTTTTTCTCTTCATCGCTTCTATACTTTTTTCGCATCTTATGACCAAGCCCTTTTTGACCAACTTTTTTGGAATACTATACACGGGCATTTTTTTCAAGGTTCTCTCTCATCTGGGCAATCAAGCACTTTTATTAAAGATAATCAAATACATACAGTTTTTTATTGCCATTTGGGGCAGCATTTTGTTATTGATTTTTTACTGTGGATGCCTCTATATGCTTTATTTCCGACTGGTGTAACTCTTGTTGTTTTACAAGTTGCTTTAATGACTGCTGCTGGATTAGTTCTCTACGCTTTAGCTCGTCATTATCTTCCTCCTAAAATTGCTGTTTTGATCTCTGCCAGTTTTTACGGTGGTTATGCAGTCATTTCTCCTACTTTTGCTAATTTTTATGAACATTGTCAAATTCCTTTATTTGTCTTCTCTTTATTACTGGCTTTAGAAAAGCGCCGATGGGGTCTTTTTTGGTTATTCGTAATTTTAACGTTAGGAATTCGAGAAGATACAGGAATTATTCTTTTTGGTATTGGTCTTTATCTAACTTTTATTCGTCGCTCTCTAGGCTTGGGTTTAGCTTTATGTGGGGTCAGCTTTGGATACGTCATAGCAGTAACTAATATTGTTATGCCTTTGTTTTCTAATGATAACTCTCGACTCTATTTGAGTGAATATTTTGGTCAGTTCATGACTGGGAAAAATAGTCCTAGTACTCTAGAACTTTTATGGGCTATCTTAACAAACCCTCAAGAACTCTTTAAAAGCTTGTTTCTTCCCTTTGATCGACGGGTGAAATACCTTTTAGGTCAGTGGTTACCTTTAGCATTTATCCCTGCAATTTCTCCTTCCGCGTGGATAATTACAGGTCCTCCATTACTGGTATTGTTGATTCAAAATAGGGTACTTGCTCTTGCCATAAGTGTTCGCTATGCATTGACTGTGGTACCTGGGTTATTTTATGGTGCAATTTTGTGGTGGTCTGAGCATCAAGAAAGATTTAAGCCGCGCTTTCGTCGCTGGTGGATAAGATTTATTGCTCTTTCACTTGTAATTACAATAACTTCTAGTCCAAATAGAGCTTTTTATTTTTTAATTCCCGACTCAATTCATCCTTGGGTTTATATTTCTTTAACTCGACAGTGGGAACATGTAGGACATATTCGCTCACTCATGAATTTTATTCCTGGAGATGCTAGTGTTTCTGCAACCACTGATTTACTTCCCCATCTTGCAACGAGACGTGAGATCATTCGTTTGCCAGCTTTACAATTACAAACTGATTCAAAACAGATTATTGATGTTGATTACGCTTTTGCAGATCTATGGATTATACAACAATACCAACCTGCTTTTAAACACCAACGACAGCAGCTGCGAGATTTTTTGATTTTTATTGACCAGCTTTTAAACGAAAAAAGGTACGGACTTGTTGATGTCCAAGGTGGTGTCGTTCTACTACAAAAAAAAGTGACTTCTCAACCTCAAGCTATGACTCGTTGGTTGAATTTGCGTAAAGAACTGGCAAAGATTTAGGAACTCTTAATGGTTTTCTAGATTTTTCATACAAAAAAGCCAGTAGGTTGGGGAGCCAGTTCTGCAGGAGGGTCTCCCTCCGTAGGAATCTGGCATTTGAGGAACGAAACCCAACATTTATTTAATTGAATTGTTGGGTTTCACTCCGTTCTACCCAACCTACTTAAAGGTTTTCTGGATTTTTTCTATAAAAAAGTACTAAGAGTTACCCGCCAGATTTTATAGTTAATTTGGAGTTAACTATATAAATCATTGTGAAAGCAATTACTCTTCTTGGTTCTACTGGCTCTATAGGTACTCAAACTTTAGACATTGTCACTCAGTATCCCGATCAGTTTCGCATTGTGGGGTTGGCTGCTGGGAATAATGTAGAAATGTTAGCCTCTCAAATTCGGCAATTTCGACCGGAAATAGCAGCAATTTGCTCAAAAGAGAAGTTTTCAGCACTAAAAGAAGCAATACAAGATCTTGATCCCCAACCAATTCTACTAGCTGGAGAAGCAGGAGTGATCGAAGTTGCTCGCTACGGGGACGCTGAAACTGTTGTCACGGGTATTGTTGGTTGTGCTGGGTTACTACCTACCATTGCCGCGATAGAAGCTGGTAAAGATATTGCTTTAGCAAACAAAGAAACTTTAATTGCTGGGGGACCAGTTGTTTTACCATTAGTGGAAAAACATGGAGTCAAATTACTACCAGCTGATTCAGAGCATTCTGCTATATTTCAGTGCCTTCAAGGAGTACCGAAAAACGGTTTGCGCCGAATTTTACTCACTGCTTCTGGTGGTGCTTTTCGGGATTGGGAACCAGAAAAGTTAGCACAGGCAACTGTTGCCGATGCTCTGAAACATCCGAATTGGTCTATGGGGCGTAAAATCACCATAGATTCTGCCACCTTAATGAATAAGGGGTTAGAAGTGATTGAGGCTCACTTCCTTTTTGGTTTAGATTATGAAAAAATCGAAATTGTTATTCACCCTCAAAGCATTATTCACTCGCTGATTGAGCTGCAAGATACTTCAGTTTTAGCTCAACTAGGTTGGCCTGATATGCGTTTACCTTTACTTTATGCTTTATCTTGGCCAGATCGCATTTTTACTGATTGGGAACAACTAGATTTGGTTAAAGCCGGAAATTTAACTTTCCGCGAACCGGATCACAATAAATATCCTTGCATGAAACTGGCTTATGCTGTCGGTAAATCTGGTGGTTCAATGCCAGCTGTGTTAAATGCTGCAAATGAAGAAGCAGTGGCTTTGTTTTTGGCAGAAAAAATTAGGTTTTTAGATATACCTCGGTGTATCGAACGGGTGTGCGATCGCCACCAAAATGATAATCGTCCAAATCCTTCTTTAGACGATATCCTGGCAGCAGATCAGTGGGCGAGACAAGAAGTTTTACAAGCTAGAGAATCTTTAGGGGTTAGGTGTTAGCTGCTGGGGGATAGGGGCTAGTATTCAGGGTTAGAAAAACTGATGGGTTAACATGCTTCTAACGTCCCTGCTCCCTATGGGCTATGCCCTATCCCCTAACTCCCGTTGAAAGTCGAGATAATACATCTTGAACGCTTGCAGGCAGCTGGCGCATTATTTTACCTTTCTCACGATCCAGCGCCACTAGCGTTACTTTAGCAGTCACATATAATTCTTGACTATCTGGCGATTCAATAATATAGTCCCATTTTATCCGAACACCACTTACCTCAGCCATACGGGCTTTTACGACTGCTGGTAGACCTAAATGAAGTGAGCGATGATAGCGTACAGACAAATCTACAACTGGCAAATCACAGCCCAAAGCTACTAAATCGGCAAATTGAATGCCTATTGAGCGGAGGCATTCCACCCGAGCTTCTTCCATCCAAGCAATATATGATCCATGCCATACAATGCCCGCATAATCTGTATGATGAGGTTGTACTCTTACAGGATACTTATACCAATTTTCTAATAACTGAGTTGACGGACTGTCAATGGCGTCAGTGGGAGGAAGTTGTGGTTGATTTTGTTGCTCTTCAGACATAGTTAATACTACAGCACTGGGAGGTAACCTCAGTCACCTTCGCTATTGTGGCATTATCCATTTTAACTGGAAATGAATTAAGTATGAAGTACCCACCCATGCTTCCCAACTAAGTCGCTAAGTGAACTTTTGATCAAAAATTCGCACCATTGACTAAAAAATAAAAGTCCTTAAGCTCGCTTAGCAAGAGTTTTATTACCTGTAAAGCTTGGCACAGGGTGCTTAATCATATTGGCAAGTTCCTGTAATTGATTGACAGCTTCAGCACCCTCTAACTTCATTAATTCTCGGTCATCTCGCATCTCCGTCCACGTGATCCCGTAGTCGGATACTAGAAAGCGAATCAGATGGTTTTCTCCGAGGCTAACCATAAATGAAGCACTGTTCATCTGGTCACCACAGGTATAGCAGGACGCTGGATATCCGCGTCGTTCTAAGACAATCGCTAAGGCTTGGAGATTCATTACCAAGTCTTGGACGAACTGTCTATGTTGTTGTGCTAATCTTAGAAACACGTTATTCCTCCAGACACCACAGTCATTTGAGTCGGTTTTATAATTTTTTTAGGTTTTCGCTTCCACTCGTATTGTATGCTATTCATTACAATTCCCAGACATACATAGAGTTTTTTATTTAGATCTACCTTGTTTACGTTATCCCAAAAACATTTTGGTTGTCGTATCAAAGTATTCAATTTCCAGATTAAGAATATCAGACAGAATAATTAAACTTTGCATTATCTTTACATAGTTCTGTCAGGGTAGGTGCTACTGGCAAACGATCCGATTTAAGAGTAACGCATATTGGCTAGAAGTCAAGCATCGAAAAGATACATATTGACTCTTTATTGAGAATTTACAGTCAAATCCCTATACTCTGGTTACCCAGACGCTTCATTACGTTATTTTTCGCTTATTTAACGATAGAGCTAATCCGCAAGTTTCACAGACCGCTGGACTTCAGTCCAGCACTTTGTAGTCGATCCCCACGTTGTGGTTGCAACTTACAATTTTGTTTGGGTGCCTAGTTACTGATCCTACCGTTTTCCGACAGGGGGAACTGTCCTAATTAACAATCCTAAATATCAAGCCTACGTTGTTGTACGTAATCATTAAATAATAACGAAAGTCAGGAAAACTATGTTGCCATTTAGGCAGTATTTTCCTTGAAATATTTTCAAAAAGTATTCAACTATACCAAGAAAAAAGTAAACTTTAGGAAAAGACAAGCCTAATTCTTTCTTTTGAAGGGTATCTTGTAGGAGAGAACTGGTGTACTCCCCTACAGAGCCTAATGGTATATCTTAGACAACTTGCCACCACCCAAAAGCTGGCCCAATAAAACGAACTGTTACCCACAGTGCAATCATAGCGCCAATGCCTATCCAGGCACCGCGAGTTGACCATTTCACAAATTGTTCTGCTTGGGTTTTGGTAACTGGAACCCAAGGCATGATCCTTTCTTCTTGACCGTATTTTTCTCCTAGTGCGGCTTTACGACGCTTTGCTTCGCCCATAATCTTTAAAATCAAATTTGTCAATGGGATTTGGTGTCAGATAAAGGCTACCTTCCTACTTAATCGTAGGAGTAACACCGTTATCTACTAACCCCAATATGGCTGATGATACCGCTTGCTCGGGAATAAACGCTAGGAAATCTGATTAATTAATAATTTGTAATCATATAAAGAAATAATTAAGAAAAAGTTATTAATGGTCATTGAGCAATAGAGAATATGTACTTCAGAAGTCTAAAAGCCATTTTTCTCTGCTCCCTGCTAAGAGTTCCCTGCTCCCTTCTTAAATCAAGAATCTAATCAGAATTTTCCTTGTTTTCAATAGAAAACAGAGTGGGATCAAGATAATCAATACGTGAGAAAGGACTCAGAGCATTTAGAACTTGGGCACCGTAGCTACGCACAACCACACGGCTATCAAGTAAAGCAACGAGACCTTTATTTTCTCGCACTGGCGCGATCGCCCTTTGAAGTTCATTTAAAGCAACTGGGAACAAGTACAAACGGAACCAATCTTGGTGCGATCTCTTATAATGAGCTACCCTAGCAGCCACTAAAGGGTGCTCCAATGATGGCAGTGGTAAAGTAGCGATAATTAACAGCTGTGGAGCAGGCAAGACTGCTTGATGCTCTCGCCAAAATTCCCAACCACTGACCAAAATACCATTGTCATCCAAACAAGTTTTTTCTACCTGCACTCGTGAACCAAACTCAGAGGCTAGAATTGCCCCCACCTGGGACTTCAAAGGCACATCTCCTACCAGGACTACTGTCAATCCCGACGATGTAGCACTTAAGCACAACAGTGTGCGAACTTTGTGAATAAACGCTCCTTGAAATTCTGGTGTATTTGGTAGAGGTAATTTATATGGTATGTACAGTTGAATTACTGACCTTTGACTATCAGGCGCAAACTTGATAGCAGTTAACTCCTCCAAACCCAAATTCTGACGGAATATGGGAGCTTCAGCTTCTGATTCTACTGCGCTGCCAACTAACACAACAGGTTGCCGTTTCCAGATCGGCGATAGTATTTTCGCTAATTCAACTGGGGCACAGTGCAAAGAAAATAAACCTTGACGACGGGCAATAGTAGCCCATAAAAGTGGAGGGGCGGTTGAAGAAGAAAATTTGCTAGAAAGTGAGAGATTTTCGTTCCTATGTTGAAATAGGTGCCAAAATTGTTTCCAAACCTCGGGTAGATTGGGAAGATCTAGCACTGAATAAAGCCGAAGTAAAATCTCTTCTTCTGACGGAGAAATAAGATAGCATTCGTAAGGATTAGGGGGATGCTGGAATAGTTCTCGCGTAAGTTGCACTCGTGCTGAGCGAATTGCTTCAGCATTTTGAGGGCAAGCAAGCATAAGTTGATCCCAATCATGTGCGTCCAAACTCACACTCAGCTGATGACGCACCCAATCTTCTAGATCGTCAACACCATCAATAATTGTTGGGATACCCTCTGGAAAATGATCTTGTGAAGATAGCTGGGCTTTTAACCAAGCTTCAGGAGAAACTAAGAGAATTCCCTTGAAGTCATCACCTGGCCAAAAATCGCCTGTTCTAATCGGTTTATTAACTTGCAACCACTGCTGCAGACGAGGAATTTCGACTTTCGTAAGGCGTTGCTGCACAGCTACTGAAGCGACAACAATTACAGGACCATGCCACATCAACGCTGATGCTACAAAGCTGGTACGATAACGCCCCTGATAGCCACAAACTGCCCCTACTTGAATTAAAGCACTGCGTCCCAAACGCAAGGCACGAGCTACTAGCCTTGCCATTGTCAAATGATGGGGCCAGCACGGGAAACCTTCCTGCGATCGCAGGAAGTTATGTAGTGACAAATGAACTTCTGCCTCAATCACACGCTTTTAATCCCATACAAAGTAATTTTTATTTGCGATAGCCCCTCTATTTTAGAGTTTGTCCTTTGTCGCCACAATTTTCCGTACTTAGTTGTTAGACTTGCATTCTATCTACTATAGACAGGGGGGTGTTAGGTCTCCAACAGACCAAGTTATTGTGGACAAATCCATTTTCGGTGTCCACTTACACAATTAGTCTCGGTAAAGACTGTCCACCAAGTGGAGAGCCACTTGGAAGAGGTCTACACGAATACGTTACTTTATCCACTGACCAACTATCAGTTACTTTAAATTTATGCCAACCTATACAGGAATTTCCAGTGAAGCTTTCAGGCATCCCTTGGATCGTCAAGCTGAGCAAGCTTTACGCAGTTTACCGGGGTTTGATTTTGCTGCTCGTAAATTTGTAGAATTTTTCGCGGAACGCCCTCAGTTAGTTTATTTAATGGGTAACACCATCCAAATTGGACCACGCCAATATTCTACTATTTACCAAATTTTTCGAGAATGTGTCCGCGATTTGGATATCTATCCTGAACCAGAACTCTATTTAACACAAAATCCCTTAGCAAATAGCTATGCTTTAGGGCAAGACCATCCTTATATAGTCCTCAATACAGGTATATTGGAGTTACTGAACGAAGACGAGATCAGGGCCGTACTAGCTCATGAACTCGGGCATATTAAATGTGGTCATACTATTCTAATTCAAATGGCCATGTGGGTGATGAGTGCTGCCTCTATGATTGGTGAGTTAACTTTTGGTATAGGTAATTTTGTTAGCCAAGGGTTAATTTATGCCTTTTATGAGTGGCGGCGTAAAGCCGAGTTATCCTCAGATCGGGCCGCTTTATTGGTTTTGGATGAATTAAACCCAGTTTTGTCATCAATGATGAAAGTCTCTGGTGGTAGTATAAAATATGCCAATGAATGCAGTTTACAAGAGTTTATCCGTCAGTCGGAAAATTATCACGCACTTGACGAAGACGGACTCAATCAAATTTACAAATTCTTGATTTATAACGGTGGTCAAGGTACGATGCTCAGTCATCCTTTCCCCGTAGAACGATTGCGATATTTACAACAATGGGCTGCCTCAGACGAATATCAGCAGATTAAAAGAGGAAATTATCAGCGATCGCCTGCCGCCGGAGCCGTTGATGTGGCAGTAGAAACTCCCCAAGATGAAGAAGTAAATAAGTTACGTGATCAAATTGAGGAGTTACAAAAAGAAATTAACAGAATTAAAAGAGCGGACTAATAGGTAACAGAAGAATTCAGAAGCCAGAATTCAGGATTCAGAATCAATGGAAATGCGTGTGGGGGCAATACAGTCCTACCAAATTCATGCTGAATTCTGAGTTCTGACTGCTGAATTCTGTCAATACCTTACTTATTAAAAGCAAAGTCAAAATTCGCTTTTAATGGTAGTTCAAATGGTGTTTTTTCTGATAACCTTTTAGAAAAAAATAGAATTTCCAGGTTCTCAATTTCTCCAGTCGTAGGGTTAAGACGAGCAATCACACCATAGTCAATTTCTGCGGGTTCTTGTTCGGGGTATGGGGGTAGAGTGTTGATAGACAAGATGTCTTCAAAGTGATCGTATTCAAACCGTAACTTTGCGCCCATATTGTTGGTATATTGCTATTATTTGGCTAGTATTGGATTACAAGACCACTACATGCAAATGTCCTATAGTCTATTCAGTCTTGTGTTATCAATTCAACATTTGGATTTACTTTTTAGAGAAAGATGGAGAGTTTACTGAACTACCAAAAACCTCATATAATAAGAGGGTGATTTCATTTAAAATTACCTTTTTTAATAATGAAATGACCCTCTATGATCTAGCAAAATTTTAGCGAAAATCTTCAAAGAATGTATTTTCCTGAAAATTGCTACTGTTACAGAAAAATCCCGCTCTAAAGCTTATTATAGCTCTTATTTGCTTGAAAATAAAAAAACAACTATTTTCTTAAAAATCAAAAAACAATTGTGCTGTAAAATCTTTAAAAAGAATTCAGAAGTCGGGTGGAAATTTCGGTATGCTGTCCAACACAATTCTGACTGCTCTTGTTGAACAATGGCTCCTCCTGACTCCTGAATTTTTTATGTTAAATCAGTTAACACAATTCCCTATCCTCCATTGTTGAGGATAGGGATAGATAGCCTCTTATCGACAAAAATTATTTTGTAGCAAGGCTTTCCTCTATTTTAGGCTGGCTTATAGGATCAGGTTTGGTGATTTTAGTCCATCCTGTCCAAGCGATAATAATAAAAGCCATAGATAAAAGTGAACTACTAATACTAATTCGTAGTCCAAACTTCCAGGCTCTATCTCTAGCTTGTTTCTCGGCAACTTCTTTAATCTGGCGAATTTTGCTCAATTCTTGATCTGCAAATGTTTGGGGGTCACTTTGCTTTTCAATATACTGATCTAATTCTTGAGGATTAGCCTTAAAGTTTTTGAACAAGTCTTTAAGAGGTTGGCTAACAGTAGGATCATCAAGAAAGTTCTGATACAGTTGCTCATCTCCGAGTATATCAGTATAACGAGTTTTAAGTTCACTTTTCTGCTTTTCTAAAGCTTCTTTAGTTTTTTCATCACTCAGTTGAGTTTTTAATTGGTTAAGCCTATTTTGGAGCTGGATTTCTTGCTGCTGTGCTTGTAGATTTATTTGCTCTATTGCTTGAAGACTACCTTGACGAACATTATTAAGGTGTATAGGAAATATCAGCAAGAATATCAATCCTAAAAGACCAGACAGTATTATTGCTGGAAATCTCAAATCTATAGGTGGATGACTATCTTCTTCTTGAGAATCAATCCAATAACCAGCAAACAGGAGGCTAAAGCCCACCAAAGGTAGGATTCCCCGCTCAACTAGTGCTGTCATCACCTCAATTTGCCATAAATTATTAGCTACTTGAAAAGGGAACAGCAGAAATAGAAAATCTACAAAAAAAGAAGTAATCAATACGAATCCAGATACTGTCAGTATTCGAGCAGCTTTGATTCCAGCGGCTGAACGATGGTTCATAGTTGTTTGTCCTTGATCAACAAGTCGTCATTACTCTGTTTTAAATTACACTTATCTGAGCATGACAATTTTCTAATTGTACTAAAAGCAAAACAGGGGTAGTTTTGCCTACCCCTGAAACATCTTAACCAAGTCAGCCGATCAAGGCACTAATTTGCAACTTCAGCCATTTCGATAACACGCCCTTCGTAGTCTTTAACCAAGAAATTCAAGGGCTTGCGGTTACGGATCTTGAATTTTAAACCACGCGCTTCCACTCGCAGTAAAATCATTTCCAAACATTCGTGATCAAAGCAAACGTGTCGCTGTTGATTTTTGTCACCTAAGCTAGCTCCAGTTATAACGTGCAGTTGAGTATTTTTCTTTAACTGATACCAAAGACCCTCACTAGCATTCGTCATTCTACCACTGGAAAAAGAGGGACTGTTGGATAGATAAAGGGGATCAACTCCTGTTGCGCCTATTGTTTGCTCGTAGTTGTAGTAGTAGTGCAAGGGCACTTCAGCTACTGGTAGATCAAGCAGTCCTTCATACAACTGTCGCGCAATATCCAAATCCGATACCATAACGGTATATACTTTTGGTGCACTGGTAAGGAATAGCCACATAGCACCAGCGTATGCCGCTAGTAGCATCACCATAATGCCTTGGGTAGAGAAGAGGCTATCTAAGGGTAGAGAGGGCAAAAAAGACCCCAGAGTCAAAGGACTGACCAAGAACTGAGTAACACTAACTGCTATAACCATGAATACATCAAGCAATGTAGAAAGGAGCTGCTTTGGGTTTGATCGATTTCGACTTAAAATTAAGTCCTTCTTTATAGTGTATCAATTACAAAGCCCTCTGGTTGTTAATTTGCAATAAAACCACAATCAAAATACTATACGATTAGTTTTTTATTCACGATCACCGTGCAAATCCCTCATTTTCCTGAAGCAAATCACCCACTCGTTAAGTCGCTGTTTCATCACAGTGACCAAGAACTGTTGAGTCTGTTTCAGCGTCACCCTGACTCTGGAAAGTACTTTACAGCAATTTTTTGTCGATACAGCCCGATAGTTTATACCTTGATTCAGCATTCGGCGCGATCGCCTGTCCAAGCCGATTATCTTTTTGCCCTTACCTGGCGACATATCCACTATGAACTTGGTGGATTAAACTTAAACGACAGTCAACAGACCAATGAAACCCTAACTTTGCAAAATTGGCTGATTAATATGACTGCTCGCAGTATTAACGACACTGAATTACCACCTACTGAAGAAATTCATTATTCTCTCAAAACCACTTCTCCACCCTTATGGTGTTATGTAGAACGGGCACTTGATCAATTACTACCAATGTTGCGATTAATAGTCTTGATGGCTCAGACTTTTCATTGGAGCGAAACGCGAATTGCTGCTTATCTACAAGCTGAAGGAGAGGCGATCGCCCCAGCCGAAGTAGCCAATTTTCTTCAACAAGGTTATCGTATGCTAGAGGAGAAATTACCAACAGATATTCGCGCTATTTACTTAGGGGAGAATTTACTAACCCCTGGCAACATCGTATAAATACTGAATATCTAAGTTTTAAAAATAATAAATTCAATAATATTTATTTTAAAAATCTCCTTCACCATTACCCTCCTTTTTTAAGAGGGGGTTAAAAGACGTAAATAAGGGGAAAATAAAAATGAAAAAATTGGTGTCCGAGCTAGGGGTTCGCTACCTTAACTTAGCAGGTTGGAGTAAAGGAGAAAAGTTTTTTATCCCTTGCGCTTTTCCCTTTAACTTCTTGGCAATCTACACCAGGCAAATTTTGGGTATCAGACGACTAGAAGTTGAATTGATCTTACCAAATCAATTGTTCATTCTATTTATTGCTTTTTTGTTGACTCCAACGGCAGTAAGTGCTGCTGATATTACTGAACAACTTCATCGTCCTCTAAATACCTTAATCTTGCAGGATTCAACGAGTGAAGCTGATAGATTGCTACGCGAAGGAGAAAAACAATACCAACAAGGAAGTTCGGATAAAGCAGTTGAGTATTGGTTAGAAGCATTGGAAATTTATCACTTTATAGGTGATCTTAAAGCACAAGGTCTTATTTATGATTTTTTAGGCAAGGGTTATCTCCAAATAGGTCGAACCAAAGAAGCTGAAGATGCCTTACGCCGACGGTTAGCGATCGCTCGTGATGTCAAAGACTTTCAAGGTCAAATTTTTGGGTTGAATAATATTGGCACGTTACTGCTACAAAAAGGAGAACCTGCTGCGGCTGCTCAAAGCTTTACAGAAGCAGTGAAAATTGCTGACTCAGTAAAAAATATTGAAGGTCAAGGCATATCTTTGAGTAATTTAGGTTTAGCTACCGCGAGGTTGGGAGATTATGCCAAGGCAATTAAATTTTATGAAGATGCTTTAAAATATCGTTATCAATTAGACGATCCCATTTCGCGAGCCAATACCCTCAACAATTTAGGAGATGCGTATCAAGCAACATCTGATTATCAAAATACAATTAGCGCTTATGGGATGGCACTACGGATAGCGAAAGATTCCCGTGATCATTTGAATGAACTAAGAGCAATTGATGGTCTAGTTGCTGCTCACAGCGCTGTTGGTCGCTATGAACGCGTCTTTGAATTGCTAAAACAACGCTTAACACTTGCTCAAGAGTCCGATAATCAACGCGAAGAGTTGAAATCCTTTGAAAGCTACGCGAATTTATATAAACAGCTAGGTGATTACCCAACTGCTCGCAATTTTTATCAAAGAGCAATCACACTTGCTCATATCCTAAAAGATGAGAAGCAAGAATTGTTATTGGTTGATAAACTAGTTAAAGTTTTAAAGCGTTGACCAGTAGGGGCGTACGCCGTACGCCCTCAGTTTGTATGGCAGACTAATTTAGAAATACGCCACCATTTTGTTCAATTCTCAATGCACTTCTATCCAATCCAAAATCAGTTGTTTCGCGCATTCTAAGTTGTAAAGTGCCTTGCTGAGAGGAGTTTTGAGGTGTCACCGTCAAAAGCCCACCATCTTGACGGTGGAATGTTACTGTTGCAGGTATACGTAAACCTTGCAGTAGTACATCTGACTTGCCTTCCAGTGTTCTCGATTTTGTATCACCAATAGCTTGGTAGGAAATAGGCGCATTTGTCTCATTCACCAGCCTGATAGAAACTTTGCCGTCTGTGGGTTTTACTATTGCCACGGCGGATTTTTGTCGTGGTGATGATGTTTGAGTAATAGAAGTTTGTTGACTGCTAGAGTAGTTTTGCTCTCCTGAACCTGTCGTAGATGACTGGCTAGTTTGAGTGGAACTGTAACTCTGCGACGTATTTTCGTTAGTATCTTCGCTTGGAAGACTACTCTGTTTTTTCTCCTCTTGTGGTGGAGTCGTTGGAACAGTATTCGGAGCAGAACTAGAGGCACTAGAACCTTGGGGGTTGGTTCGTCGTGTAAAATCGTTAGGCGGACAACCTTGAGGAACAGCAACTTGGTTGTTATGGGGTGGTTCGTAAAAAATCTTTGGGCAAGGATTAGTTTTTCCGCTGGGTTGTTGTTGTGCTAATGCTACTAGAGGAATTGATGGTAGCGCAATTAGTAACCCTCCGCAAATAATACCTAGTAGCTCGCCAGATTTTCTAAATTTTTGAGATTTTTTTTCCATTTTGACCTCTTTCAAAGATGTTACACTTTATTAATAGTAAAGAAATTGTTTATTATTTAATAGGTAAGAACTCGTGTCCCTGGTATCATCCGATTCAAGAAATGAAAGTAAACACGAGCTAAGAATACTTTTTCAGCCTTTAGTAGTAAAGGAACCTTCTTTGGTAACAGTTAAGTTCCCAGCAAAGATTGACCTTTCACTTAAAGACTTTGCTTGACTTATGCTTGTTCCCAAAGTTCACGAACGTGATCAGGTAACCAGCTAGCTATTTCCTCAATTCTTTCTTGCGACAATTCATCTTTTGTTGCAGAGAAGACTGCCTTAACTACTTGTTCACGGTTGACATCTGGTTGTAATCCGCCTTCATTTGCAACTCGAAATAAAAAGCGATCAGAATCAATCTTAAAAATACCAGGACCTTGCCAAGGTGGACGTACTCGGCTGAGCAATCCGACAATAGGATTTGTATCATGCCATAAATCGGCAATTTCCATTTGTAAAGCTTTATCTTCTGTGTGGGTTGCTTCTTTGTGCAGTTCTGATTCTACGTGATCAGCAGCTTCTGTAGTCATTAGGTCGCGCATCACTCTAAAAACTACTTCGGTGACGTCTCTAGCATCAAAAATATCAGATATGTGACCCTTCGCCATAACCTTTTCTAGGAAGGGTAAATCTTTTTCGTTTATTGCAACTGATGATGCTTTCTCTGAAGTTTTGTGAGCCTTGTCTTCAAGCCTTTGCAACGTTTGACGCCCTTGATCGGTTATTTCTACCTGATGAACACGACCATCATTTGTGAAGTCAGCATTGATATATTCATTTTGATTGAGGTAATCTAAATGACCCAATAGATCTGTTTCGGTTAATCCTGGCTCCTCTGACTCGATTCTTGAAAAGTCTACTTCGTGCTTACCTTGACCGGTTTCGTTAATGTTTTTAAGTAAATTGTAGACGACATCTCTTTGTATGGAAATTGGCATCTAACCCTCCACAATTGTTTTTATACATCAATAGCCGAAGAAAATTTTCCGATTATAAACTAGTAGTCTATATAACTACCGAGAGGAATTTTTATGAGCGGCAATATCAAACTCTTAAAAGCTTAATAATTGGCTCGAATCTTCATGCGTTCTTGTTAAATTTATTGAGTAAAGTTACTCAATTTCATCTACCACAGGAAACAATTCGTGATTACTTAATTAAGACTCTAGAATGATGGGTAAAGTGACAGTGATAGTGGTACCAATGCCTAGGGTGCTTTCCACTTGAATTTGACCTTGGTGATTTTCAACGATAGCTTTGGCGATCGCGAGTCCTAATCCTGAACCAGTGGTACTTCCTGTTACCGTGTTTCCTGATGTATGAGTGCGTGCAGGATCCACTCGATAAAAGCGATCAAATAAACGTGGTATTGCTTCTGCTGGAATGCCAATTCCAGTGTCAGCCACCTTAATTTGCATGGTACTGCTGTGACGCATCCCAGAAACACGATTTTTTGCTTCTACTCTTGTCAATTCGACATTCACCCATCCTTTGGCAGGGGTGTATTGCAAAGCATTCGCAATCAAATTCGTAAATAACCGCGCCAGTTGATCCCAGTCAGCAGTGAGTGTGAACCAATTGTCAATTAATTGGGGATCGCCCCCGCTCTTAGGAGGATCAATCAATTTTAAAGAAAGGCTAATCTCTTTTTCAGCAGCTAATAACTGCTGTTCTTCAACAACTTCCATTAATAAAGCATCAATCGGACAAGTAGAAAAGTTATCTTTACTGGTACCACTATCCTGCCGTGCTAAAAACAATAAATCATTCACTAACTTTCCTAGGCGTTGCGTTAACCGTTCGACCACCTTTAATTGTTGTCGATATTGTAAGCCTGTGGAATCCTCAACTTCTCTCCACTCTAAATCGGCCAAAGCGACTTGTACATTGGTTTGAATCAAAGTAAGGGGATTCCTCAGTTCGTGAGAAGCATCAGCCGTAAACTGTTTGAGGCGTTGATATGATTCATAAACTGGTTCCATTGCTTTCCCAGAAAGAAACCAGCCACTGGCAGCAACAGAAAGCACCATTAACCAAGTCCCCAGTGCTAAATCGAACATCAGTTGATGGCTGGGTTTTGTAACTTCAAACCAGGGATGACTAACACGCAAATATCCTAGTACCTGTCGCCCAATTTCCACTCTTTCTGTAACTTGTCGTAGTAATAGTGGAGTATGGCGGAGATTGTTGACTTTAACGGTTTCACCCATCCTGTTTGGGTGTATTGGAATATTGAGGGGTTGCGATAACGTTGACCAAAGTAATTTACCTGTGGGACTAAACCATTCCAAGTCGATATGGTCATCTTCTACAGTCTCATTATTATCCTGGAAAGTCGCTTCCACATTAATCCCGAATTTACTTAAGTCATTACTGGGTGACTCTATCACAAGCGATCGCGTAACGACTTCCACAACATGATTTAAAGTATCGTCAATCCGCTCAATTAACGTACTACGAACATATAAATAAACTCCACTGGCAAATAGCAGCAATAGCAAAGCTGTTACTGCTGTATACCAAAGAGCAAGGCGACGACGAGTAGCTTGGAACATATTTGTTATTTTAAGGAGGCTGAATAGACTAGGAATATAGCAATCTAGCAGGATATACCAGGAGAGGGAAAATTAAATGTAATCGATTTAAAGTATCCCTTATCGTTTATTATTAGGTTTATATACAACATGAAAGTCGACTACTTACAGACACAAGTTAGTAAGTAAAAATACTATTATTTTTATCCATTTCTAAGTCATGTCGGCTACATCTACCTAGTCCTTGGTCATTATGCCAAAACCTAAAAAGACTTCTAACAATCACATAAATCTCACAGAGCCAAAATACTATTTCAATAGAGAATTAAGCTGGTTAGAGTTCAATAAAAGAGTATTGCATGAAGCCTTCGATCCACGAACTCCTCTTCTAGAACGTCTCAAGTTTTTAGCAATCTTCACATCTAACCTAGATGAGTTTTTCATGGTGCGTGTGGCAGCATTAAAGCAACAAGTAGAAGCGAAAGTTACCCAGTTAACTTTTGACGGTCGCACACCGCAACAACAACTAGACGATATCAGTAAGGCTCTACGTCCCACTGTAGCTGAGCAACATAGATACTTTGAGCAAATCTTACGCCCTGAGCTAGCAGATCACGGCATCCATATACTGAACTACATAGATTTAACGGAAAAACAACGGACTTATCTTGACAATTACTTTAACGAGCAAATCTTTCCTGTTCTGACGCCTCTGGCTGTTGACCCTAGCCATCCATTTCCCTACATTTCCAACCTTAGTTTAAATCTGGCGGTTGTCGTCAAAAACCCAGTAACGGATGAAGAATTCTTCGCAAGAGTGAAAGTGCCTACTGTTCTGCCTCGATTTTTATCTTTACCATCAGAGTTAAAATTTGACAACAATGGAGAAGTAGTACACTGGACCGGTATACCTCTGGAGCAAGCAATAGCTCATAATCTCGAAAGTCTATTTCCAGGGATGAATATTCAGGAGTACCATCCTTTCCGCATTACCCGTGATGCTGACCTAGCACTGGAAGAAGATGAAGCTGATGATCTGCTATTAGCGATCGAGCAGGAACTCAGAAGACGACGTGTAGGTGGTAATCCAGTACGGATAGAAGTTCAACCCGAGACGCCGGAAGCAATACGTAACAGACTGTTGCAGGATTTGGAATTAGTAGATAGTGATCTATATGAAGTAGAGGGTCTTTTAGGTCTGCGAGATTTAATGTACTTTATGGCCTTGCCATTACCTGAACTTAAAGATCCACCTCGTCAGTCGGTGGTTCCCCCTCGTTTACAGAGAATTAGCAAACCTACGTTAGATCATAATCTACGGCATATAGAAGAAGGAAAAGATTTCTTTGCCATCATTCGAGAGCGAGATCTACTAGTACACCATCCCTATGAATCTTTTTCTACATCTGTAGTGCGCTTTATCACTCATGCGGCTCATGATCCCAAGGTATTGGCAATAAAAATGAGCCTTTACCGAACTTCTGGAGATTCACCAATTATTGATGCTTTAATTGCTGCTGCTGAAAATGGTAAACAGGTGGCTGTAATTGTAGAACTTAAGGCCCGATTTGATGAAGAAAATAATATTTATTGGGCAAGGCGTTTAGAAAGTGTTGGAGTTCATGTTGTCTATGGTTTGGTGGGTCTAAAAACCCATTGCAAAATTATTATGGTAGTGCGCCGTGAACAAGAGTGCATTCGTCGTTATGTACATATTGGTACTGGTAACTACAATCATAAAACAGCTCGAATTTATACAGACTTAGGGTTATTCAGTTCTCGTGAGGACTTGGGTGCTGATGTTACAGATGTTTTCAATTTCTTGACAGGATATTCAAGGCAAAAGTCTTACCGACAACTATTAGTCGCACCTGTAAATATGCGCGATCGCTTTAATGCTCTAATTCATCGCGAAATCGAAAATGCTCAAAATGGAATGAGCGGGCGCATTGTTGCGAAAATGAATGCTTTAGTAGATCCTGAAATTATTGCTAGTTTATACGAAGCTTCTCGCAACGGGGTACAAATTGACTTAATTGTGCGAGGTATTTGCTGTTTACGGCCTGGGATCAAAGACATTAGTGAAAATATTCGCGTTATCAGTATTGTGGGTCGATTTTTAGAACACTCCCGTGTTTATTACTTCTATAACAACAACGAGGAAGAAATATATATTGGTAGTGCAGACTGGATGCCTCGTAATTTGGATCGTCGCGTGGAAGTTATTACTCCTATAAAAGACGTAGATATTGCCAAAGATTTGCAAGAAATTTTAGGGATTATGTTAGCAGATAATCGCCAAGCTTGGGAATTACAGCCAGACGGTAGCTATATACAAAGGCGACCCTGTGAAGATTGTCCAGAAGCTAGCTCACAAAAGACTCTTACTTCTATGGCTTCAGGCGCAACTACCCTTGTCGCTTCTAATCTAATCAATTCAAAAAAAAGTTACTCTTACTTTGACAACTAGCTAAAAATAGCTTCTAGAAATCTTAAAATTGGCTTAAAAAAAGTTCATTTTTATCACAGCATGAACTTAACCCAAGATTCTTCGCCCAGGCTTCAAAATAGACGTAGGAACACGGAGGCGCAGAGAGTTGCGGTGTGATATCTGTGTGCGTTAGTATATAACATTTTATGACGGTCTCTCCTCTCTAGTTAGACCCTCGACCCTTTATGGGTAGTGCATTCTGACTCCTGACTCCTTTTTATTAAAAGTTATGACAATCGATTCATCTGTATCACACTTTAGTTCTTAAATTTTATTAGCAACATAAGAGCAAAAAATGTAACAAGCATTCATAACTAGCTTACTTGATTGGCACCCAATTCCCTCCCATGCATTATTTTTTAATATTCTGGAAAAACAGCAGCTACTTTAGAGCGAAATGACTTGATTAATAAATGCCAGTTATTCAACCATTAGATAGAGTCAATAACACCACTTATTCCCATAAACTGTACTAGTTATTGTTTAATAATTTTATTCATACACCTGGATGTTAATGTTGTCCTGTGAGCCTACTACCTTACGTCTATTATTGGTTGATGATCACGAGCTAACTCGCTTGACCTTAAAATTAGCTTTTTCATGCCAAGCAAATATTCAAGTTGTGGGTTTAGCGAGTAACGGTCAAGAAGCTATAGAAATGGTTAAACGTTGTCACCCCGATGTAATCGTTCTTGACTTACAAATGCCTGTAATGGATGGTTGGAGTGCATCTGGTCATATTAAAACAATCGCTCCAAACACTCAGATTATTGCTTACTCTTCGGTAGAAGATGCCAGATTCGAGGAAATAAGCCAAATGGGTACACTAGATGCTTTTTGCAGAAAAGATGTGCCAACCACTGAACTAGTTGCTTTAGTTAGACAATTGGGAAAGCGCACAAATACGCTGTAAAGCTGCCCAAACCCTAAGTATGACAAGGAAAAAGAACGGCGAGAGGCTAGAACCTTGTGCTTTTATGCTAACGCGTAGAGCGCCCACAGGTTTTACTACTAAGGAGATACCTCAAAGGTGCAACTACGAAACCGGAGAAGCAGAAATACAGAAGAAGGCTGAAAAGAGGTGTTTTATGTCCCTCTCTTCAGCCTTAGTCGTCTCACGGTAGCTTAATTTATTTCTGTTTCTGGAAAAGTCCGTTTGAATTCGTCAAATAACTCATCCATTTCTTCCAACGCCTGATTTACATCTACTCTTAAAGTTCCTAAGTTAGGTCGCTCCAGAAGCGTGAGTAGGTAATCGCGTTTACTTTGAACTACGGCAACTCTTTGTTTAATTGTCTGTTTATCCATTGCTTTATTGGCGTACTTAACTGTTCTTAACGTTAACGCAAAATCGAACTAAGGTGGATTCAAGCTAAGGATACTGACTTAGTTAGCATATTTTCTGATAAAACTGAAATATTAAGAATTGATACTAATCTAAGATCATGTTACGCCAAATTTCTTTGGGAACACTCGGTTTAACAATCGGTGGAGTATTAACGAGCATAGGCTTCGCTGCCTACGCTGCCAATAATGCTACGCTGAATCTCGTGGGTTTCTTTTATGGGTTTCCTCTCATTTTAGGAGGGCTAGCACTTAAAGCGAGTGAACTCAAGCCTGTGCCCTTCAGTCAACCTACAACAAAGTCAGTCTTAGAGTTACGTAAGCAGCAAGCAACTCCCACTCAAAAAAAAATTCGCACAGATATTACTCGATATTGCTATGGGCAAAAAGGTCATTTAGATAGAGCACTCTCTTTTCTTGGTCTTGGAGCTACGGACGATGACAGACCGGTCATTACTGGATTAAGAGAGACGGATCTCAATGGAGCTTATAGCTTGATTTTAGAGTTTGATTCCCCATCAGTACCAATCGATGTTTGGCAGAAAAAGCAAGAAAAAATGATCAACTATTTTGGCCCAAGAGTAGAGGTTAAAGTCGCGGAGGTAGCTCCCAATCAAATTGAATTGGCTCTAACTACCGTTTAAAATTAATCAACACCTGTAGTTACTGTCTACAAGAACAGTTAACTACAAGTTGAGCCACTCCCCCGAATTCTATTCGGGGGATTCAGGCGTAGATCCGCCAGGGATGGGTCAAACACCCCCTACTGATTTGGCTGAGGTCATGCCCCAGACTCACCGCTACTTTGCGAAGTATATTACTCGCACCATTAAGATCCGCGTTCACCTCAAAGCCTTGACCCACTCTTTGACATCCTCTCCAATTCCCGAAAGGATGAAAAAGCCTCGGCTACGCTGTTTAATGTTTGCTGTCCAGCCTGGGAATGCATGATCTTATAGTTTTCATCAGTCTTTAAATCACTGCATAGCTTGGCGTAGCTAACGGCTTTTTTGTCTAGGAAATACCTTTGACGACTCAGATAAACTCCTGTGTTGTACAGGCTGTTTGATGCCATACCGAGAATGATAAGTATTTGTTCTGTGATGGCATCCGGCTTGGTTAAATCTTTTTGAGTTCCTCTAACCATTTGTTGACGCTTGCGTTATACTCCTATTATGGAAGCGTATCAGGAGGGTGTCAAGTGGCAAGACAGAAAAAATTTCAAATGTGGTTTACTGATGAAGAGTACGAAAGCTTAAGGGCTTATGCACAGAGCAAAAGGGTGTCAATGGGGGAAGTTGTCAGGGATTACGTTAAACAGTTGCCCCAAAAGAGTACTCACGGGGGATAAATCACCTCGTGTCGGCTTTCATCCCCTAGCCTAAAGGCAGGGGATGAAAGCCTCCCGCACTATCTTGGTAAAAAGTTACGAAAAGAGGTAAAGGTTTAAAGCCTCGCCCCTACTCCCTGCTCTCTTTCATTTTTCCAAACGAACTGCATACCACTGTAAATATTGGCCAGGACCAAGATCCAATTGACAACTAGTATCAAGTAAGTATTTTACTTGGGCTTCAACAGAATCAAGCGATCGCAAATCAGTGGGCAAATCCGAAAACTTGATGTTTTTTAGAACGCTCTTTAGCTTTTCTGATAGCTCTGAGACAGTAAGAAATTGTTCTGGTTCATTTGTTTCTAGAACAACAAAGTTGTCTTGTTGATACATTAACGGATCTGGCATATGGAAACCTTAGTAGCTTTAAGAAAAATCTAAATTTTTTAAAAAATTTTAATATTTTTTATTTCAATTTCAACAAAATACTGTAACAACTATGTATAATTAAATACCCTATAGCAATTTTATTCATCACTTCCGTGTTTATAAAGTTTGTGACTTCAAATCTAATCGGTGAAAGCTATATATTTGAATTTTTGAACAAAAGTGCAATTACATGATAGATACAGGGAAAAATAAATAGTACTCTTAGCCAACGCTGCCTTTGGTATCACAAAAAGGCAAAAAATGCTTTTGCGTTCCAGATCGATTATCTATGCAGGCCACTAATCTACCACCAGTTACCAACATAACCATTGATCAGTCTACTATGATCCAGGGAATGCTCCTGCATCATATTTTGGAATTGATCGGAAAACCAATTTATTTTCTGATTTTACCTTATTCAACAGGATGCATGGAACAGAAGTCATGTTAGGGATACAGCCATTTTCTACTCCCAATCAACCTCCTGTGATCCTTGTAGCCGATGATGATAGAACTATGCGGGTGCTGTTACGTAAAGCAATGGAACAGCAAGGGTACCGGGTGATTGAAGTCAATGATGGTCAGCAATGTCTAGAAGCTTACTCAAATGTCAAACCGGATCTGATTTTGTTGGATGCTGTCATGCCTGTTATGGATGGCTTTACCTGCTGTAAACACCTAATTCAAATTGCCAAGGATAATTTGGCCTTAGCACTAGCAAACTTTGACTTTGAAAGTGAAGCTTCCTTCGGCAATCCTATAATCTCAAAGCTATGGGATCGTACTCCTATACTAATAATCACAGGTCTCGATGACCCGGATTCAGTTAACCGCGCTTTTGAGGCGGGGGCTAGTGATTACGTCACTAAGCCGATACATTGGGCAGTGTTTCGCCAACGAATACGACGGTTACTCCAACAGGCACAATTATACAAACAGCTGGAGGCTGCTAACCAGTCTCTACTGGAACTTGCCACATTAGATGGCTTAACTGGCGTCGCTAATCGTCGTCGCTTTGATCATTATTTAAACAATCAGTGGTTACATTTAGTAAAAGAGCAAGCGCCTCTATCACTAATTTTGTGTGATATTGATTTTTTTAAACTTTTTAATGATCATTATGGTCATCCTACAGGGGATATGTGTTTACAAAAAGTTGCTTCTGTTTTAAGCCGTACAGCGCAAAAGAAACAGGATTTAGTAGCACGCTACGGTGGTGAAGAATTTGCCGTGATCATGCCACATACCCATGCCGCTGGCGCAGTTCACGTTGCTGCAGCGATGCAAGCTGAAGTAAGAAACCTGCAAGTTGCTCACTGTCAATCATCTGTTAGCGACTACGTTACCCTAAGTGTAGGCGTAGCGACAACAATTCCCAGTTTTGAATCTTCACCAACAAATTTAATTTTGGCAGCAGATAAAGCTCTTTACCAAGCAAAATCAGAGGGGCGAAATCGCATTATACTCAAACAAGTGCCCTCTTAACTCAGTCCGTTTCACAATTTTATTGCTGAGCGTAAAAATAGTCCTGTACAAAAACCCAATTATACAAAACTTGAAAAAACCATACTAATTTGATAAAAGAGCCGATGGCGGGATTTGAACCCGCGACCGCTCGATTACGAATCGAGTGCTCTACCACTGAGCCACATCGGCATACACAACCTAGAAGTATAGCATAATTTAAACCATTATGGCGCAAAATAATTCTAAAAATCCTATTAAGCCTGAACAGTATGCCCGCCTTCGATCTGAAGCTGCAGCTCCCTACCGTGGGATAAGGAAGTTTATTTATGCCGCTTGTGGTGCCTCTGGCTTGATAGGGACAATCACTTTCTTTTCTCAGTTACTGGCTAGACGTGATTGGAACAATGCTTTACCTAATTTGGCACTCCAGATAGGAGTAGTTGCTTTGATGGTTTTCCTTTGGCGCTTGGAGAAGGAATGAGCACGGAGCTCTTAGCGGAGGGGCAGGGGAGCAGGGGAGCAAGGGGCAGAGGAAGAATATGAAGTCGCCAGTACCCAATGCCCAATGCCCCATGCCCAATGCCCTATGCCCAATGCCCCATGCCCCTAAGGCACTTTCACCAAATATGGTGAAGGAATAACTTGAGCTCGTCCAGCATTGACCATTGCTTGGTAAACAAAAGCTGCAACATCTGCCCTAGTTGCCTGACGATTAGGGTTAAGTTGCTTGACTGTGGGGTAATTCACCACTAGTTGCTTTGCAGTAGCAGCAGCTACGGAGCCAGTTGCATACTGGGGAATTTGGGAAGCGTCGCTGTAGATCGAAAGGACGTTCTGATTGTTAGCGCTTAAGCCCAAACCACTTGCTAAAGATACTAAAGCCTGTACTCGTGGAATCTGCTCTTGAGGTTTAAAGGTATGATCAGGATAACCAGAGACAAAACCACCTTGGTAAGCAGATTGAATAACTTGAGAAGCCCAGAAATTAGAGGGTACATCAGCAAACTCTGTGGTTTGACGCTTAGCTTGTGGCTGAAAAGCTTTGGTGACAATGGCAGCAAATTGGGCGCGAGTTACAGGGTCATTTGGTCTAAAACTACCATCGGGAAACCCAGCAATAATGCTCTTAGCCGCTAAAGCTTCGATATAAGTTTTTGCCCAATAATTTGTTGGTACATCCTTGAAAGCGACTGATCCGCCGCCTGAAAGCGGTTCAGCTTTGGCAAAGACAAAGTTTACTTGCCCCGCAATGCGTTTGGCGTCAATTTCGTTTCCAACAGCGGAAATTTTATTGGTCTTGGTAGCGTTATTAAGATCATAACGAGCGTTTTTGGTGATCAGATTGCCACCTGGATTTTCGTTTGTACCGAGATCAGGTAAAGCATTGACGGTTACAACTATTCCATCTTGCGTACTTTTCTGGATCACATTTTTACGCAGGATAGGCTTAGCAGATTCTGAGATGTAAATACCATCTTTATTATCAAGGATTTGGTTTTCCGCAACTAGGGGTGTGGAAGTACCACCAATTGCCAGTCCAAAACCTGTATTCTGGAACAAGTTATTACGAATTTCTCCTTGAGCTGATTTGGCTACTGAAACTCCATTACCCTTATTTTGAACAAAGACGTTATTTTCAATTTTGGGATTAGCTGTACCAGTTACAAAAACGCCGTCTCGGATACTATTGGTAAAGGTACTGTTTGTAATCGTAGGATTAGCCGATTCCACCCACACTCCGGTACCACGATTTTCCGGGTTGGTGACTGTTACACCTGTAATATTGCTATCTTTATCAGCACGAATAGTCACATTCTGACGGGCAAAAGTGGGACTGATATAAATACCACTTCCGCTAATTAATACTGACTGACCTTTAGTTGATTCATCTCCTCGCAGTGTGACACCTGGTTTAATTTCGAGGGGGAATTGCTCGCCGTTCTCTTTGCTGTATGTTCCAGGAGCCAGTTGAATAACTATACCTGCTTGAGCTTGATTAAGTGCATAGGTAATAGTTTTATAGGGAGTTGCTTCTGTGTAACCACCGCCCGTAGTGTCTTGACCTGTTTGTGGATTAACATAAATAACGCTTTTACTTGCAGGGACTTGAGCCACTGTATTTGGCAGAGTGCCTTGGTTATTAACAACACCAGCACTTACTTTAATGGGTGGCATTATAAATCCACCAGCAACAACTAATAAAGCAGTTATACTGACTGGAGAAGGCAGCCTAGATGCGAAGCTTTTGGTAGAAAGAATGCGATCTTTTTTCACTTGCAGAATCTGAAGTCCCTGACGTATCATGTTAAACTCGCGTCTATAATGTACTGAACACCGTACGTTCAACAAGGTGTTAATGGGAGCAAAGTAGCTTTAAACTCATCTAACTCCTGTGAAGAGGAAGTGAGATTTTGCTTTATTTCTCAGTAGTTATGTAGTTAATGTTCATTATTTTTCACCCTTGACTGCTGAGCAATCAATAGCTACTGGATGACACTACTCCCATGCCCAAGAAGGCTACGGCTTATCCGTCGCCTTGCTGTGATACCTATGCAAAACTGTACATGTATGACCTGAACTATAGCACTTGGGTTCCCTAAGTGAAAATATGGTTATAGCTAACCAACAAGCTGCTCTAATTTATATGCAGTCAATATCCTAGTATATTGAGATTAATTTAAATTTATTATTGTTTTTATTTTTTAATTTATTATAGTTCCCTTTTACATAGCCAAACATAGACAGGCTACTTTACAGGTCTTTAAGCAACACTGACGGAAGCATGTTCACGCTTAAAAGTCGGTGTTATTCGCCTCGGATGTACTACCAGACACCCTCT
>NZ_JAAKGC010000293.1 GCF_017591665.1 Aetokthonos hydrillicola CCALA 1050 | reverse complement strand
CTCTCGGCACTTATGTTATTTCTGTTTTTTTCATAGAAAATTTAAATTCACATGATCAAAGGTGAGAATATGCTGACAAAGCAAATACATTAGCTTGCCACCATGAAAAGTTTCTCCCTCACAGAACTTCTCTTTCTCGGGTTAGCATCATCAAGTATAGGGTACTTCAGAAGCTATCAGAAAAATGTGATTTGATCAAGCTGAGAGATTTTGGGTGATGCTTTTTCCATGCAGGTGTAAAAAACTTTCTGCGGCACACCAGTTTCTACCACAAGTGGCGTGGTGCAAAAATCGAGTGTCTAAGGGTTTTGCTAAGTACAGCTTTGCAAGGACTACGCTTGCTGGTTCAGGCTTCAGCTCAGAATTCTTTCAGTTAAACGGAAGTACGAGACACTCCCTGCCTTTGGTAGTAATTTTTGTGTGTCGAAAGTGAACACACTGCTTTGGAAAATGCTCTTTCGCCCTGAATTTGAAGAAATAATAAACCTCAAGTAGAGGAGATTATTCAATGTTCAAAAAACCTCTCATTTTTGACAAGATTCTTGCCAATGGTAGCAATTTGTCTTTATAACTTATGTTAAAAGGACTACAAAATTAAATAATTTATTGTGTTTAAAAAATAAAACTAACTTACGTTTCTGGATTGTCTGACCCGATTGCGGATTTTCTCTATGCTAAAAGCAGCCGCACCTAATGTGACTAGCATAACTCCCAAAACCTGCACCAGACCGAAACTTTCTTGAATAATCAATCCTGCAAACACTACGGTTAAAGCAGGAACGAGCGCACCGAAAATAGCTGCTTGGTTTGCACCTATTTTGCGAACACCAAGACTGTTCAGCAAATAGCCGCAGAGTGTTAGTAAACCCAAGATGAAAGCACTTAAAATAAGTTCAAGTACTTTATTGGGGTTGATCTGCATGCTCCAATTCGTTGGTAAAGGCACGATCAAACTTAGAAAGGATAACAGCAACATAGTCACGAAGTTCATTAACGTGAATGTGACTGGATGTATTTTAGCAGCACATATACGTGTAAGAACTACATAGAAGCCAAAAGCCACTCCCGAAAAAATTGCGCTGGTACCGCCCAAAGACATATTACCCATGTCTGAGCTTGTAGAACCAAGCAAAACTAGCAACTCACCCAAACCAATAGCGGATACTGCTCCACCACTATATGAAGTAAGGCGATCCCGGAACAAAAACCAAGATAGCAATCCACTGAAAACCGGATAGACAAAGAAAAGTGTGATTGCTATTCCAGTGGGTACTTGACCAATAGCAAGGTAAAGTAGCACCTGAGACAAAAACAAAAAGCACCCGCTCAAAACTGATAATACCAACACCTGCTTTGTATTTGGGTTCCCAGTAGAGTTATAATTCCGTGCTGAGTCAATCAGATTTTGTACATCTTGCCATATTCGTGGATGCAGTATAGGAGCCAGAAGTAACATCAGTGGGACAACCACCATCATCCGTAGCATTAAAATTAATAAAGAATTCCCTAGCGTTGGAGATATGAGGCGTTCTACCTCAAAAACTCCAAAGATATAGAAATTTGGGTGGAAAATGACTTTAAGAGCTACGTTGTAAACAGAAGAAGCAGCAGTTGATAATACGATCAACCATAAACCCAGTGAGCCTAGAGACATCTCTTTTGTCTGCCTTGATGGCTCTTTCTCTGGTGCTGAGGTATTAATATCTGGAGACTGAGTTTGCTTACGTGGAGTTTTTCTAGCAGTAAAGAAATTTACTGGATTGATTTGTTTTACTGAGTTAAGAAATGACAGAGATTCTTCTGAACTGCTGTCTGGTTCTGAGTTAGTTGGAGCCTCAAAGGAACTACTTTGCTCTAATGAAGCGTGTTTAATGTAAGGAGACGCAGAAGGGAGAGTTTGTCTTGTTGTTTCCAGTTCTGCACGGAGGCTATTAACTAACTCTGCCAAAATTGCTTCTCCTTGTTGCTGTTGACTTTGCATCCGTAACAGCTGTTGAGAAAAATTACTTTGATAGTTTTTAAGCTCTTGTTGCAGTGTGTTAAAGGCAATGGTTAGGGTGTCATCTAGAGAACCAACGAGTTGTTCAGCATTGCGGGTAATATTTCGAGGGTGGTTATCAACTGGATTAAGAGTATCTCTTTTAACAGGAACACGCTGTACTGCTTGAGTAGCTAAATTCTCCAGCGAGGATTGTAGTTGAGAAGATATATGATTTGCTAAAACTTGGGCTAACTGGCGCACAAGCGCTTGTTGCTCCCCTATATGCTGTCCATGCTGTAAATACTCTTTTTCCGCTTGCAGTCGTTGAATATCGTCGGCTAAACGAGTTTTT
>NZ_JAAKGC010000009.1 GCF_017591665.1 Aetokthonos hydrillicola CCALA 1050 | reverse complement strand
GAAAAAAATAGTACAACCCTGAATAGTCTTATAAGTTAAGAGGAAGTAATTAAGTCGCTAAAAGTTTGGGTGTTGTTGTTTTCAGGAGAAATCATTTTTTGATGATTTTTTTATCAGATTGACGTTTCATCTTAACAGCTTCCGCTTTATCATCTGTACTGCACTTCAAAAATTTTGGTGAAGTTGCCATTGGTGGAGCTAGCAAGGAATCAAAACCAAAGACATCACGACTTTGAGTATTTCTACTATAATCATAGCTAATTGGCAATTAAGTTTGTCTAGTAAAAATGAAGCGCTATCGACCTATCCGTTCGGCAATTAATTGAACTGCGAGAAAGGTTCTTCATACGGGAAAGTTAGTATTTTATTATACTAATAAACTTTCTGAAAACCTTCTAGAGAAAAAAATAACCCCTAAATAGGGCATAGATAGGAACACTTTGGGGTATATTAGACAAGAGTTATTCGGGAACAGATCCATTGTGTCTCCTGAATTCTTCTAATTCCCTTAGTTGACCCCTATGAATTCTCAAAACATACACGCAAATCAAAAAGTTTTCTGTGCAGGATTTGATAATGGATATGGTAGCGTCAAATTGTTTGTTGATGGTTTTAATGTAGTCAGAATTCCTAGCTACATCTCTCGTGAAGAGATGGAAGACGTGCCAGGAAGAGTCGTTCTTAACGGCCAAGCATATACCGTCGGGGAGTCAGCTTTTCGCACAGGATACTACTTTGAGCGCAACACAGACTCGAATATTAACAAAGTGAATAATGCGCTGATCACTTTGTTGGGAGCGCTAGCCCATCTGCCATATCGTAAAGCTTGGCACTTAAGACTAGTAGTGAGCTTACACGACGTAGCTTTATCAGACAAGCTGTGTGAAGTCATGAATGGGGAATATCAACCTTTATTAGCTGGCAAACCATCAGATGTAAAAGTGGAAGTACTAAAGGTAGTGCCGGAAGGAATGGGCGCATTATTCGGACAGAAGCTGCCAAGAAAGTTAACCCTGGTTGATTTTGGTAATGGGACAACGCTGTATTCTCGTTATTTCCAAGGCAAAAGAGAACTACATACCCCCTATCCAGTTGGAGTAGAAGTACTGATTAATGAGATTGCCAAAAAGATGAAACATCTCAATGGTGGAAAAGTAGGTGATTCATCTAAAATCCGCTTGTGCTTGGAGATGGGGCATACAAGATACAGTCGTGACATTGATATAAAAGAAATTTATACTAGCTGTTTACAGGATTGGTACGAAGGCTATCTCAAGCAGCCAGTGAGCGAAGCATTGGACGCCAAACACCTTGGGGATGAGATTTGGGCTATTGGTGGAGGGTGCTTACTTCCTGGGTTTAAAAAACTTTTGGAAAAAAACGGTTTTAATCTGTTGCCAAATCCAGTAGAAGCTAACTCGTCGGGGCTGTTAGAAATGGCTAAAACTATTAATACTAAAGTCCCTGTAGGTCTAAGTTCATAGGTGTGTGCCGTGGTATCTCATCAAGATAAAACTCCCGAAAAAGTCAGAATAAAAGATAGTTACCGTGAGCGGATATTCGGGGAATCACAACAGTTAGGTAAGAGTTACCTAGAGACGCTGTACTTTATCATTGATTGCTACTTTGCATTCAAACACGGTGCATTTCCATTCTCAATAGCAGTCAATAACAACGGCACAAATCAGCTTAGAGTGGCTGATTCAACTCACCGTGAGCAAGAAGTTTCTCAAGTTTTAGAGGACAGCGAAAAGTCTGATGGTGACTTAACACCAGAAGCTTCGAGCAATTTGGACACTGAACCTATAATAGAAGATAGTAGCGAAACTTTTACTCTTGATTGGGATTTGTGATGGAGTCGTCACGCTCCAGTATTGCCTGCTTGAGGGGTTGGGATGAACCAGGACAAAAACGGACAACTTTTGTCCTAGTTTGGGATGTAAACTTCTAGGAGAGGGTGCGATCTGCACGCACCTGTCTGGAAATGTCCGGGTATTTTTTGGGAGTAGGTAGGTGCGTTTTTTCTAAGGTTGTCCGTTTTTGTCGCTTGAAAAATGTAGCGGCGATCACTGTATTATCTTAATAATAAGTTGCTTGTAAACGACTCAAAAGATATTCTCCTGCAAAGATTGGCGGATAAATTGGGGAACGCTGCTGTTGACAGCTTTCCAAACAAGCAATTTCCGTATCATCGTTAGGATGACAGAAAAATGCTACAGAATATCGTGACTGGTTGAGTCTATCATCTGTAGGAATCATCACCCAATGCTTCGTTGAGACAAACACATCATTAGTCCACCGTTGCATCAAATCACCTGTGTTTATTAATACAGTACCAGGAATTGCAGGAGCCGCAATCCACTCTCCAAATGCTGTTTGCACTTCCAATCCGCCAACTTGGTCTTGAAATAGCAGGGTAATACTACCATAATCGGAGTGTTCACCAGCACGAACTTGTCCTGGCTTGGGTAGTTGCTGCAATGGAGGATAGTGTAGCAGTCGCAAAGTATGGTTTTGTTCGTTATGTCTGATGGTAAAAAAATCTTCTGGTAATTGCAAACCCAAGGCAAACGCTTGCAACACCTGATTAGCCACATGGGTGCAAGCTTGATAGAAGGCTTGAATGCAAGGCTCTTTTGTAAGGGCAATCGACGAGGTATTACCTATGTTAAACGCTTCTTTGAGATCGCCTGGTGTACCTGGGTTAAGACTTTCTCTCTCAATACCAACATAACCTTGATTACTAAATTCATCACTCCAAGCTAGCTGCTGCTTCACTGTTAAAGGTAAATTAAAGAAGTACTTGCTTTGTGTAAATACTTCTTCAATTAACTCAGGAGATATTCCCGGATTCTGTAAATACAGAAACCCGATTTCATGGCAAGCTTGATAAATTTGCTGGACGACATTATGCCAAGCTTGTACATCCATACTGAAAAGGGAAAAATCAATTACGGGAATTTTCGGCATAAAATTTTTAATAACTTTGACACTCCTAGGGATTATAAACGAGCGACGGTTTCCAATTACGTCACAAGGGCAGGCATATCGGGATGACAGGATTTGAACCTGTAACCTTCAGCTCCCAAAGCTGCTGCGCTACCAAGTTGCGCTACACCCCGTTAATACTCAGGTGTGAGAGTTGAACCCACACACAAACTGTTCAGGCGCCTTTTGCCCAAATGGGAAAAGGAGTATAATTTGGCAGCCCCGCCAGGAGTCGAACCTGGACTCTCCTCGTTCAAAGCAAGGGATGTTGCCAATTACACTACAGGGCTAAGAGTAGATGCCGAGGCATGATTCGCACCTGCACCCTCCTGGTTCAGAGTCAGGTGGCTTGCTCACTCGGCAATAAATGGCTGCCCCAGCAAGAGTCGAACTTGCAACCGTGCGGTTAACAGCCGCCTGCTCCGCCATTGAGCTATGGGGCAACGAGTGGGAAGTGACGGGATTGAACCGCCTTCTCGCCGTTTTCAGCAGCACGTGAGCACCAGCTTCACCAACTTCCCATGCAGGAGGAGGCTAAGAGAATCGAACTCTTGACGGTCTATTTCAGCCGCAGGCGTTTTCGAGACGCTGCTACACGGGGATGATGGGATTTGAACCCACGATCTTTCGCTCGACAGGCGAGTGCTTTGAACCGGACTAAGCTACACCCCCACGTTGAGTGGCAATTATTGAGTTTTCAAGGTTCAGAGGTGTTAACCCTATGCCTTTTTGAGAGGCTCTAGTGCTTCACTACACTTATAGTACATTATGTAATATAAAGTGTCAAGGGTATACTACAAACTTTTTTTTAGGAATCAGAGGGTAGTGCTATGTAATCGCAGTATTCCAGTGTGTAAATAGGTTTGAAGTAAATTAGTCCTCAAAAAACAACCCCCGCTTCTGAGTTCCAGAGGCGGGGGTTAGGTAGGTAGTACTTCTTGCCTATATCGGTGCTGTAATACATCTGCACCTCCCGCTTTGGATAAGTTGATCTACTAGATTGGTACTGAAGGCAATCAGTTCTGGAAGTTTCGCCTGTTGGAGGGAAATAGCACTGACTACTTGGGTGAGCGCTTCATAAATTTCTCAATTCCCAGATTTACGAGTGACGGACAAGTATGTTCTCTCAACCATTAGTAGCACGATCTATTGCCGACCCTACAGGGGTTCAGGCAGAGTAATCGTGCTACTAATGGTTGAGGAGATTGTGCGTATCATTGAGTTTTTGTAGTATTTGTAATCCCAATCTAGTATTACATATGTAATATGTATTTGTCCACAAGCTCTTTAAGTTATTGCCGAGAGCCAGATAAAAAACTTAACATCTTAAGGATTGTGAACATTAATACCCATTGCCCAGAGGGAACGGCGTCCTTTGGGGTACGCCAGAAGGTAGTTGGCTCTTATACTGACTGTTCGGTACAATATTTAGATTGAAAGTAAAAATAGAGATTGAGATGTTAGAAAATCTTAAACCCATTACTCTGAATGAAGACAACTTTCAACAGGAAGTATTAGAAGCTTCACAGCCAGTGCTTGTAGACTTTTGGGCTGCTTGGTGTGGTCCGTGTCGCCTGATGAATCCCATTGTGCAACAACTGGCAATCGAGTTTACAGGACAAGTCAAAGTTGCTAAGGCGAACGTTGATGATTATCCAACCATTGCATCGCATTATCATATCAGTGCGATTCCAAGCTTGATGTTGTTCAAAGATGGGCAAGTTGTAGATTTAATCTCTGGTATGGTCACCAAAGAATTTCTCACCCAAAAGCTCACCAATTTGCTACATAACAATTCATCTTCCCAAGAACTAGCAGCGTGAAGTACCCCAGCTTGCCTCAAGCTCGAACTGGGGCTTCCCAATCCAATAGAACAGGGCTTGGATAAATAGGAGGATTAAAGATGTTAGATAACCTAACCTTGATACTAGCAAGTGTTGGCTGAATAGCAATTTTCCGTCTATTTGTTCAATTTAAAAACGTCGATTTCTGAGCCAATGGTTTGATCGCAAACAAAACAGGTAGCTAAATAATGCTCTGTGAAGGAAAGCGCTCGCGTTTGCGAAGGGAAGGGACGCATCCCAAAAGAGAAGTCGGTGCAAAAAACAACGGTATATCAAGTATTTGAAGAAGGTAATTGTCCTAATTTACTAATAATATATTGATTAACTTTTGTATATCCTTTATCAACATAAGTTAAGTGAGAATTTAAGTACTGATGCGCTTTTGGTAATGCATGAAAAGGAATTGACGGGTATAAATGGTGTTCGGCGTGAAATGACATATTCCACATTAATAAGCGCATAGGTAAAAGTGTCAGCGTTGTGCGCGTATTTGTGAAAAGATTATTGTCTAAAGTACAGCCTGTATGTTCTGCCAGCAAAATGAAGCGCAGAATTGGTTGACCAATAAAGAGCGGCAGTAGCCAGTAAAGAAAAAACCAAGGTTGACCAAATAAAATTGAAACAGCGAGAGCACAGACGTAAACAGCTAAATGCAACCTTGTTGAGCGAATAACTTGAGTACGCGCAGATAAAGGAATAAATGGGCAATCGTCAAGTAAACCAATAGCTACTCGAAAATGCCCATTAACATGAGCGAACCACCAAGGCAAACCACTAATCACCAATATGTATTCAGCCCAATTTTTGGGTGTCATATCGGTTAGTTCTGGGTCTTTACCTGGAATGCGCGTATAAAGATGATGCCATTTATGGTAGTAACGAAAAAAAGTACTGTTGTAATACGAGAGCAACCCTGTCAACCAAGCGATAATATCATTTAAGCGATTGTTGGCAAAAGCTGTTCTGTGAACGGCTTCGTGCATTGGTGCGAACATTGCAGCAATACAAAACCCGTAAACGATAAGCGCTGGTATTGCCACCAACCAATTACCAAAATTTGAGGCGTACAAGTAGCCACTACATCCAGTGATCAACAAATGCACCCCTAGTTGGATCGCGCCCAAATAGTTAGAACGTTTGTTCAAAACAAAAATTTGTTCTTTAGAGAGAATTTGATGTTGGGGGAGTGTAGTAGCGTCGGCTTTGTTCAATGGTAATAGTTGGTTAATTTTACCGGAAGGCATGGTTAAAACTCCACGGTTAGGAGCGATTGTATTTTATTTTATTATTCATTAAATAGCCAACTGACTAGCGCAAACAGCTTCTCCTCAAAGAACGTCAGATTGGGTAGCGATCCGATACTCTTGCTCCAAAAGCCCCAACAGCTTCTCTTCCAATGGTGTTAGGTAAGGACGCTTCAATTCACCCAAGTGTTTCAGGTTAGCGTAAGCCGCTGCTTCTAAACCGCTACAGCTGCGTAGTCTAGTGATGCGATCGCACACAGACTGCATCCTTTCACAGTCAGCATCAGAGTACTCTAGCGATTTCAAGTGATCCATCCTTACGGTATATTCTCTATCCCAACTCATAACTGTACAACTAAAATCATTCACCTGCCTTACAATACACCAACACCCGCCTTTACCTCGTAATTCAGGGTTATCTTTGGGAAGAATTTGGCACACTTCTCCTGAACGATAAGGATTTGGCACTCTGGTTCTTTCCATAACACTTTGTACAATGTCTTTAACAATTCGATGTGAAGGTAGTCTATTGTTAGCTGCTTGTACTGCCATCTGCCATGCAGAGCGCTGTTTAGAGGGTTCTAGCTTAGTCAGTGGTCGAATTTGGTATTCGTTAGTGGGAAGAATTTGTGTCCGGATCGGACACATTTCGTCAGATTCAACCTCGGTTTCAATTTGTGTCCGATCCGGACACATTTGGGTAAGATTATCAACAACGGCGGCAGCATCAATTAATCTGTAAGGATGGCGACGCTCAAACCCAAATCTATCTTTACAGTATTCCTCAAAAGTCCTATGGCTGCTGCGGAATAATCGCTTATCCCTAAGTTCCAGTAATGCCTTCCCAGCTTCATAAAATGCCCGTTCCACTTTTCGCTCCAGGTGCAGGCGTAAGCGTGACTCCTCCTCAGTAAGTTCTTCTGGTTCAATGACTTCAACAGATATATCTACTTGGGTATCAGACGGGGGTAGGGGTTTTGCTGTTTTGGGCTTTGTCATGCGATCACCTTTTTACCGTCATCCCACTGAACGATGTATGGCTTTTTACCACTATTTCTGATTTTTATGAGGGTGCAGTAAATGTTGCTGCCGTGAGAAGAAAAGCGATCCGCATGATTGCGCGGCGCAACGCTTACGCCAATAGAATACTTACTCATCATCGTCTCCCAAGTAATCTTTTCTCATTGATTCCCACTGTTCGGGGCTAATAGCTTCTATTTCAGCTTTGCGCTGCTGCACTTCCTGCTCTGAGTTTTCGGTGCGATCGCTACTTCCTGGCATTTTCAATGAGGATGCCAATTTCTTAATCTCAATTTGAATTGTGATCGTTTGCTGCCAATCTTGGCGATGTTTCAAATCAAGTTTTTGGCAGATTCCAGGCAGGAAGCGAGTATCAAAATTAGAAATGTCAATGTTGCCCCAACGATCATTAAACTTTGTACAATCCCAGTTTTGACATGCGACCCACTTATCATGGTCAGGATTGTAATTTGGCATTACTAAGTGAACTAGGTGCGATCGCACAATGCCAGAATCGGAGCAGCAGAAACAATGCCATTTAGGATAAAAGAGTTCTTCCTCCTCAGTCTTAGGCTTACGCAGAGGCAAGGGTTCAAAATTGGGTAGATCATCAATATTCATGATTCCATTCCCCAAATGAGTTTGTTATCAGTCGCCCATTTAGCGAAGTCGCGGCGTTGTTTCTGCTCGTCCCTGTCGTTAGTTTCGGCTTGGAAACCCAATGGTCCCAAATGACGTATTTTTTCTATCCACTCCTGGCGCTGTGGGTGGTTCTCCCATTTCTCAGTTTGCGCTTTTGAAGTTTTACCACTCTCCTTGTGCCACTGGGCTGATAATTCTTCCCAATTCTTCTCTACCCAGCGCTGCGGGAGTTCGGGGGGACGGGGTAGCTGCTTTGCTTTTTGTTCCCCAAACTTTACAAAACTCTCTCTCTCGCTATCTGAGAGAGTATTTATAAAGTCTGTATAAGTCTGAATAGTCTGAGGGACGCTGGAATCTTTGTGTTGTAAGGGTTCTAGGGGTTGTTCGCGGCTATTTAGTGCAATATCCGGTTGTTTAGCCGGATCTGCGGCTAAATAACCGGGTTCGCGGCTATTTAGTGCAATATCCGGTTGTTTAGCCGGATCTGCGGTTAAATAACCGCCCTTATCCTGCAAAGGTTCTGGGCAAACTGACTTGTTTTTAAGTTTTGTAGCAGCAGCCTTACCAGCTTCTGCTGTAGTGTTGTATCCTTCCCATTGAGTTATTCGTTTTGCGTATAGCCCAAGTTCTTCTAGCCGTTTCATATCTTTTTCCACTGTCCTCTGACTAGCGCCTATAGCTACTGCTATTTCAGCTGGAGATGGAATTGGATGATATATCTTTTCACCATTACGAGTTTGATCGGCAAATGGATCTATCATCATTAAGTAATGCCATAGCCGGAACTGAGAACCTGTCAAACGATTGCTAATAGCTATAGCAGAGTGTGAATGTGGTAGGATAGAAAATCCCATAGCTTCAGGTAAACCTTGAGAAGATCTGATATTGCGTTTAAGCTTGGTCATCTCAAGCCTCCTCAAAAGTTACCGTAATGCCAAACTCAGAGCAGATGGCTTGAGCCAGTGGTAACTTTGTTAAGTCAAGACGACCAAATAAATGAATTCGCTTTTGATGATCAAGGAAAAATGAAGAGAAAGCTAGAATTTGGCCTAGTGCGCCCTTCCAATTGCTGATTTCCTTGATCTCAATAACTTCAGACTCAGTCAGTAAATCGATGCCACCTACAGCGGTGACTACCTGCACTTCACCGCTAAGCTCAGCTTTAAGGCAATCGCGTATGTTGCTTTCAATATTGTCTTGCTCTCGAAATTGAACCTCAAACCACTCTGGTAGCCAATTTTTCTCTCTTAAAGCCAGTATTGCTTGACTAATCGTGCTTTTATCCCTCTTTAAATCAGATGCAATGAAATTACATGGGATACTTATCCTTTGGCCGATTGGGTTAACTGTTTTGAGATAGTAAAGGACATCTACTTCTGCTGGTTTTAGTTCCGAGCAGGCACGTAACCATTCTTCATGCTGAAGTGGGTAAAATTTCGCTTGAATTCTTGAATTGTTCTGAGGCATAATGTCCTTAGTTTGTAGTAATGACGGCTAGCCTTGTCCCCCCAGACTAAGGCTAGTTCTCCCGTTTTCTAGTTTTCAGGCGTTGTTTGAGAGATGCACAAACTTGCTTATCTTGCGCTTTAAAGTATCGCAAAGCAAGCCAGTATTACCTGAAGTTATGCCCTGCTTCCCTGAGACTGGAAGCCAGTGTTAATATTTATCAGTAAGTCGTTGGCCTAGTGTGGAAAGAAGAGATCTCTTGCTATTATTAGATTATCCATGTGTTCAAAAGTTTTAATAACGTTCTCCTTCAATATCGCATACTATAACAAGTAACTGATTATATAATTGGCTAGGTAATGCAAAATTTTGTAACAGAGGAAACTTCTCTTTACCAGCAACTATTTGATGAGATGTTTAACAAGTTCAACCTCTCGGCAAAGGTTGTAGCCAAGCAAGCTGGAGTTTCAGAGGTGCTAATTTCCAGGTTTCGTAAGGGAAAAGCTGATTTGGGAACTGGGAAGTTTCTAGCGTTGCTAGGAGCTGTTCCTATAGAAGCGCGGGAATGGTATCTGTCTCAGTTGCTAGGAGCCAAGCCAGGGGTTAGCTTACGAATGCTTGTATGTGCCGCAACTCCCGTAGAAAGAGTGGAAATCCTCAACTTAATTGCCAATTCTTTTCTAGAAGACCGTAAAAACACTGAGTCAAATGAATTGCTGTCATCAGCAGTATGATTGTGAGCCACTCGATTTGAGGCGTGAATATAAGGGATGTTGATGGCTAAGGCTAATGCTTGCATGTCAGGGATTGGTGTAGGGATAGGGATGGTCAAATCCTTTGCGCGAGATCTGAATGATTAGCAAATCAGCGCTGTCGATTTTATCCAGTTTGGTAGTTGCTGTATCCCTGGTAAACGAATGAAAATTCCCATATGCCACCCAATATGCCAGTAGAAAGAGAGGCTTGAGTAGGGTTTGGCTCAGGCTTATCTTCTGTTTCCTACTCTACTGTAACTTTCAGAAAGCCGTCTTCTGGGTTTCTACTGACAGGCTACACGTACACCTTTAGCACACCAGAGTAGATCGGGAAGTTTGGTAGTCCCGAACACGAGTGCGTCTCCGCTCTTGAGAAGGGAGAATGTCAAGGAATTAAAGGAATTAGCAGCTTGATTTCAACTAGCCAGGATTTATTTGAACGCTGGTCTTTAATGTATTGCTTAGCGACTTCAGTGCTGGTATGGAGAATCCGCTAGTTGGTGTAGACATGTAATTGTATCAAAATGCGTATTGTTTTAAATCAAATGGTGGTTTTTTGGTTGGAGGATGAGGTGTAAAACTGAGAAATAAGTAGCAGATCTTTTGACCAAGTAGAGTCTGGTGCAGGTGATATGAAGTTAAGTGGATGGCCTTCTCATCCAGTTGATCTCCACTCTATGGGAATCGGCTTTGATTCTTGCGCTCGTATACTGAGGCTTAATCGTGAACTAGATAGGACTCAGGTTTGGAGTTTGTTCAAAAATCAAATAAGAATCCTATATCTTCACCTTTTTATTCACTAAATTCATTATTTATGGCTAGAAAAAGGAATAACGAACAGATGGGGGAAAATACAACTCAGCACAAAGGGCAGGTAGTGATTGTTACCGGAGATAAGGGAGGGGTGGGCAAATCCACATTCGCTAGGGGATTGCTTCATTTATATATCAACAAAAAACTGAAGTATTTGGCTTATGACTCGGATCATCGCAATGCTCAATTGTACAGACACTACAACTCAGTGAAACCTGGAGTGAAGCTGCTTAATATTTTTACAAGGGGGGGTGCCGACGATCTGCTAATAGATTTGGAAAGCGAACGCCCCCCACTTGCATTGGTAGACTTGCCAGCCCAATCGGGGGTGTTTTTTGAGGAGTTTGAGAAGGACTTGGGCGTTTTTGATGCTGTTAAAGAGTTAGGCTACAGAGTCACTATGGTGAGTGTGCTCTCCAGAGTGAAGGACTCAGTGAACATCCTGCGTGTTCTTCACGAGTACTGTGACAATCGAGTGGATTATGTCGTTGTCAAGAATTTGTTCCACGGCGATGGTGATAAGTTTGAACGCTACGACAGTTCACAAACGCGGACAAAACTTCTATCAGCTGGTGCAGTTGAGGTTATGATGCCCGACTTGTTTTTCAAACCCTATGACTATATCGACGAGAAGAACTTACCTTTTAGTGCAGTTTTAGAGAGCAAAGAAGCTAACATTGTCATCAAATCTCGCGTTTCAGCTTGGCTTAAGGAATTTGAGCAAAATGTGTTGGTCGCTAGTCAATTGTTGGGACTAGAAAATCATGCACCAGCAGATCAAGCCGCTTAATACTCTCCGCTCTAAACAAACAGACGGAAGTTCTTAAGACCTTTCAGTCTTATAACCAACCAAAATGAGGAATGCGATTCTCCCCACTCCCAAGCGCTTGGTGATGACAAATGGCGATGCTAGGGTAGGCAAGTCTACAACAGCACGGCTGTTAGTAGAGCTTTACCTAGAGTCCAAACTAAAGTTGGGAGCTTACTACACTGGTGAGCGCAATAAGTTGTATGCCTATGAACTACTGTTACCTGTTAATGAATTGCCATTAACCCAAGGTGGTGCTGATCAACTGCTCATCGACTTAGAACGCTTTTCTGATTTTCAAGCAGTTCTTAGCGACTTGCCTGGGCAGAACTTTGAGCAGTTCAAACAATTTGCAAAAGAAGTGATGTTGTGGGACGCAATTGCTAGTTTGGGTTATCGCATTACCTTTATTCATCCAATTTCTTATCGTAGAGATTGTGTCGAGTACTTGCAAAAGCTTTTTGATTACTGTGGTAATCATGCAGACTATGTGGTGCTTAAAAACCTTTACTTTGGTAATGAATTTCCGTACTTTGATGGCACTGATATTCAAAAGTGGATTCAAGAAATTGGTGGGGAGGAATTGTATTTAGGAGAGTTATGGAGGGGTACTTATGAATTAGTAGAATCTTTGAACTTGCCTTATAGTCAAGCTATGCAGAACCCAGAGATAGATATAATAAACCGCTCTCGTATTTTTAACTGGATGGAAGAGTTTAACGAGCAAATTAAAAACAATAAAAACATTACTAACTTGTTAGCTCTTGCACAACCTGAATCATCACTTAATATTCAACAACAGTTAGACTGTGATTTTTAATTTTTAATTGATAAAAGGGTTTTATAAGTGTGAATACTGCTGTGAAAGATTCTTTAGACGCAGCTTTAGAAGGACATTCTGACCATTTTAAACAGAAAGTTCTTGATGTAGTTCGGCGTTCTGGTGTCAATCCCAAAGATCCGTTGTTTTTGGTTTTGAGTTCCCTTGGTAAGTTTGAGGTATTGATGGAGGATATTCCAGGAAAACTTGATACTGTAGTCGAAGGATGGACTGTAGAAATAGATGAAAAGCTTGATAAAGCATCAAGTGTAGCTATTGTTCAACAAAAGAGCGCTATTGCTAAAGCTGCTTCAGTTTTACTGAAGAAGCTAGAGAAGCAAAAATCTAGTGCAGTTTTTAGTTCTATGTTACCTGCTGCCTTAGTACTATCTGGTGTATTTGGTGTAGGCATTCTAGTTGGTAATATGATTCCCGCTTGGAAAGGAGGTGGTTTGACTGAGCCAGTTCGCCTTACTTTTGAAGAGAAAGAAGCTTTGACTTGGGCTAAATCAAAAGACGGACAGTTTGCCCGTCAGCTTATCAAGTGGAACGATTTTGATCTCAGTATTTGTCGTAAGGAACCAGAGCGTCTAAAAGGCAGATGTGTACTCTGGGTTGTGCCTTACGACAAGCGTGCTACATATCAGCGGCAGCTAAGCAATCAATAGATTTTGAACGTAATCATTTTCTTCCCTCATAGGTGTTTCAACTAGCCCTAAAGAGATTGCTTTAATTGCTACTTGGGAACGATTTTCACAGTTTAGTTTTTGTAGGATTCGATGCACATGACTTCTTACTGTACCAATAGATATATATAGGTGAGCAGCAATTTTTTCATTGCTCATCCCTTGAGCTATTAATTGCAAAACGTCTATTTCTCTTTGAGAGAGTGTGCTTGCTCCACTAGTGCATTCTTTTTTATGAGAAATTTTAGAAGTTTGACGAGCAGCTTTTGGCTGGTTTTTCATGTTTTCAATCAAAATTTTACCAATAGTTGAGTCTATCCATGATTCCCCTTGATAAGTGGCATATACTGCTTCTGCTAATTTTTTCTTTGGTAGATTTTTGATGCAATATGAATCTGCTCCATGCTTAAATGCTTTTGTCACAGTATCTTGCGTCTTATCAGCAGTTAATATTATTACTTTTGTATTAAAATCGTTTTTAATTTTTTGGCAAAGCTCTGCACCATCTATATCTGGCAAATTAATATCAACTAATGCCAGTTCAGGATTATGCATTTTTATTAGGTTTAGTCCTGAAAAACCATTATCAGCTTCTCCACATACTTCAATACGTTCGTCGGCAGAAAGTGCTGTAACTATCCCAAACCTCATTAACTCATGATCTTCAATGATTACTACCTTAATTTTACTCATTTCTTATTTTTTTAATATCTATAATTTATGTAATTTCACTTATAGTATATGTGCTGGATAGTTGGATGTTTTAGTATTCCGCATTTTAAACTGTCACACAGATACTAGACAGTAATTAAACAGTCATTCAAGTGGATTAAGTATTTTCTTATTCAGGATCATTACTGATGTTGAAAAGCGGTATATATCATAAATTCTGATTAATAGAGGAGCTATATTTTAAATGCATTAAGCATTACATCAAAGGCTTGAAAGATAGCTCTAGTTTGTCAGCTTGCTAAAGACAACGTTTTTAGCATTAGTTATTAGGAAGAGTTCGAGTTTGTATCTTGGGGTGCCCTACCAACCCTAAGCTTCTACAACCAAAAGGACGTGCATCAGTATACCGAAAATTTCCTTTTACTACTGAACGATGGATACAGTTAGTGTATATTAACCATTTTCCTTCGACCGCTAACCGTGCTATAGCGGGGACATTCAATGGAATTTTAGGTGAATCAGATGATAAATACACAATTTTGTTGGTAAGTGATAGTGACAAAGATGATAAATCTCAGTTGCTTAACTACCTCCAAAAGGAAGCATTATATTGGGTTAGAAGTACTTCAAGTACAGAGGCATTGGATATAGTGAAGGAGTCTCCTCCTGATTTAATGGTTTTGGATGTAAGCAAAAAACGAGTAGAGTGGCATGATTTGATAAGTAACATTCGCTCAACTGTGCTCCCTTATTTTCCAATTTTGCTGGTTGTCGATAATGACAAACCCACCTTGGAGTTAGGTTTAGAAGCTAGCGCGGACGATTTTGTGACAAAGCCCCTCTTAGCAAACGAATTAGGAGTGAGAATTCGAGCATTGTTAAGAGTAAATAGTAGAATTGCTGAACGTGATGCTCGCCTAAAAGCTCAGGAAAATTTTGTACGGCTCTTAGTTCACGATTTACGAGTTCCACTCTATGCAGCTAGTCAGCTTTTGGAATGTCTTGTAGAAGGAACTTATGGAAACGACCTTAAAGAGATTTCCCCAGTGCTACGTCGTCTTTACTCTAGTACCGAGAGTTTGCTGGATTTGGTCAACACTCTTTTAGACGCTTCTCTCTATGATGCTGGTGCCAAAAAGTTAAACCTTGAAAAAGTAGACCTGCAAAAAATTATTATCTCTGTAGTAGAGCAGTTATCGCCTTTAGCTACTGCCAAGAAATTAAATATGCAACTTAACCTGAATACATCTTTACCAATTATAGTAGAAGGAGACCCTAATGAATTACGTCGTCTTTTCCTTAATTTAGTTAGTAATGCAATTAAGTTCACTGATTTTGGTTGGGTAAAAATTGTGCAACACAAGAATGACTCAGAAGTCGTAATTCAGATAAGTGATTCAGGGATGGGAATTCCTGATGATGATTTGCCCAAAATTTTCGGCAGATTCTATTGTGGGGGGAGAGGTAAAGGAGGCAATGTCGGGTCTGGTTTAGGACTTTACTTAGCAAAGCAAATTGTTGAGAGCCATAAGGGTAATATTGGAGTTTCTTCCTCTGTGGGTTTCGGTTCGACATTTACCATCCAGTTCCCTCTCTCTCAGCAAATTACTTCTCTCTAAATCTCATAAAGTTGCTATTTCAAGTAATATGTATAGTACTAAACTAGATAGAATTTTGGCAAAGATAGAGTATTTTGTAGCTTGGGCATTAGTAGCTGTCTTATCTGTTATTGGATTAGGTATTATTCCTACCAAACCAGTTTTTAGCTGTTTCTATCTTGCAGTCGCTTGGATTATTTACCCCCATAACTCCATACCAGATCATCAAAAGCTCATTATCGTTTTTCTAGCTTTTCTCGTTGGGATATGGTCAGGTTTAATCTAGCTATTTCGCAGTGTTCATCCCTTTGGAGACCGTGATTTCAACCATTGTGTGGCCAACCAAACGTAATATCAAGGATTGCAGCAAAACGCAACATAACGTTTTCCGTCAAATCGTGATCACATGTTGGGATTATCAACCATAACGTGTCCCAGAGTTGAAAATTTCAAGTTAACTAAACTCCTTTCCTTAGATCTTGCACCACTATCTTCGCAGCGAAAATCGAAGCCCAAAAAGCTTATTCTTTCGTGGTGTGGGCGTTGCAGACCAGCCCTTATTGAGAAGGCGCAAGATCTCAGTCTCCTCTTTTTCCTTCAACTAAGGGACAAGATATAGTTGAAAACAATCATAATGGTCACGGTATGGTTGAAAAATTGTCGATTCCAAAAAATTGAACCAATACAACAAAATTATTTACTACATTCTTGTCGCTACCTTCATCTATCAATACATACAAACTATATAATCTGGATTGATTGTGGTACTTAAGTTTGAGCATTTTCAACTCAGTTCATAATTTTCAAGGATATCTTGTCCTAAGTGATTTTCAATCATGTCATATGTATTGTGGTCAGAACATGCTTGAAATCACACAGACTGAGAAAATATTTCAAATAATGGAGGGATTGGACACGAAAAATTCCTTCCCAGCGGGGAGGTACGAGGGGCCACAAGCCTTCGGCTTATAGTCGTGGGGTTGCAACACCTCTTAGAATTCGTGACTTCCTAGTTCTCCCTGTTTAGAAACCTCTTGTGATGCTTTATGAGCTTCTTGTAGATTTATGATTTTGATTATTTCTAGCTCTTGCTGAGTGATATTATTGATAATAATATCAAACCTTAGCTGAGAAGATCTTCTGGTAGCTTCCAAGGCTCTGGCTTCCTCATTCTCCATAGCAATATTTCTATCTAATGTTAGCAACTGCTCACCCTCAGTAGTAACTTTTAATGCCGCAGTAAACTCTTCTGACTTATACAATCTAGTCTTTAAACCTTCAGCGTCCTCACTCTCTATAGCTGATTTCTCTTTCATTAGTCTTGTTAAGACTAGCGGAATCACATATCGGTGTATATCTTCTGTATTTTGCTGATGCTGCTTTGCTAAAGTTTTTTCTTGTCCAGTAGGAGTTGATACAGCCTCAACAACATCTCGTCTAAATGTTGGGCTACTATCTAATTCATCTACAGATAAAGGCTGCGTTGAAGGTGATTTTTCTTTATTTTCTGCCAAGAGTAACGCTACAGTTTTGTGTTCAATTTCTTCTGTACGCTCCTGATCCAAAGACAATGCTGTTAATATAGACTCTTCGTAAGATTTTCCTGAATTCACTTCAGCAATCATGTTTGCTAAAGTTCTGATAGCATCATCTTGCTCAAAAGAACTAACTTCATCTACAGGAGTTTCAAAAGATTGCTCATCATAACCAACTTTCTCTAAGATTTGGCTGAGGATATAAGCAGCTTTGGCAGGAGATATATCTGAGGATATGTTGGCAGTGTGTTTACCAAGATTCACTAAAGGATTTGTAGTCATATTTTTTATTTTTTTATTTCTAAGTTTAAGATAATAGTAATGAAAATTACATTTCTATATATTCAGATTTGACTTGAGATAAAGCTGTATCGATTTTATTATTAATGTCTTCAAAAGATTGAATCACCCCAGGAGAAACTTGGTTAATATATACTTTACCTAATTGAATATCAAGAATCGTAGCTCCATTTTTATAAGAAATTGTTAAGTCTTTTTGAGAGGGATTGAGAAAGATATCGTAAGTTTTAATCTTGACTTGAACCGAGCTGCCTTCAGGCTGTCCCAGAACATCACCAATTCTTTGAGCAATTTGAGTGAGCCGATTTATAGCACGCAGTTCTTCCATATCTTTGGTCATCGCAATTAATACTTTCTCTGGCAATCCCTGCCCAGATTTAAATTCACTAGCAACTTCTGCTATGCGATTTTTATACTCTTCTGACTTGCCTAGTTTCTCCGCAGCGCTGTACCAATTCCTCAAACTATCGATGGTGGCTTGTTCATAACTCCCCACAGTGTCAGCCATCACTCCTGTTTGAGGGATTTTTTGGGAAGATGCGGCAAAAGGATTTTGATCTGTTGTGACGGCTGGAGACACAGCAGCTAGAGGTACGGATAATGGCTGTGCAGGAAGTCCAAGTGATGGTGAAACAGGAATTTGTGTTGGCGCAACGTCTTGAGTATTGCTGCTATCAATAGAAGTGATGACTCCCTGGAATGAAGCGCTTATGTATCCATCCTCTTGAGCTTCCAGCCTATATCCATGTTCCTGTAGGTATTGCTGTACTAGCTGGTCAGTGCCAGCTGCATTGCCCACTATAAAAGAACTGCCAGATGCGATCGCTTTATCTAGTAGGGGTACATAGTGGTTGTTGAATGTTTCGAGAATTTGTTGCCCAGTAACTCCCCTCCAGGGACCAGAGCCAGAAACCATAATTATGTCATGGGCTGAATATACTCCAGTATTGGCTCGTTCGCCCCAAGCTTGCTCATAATTGCGAGTGCTGGAGGGTGTATCAGGTGGTGCAGCCGAAAAGCCAATGAATTGGGTGGCAACTTCTGCCATCGCCACATCTTTCTTCATGTGATGGGCTACAGCATGATTTAGGGGTTTTAGTTGTGCTAAAGGGTTACTTGTTTTTGGGGAGGAAGTGAGTGATGTAGGGAGCGTTGTTTCTTCCGCTGTTGAGACAGAAGCGGTATTCGTTGTAATGGTTGGACCAATATTTTCGGCAGTTTGGGATTTTTCCAAAACTTTCGAGTATCCGTCGATAAGAGCACGGATGAATGGGGAATCCTTGCCCTTGCCTTCCCAATAATTGTCTCTGCTTGAAGTGACGTAGTGGGTGCAGCTTTCAAGCCATTTCACCCCTCCCTGTTGTTGAATGGCTTGAAACAATTTGGGATGCTGTTCTAGCTTTGCTTGAATAATCTCCGCCATCAGCTGCACTCGCGGTTCTCCTAAGGGCACTGTTCCCTTGTAGTGTTGGTATGCTTGTTCTGCCGAAGCAAAAGGAATGCCCTCCTGTTTCTCTTCCTGATAAGTCTCTGGACCAGATTTAAGTGCTGGTACTGCCGGGTTGTCGCGGAAAGACACCGGGTAGTTACCTTGAATGCTTCCTAGTTGCTTTGCTAACACTGTCGGATTAGCCAGCGCTGCTCCTAACGGGTTGGCACTTCCAGAACAGATGTTAACTGGTGGTGCTATTTTGGTTTCTGTAACTTGGACATCAGTATTTTCTACGGCTTTCTGCGTAGTGGTGCTTGCTTGTTGAATCCTAATTGGAAGCGGTTCGGGGAACGGTACGATTTTACCATCTACGTAATCCCCTAGAGGTTCCATGTGCAACCCCCATACCTGCTGCTTACCCGTGAACAGTTCCGATAGGGCTTTAGCAGAATGCTTTTCCAGCTGCGCCCACTGCTGCTGGTAATCAGGGTCGGCAATTACCTCTTGAGTAATTCGGTACTGCTTGCCCACACGAAAGGCGACTTGTTTATCTCCCCCAGTGGCGATCGCAATATCCCCTTCTTTGAAACTGTATTGCTTGTAGGGTTCGTAAGCTCTGGTAGTGTGGGTTCTACCGTACCCTCGCATGGCATCAAGGCAAGTGTCCACTGGGAGTGGATTGGTTTCACCATGCATCATCAGGGGATAGTTCATCGGGATGGGTTTGCCCGATATGACGATCCCCTGTTCTTGGAGTTTGAATACAATGGTCACATCTGGTATTGTTTCAACAATAATCTCTTTGACCCGCGCCCAAGTTTGCTCCTTTTGTACCGGCGTTCTGCCCCCGGCTAGCCCTGACCCCAAATGGTCGGGAATATATACTGGCAAGTTGTTTTCTTTAGCGTACTGACCAACTTTGGCTAATCCTGCTTTTAGAGCTTCAAAGTCAGTTTGTTTGTTATCAGTACCGTAGCTGTACTGTCCTGCAACGTTAGCTACTATAAGTGTAGGCTCTCTTGGTTGTGATACTTGTACAAACTGCACATCTGCTAGCTGCCAGTCTTTTTTGTTGAGATACTCTTGTTTAACTTTGGGCCACTTCTCGGCGATCGCTGCTGCCAGTCCTGCACCCATTTTGCCCTGGCAGTTAACCTGTTGCACGATGATTCCAGAGGGTACTGCGAGAATATCTTGTGTGATTGTGGGGTTAACTGAGGGCGAGGCTTGTGCAGCAAATTGTTTGTCTAGAGTACTCTTAACTGCGCTTCCAGGTTCTATTACTGATGTGCTAAATAGATCTACTTTATTTAAGTCTTCACTAATAACTTGCGGTCTATTGGGTAAAGAATTGACTCTTTGGTGGTACTCGCTCACTTCTTGTGGTAAGAGTGATAGTTTGCTGTCTGCCAAGTATAATACTTCATTAAGCAGAGTAAGCTTTTGCTCGTAGAGGTTGTATCCCTCCACTTTCCCGACATCTATTGGTTCTCCTAATAGGGATGAGAGTTTTTGCTGCATACCTTCAGGGAGTTGGCTTTTCTCAATAACAAAAGTCGCACAATTATTCTCTATAAAATACTGCTTTTCAAGCGTGATTGAAGATAGCCAACTTGATACTTCTATCGCATCTTGTGCTGGCACTACTAACCCTACTGCTTCTTTCTGTGTAGACTGAGTTGCATCTTCACTTATGTATTTTTGAGATGGGTTGTAGAAGTATATAGCTTGTTCTGAAATAATTGGTATGCCAGTTCGACCTTGTGTAGAATCAAGAACTTTACCAAACTTCTCAAGCATCATCTCAAGAGTTTGGGAAGGAATTGAATGGCTAACTAAGTTAAATACTGCTAGACCTTTTTGAGTCTCTAATGGAGCATCTTTTGGAAAAACTTGGCTGAATTCAATATCATGGTTGGTTAACCATTTGGTTACAGTATCAACCTTATAGTTATCTACTGCCATCCCCATCAGTCCTAGCATTCTATCTTCCTGAGAGGAGAATAAGATGGTGGGACGTTCCTTGATTTTTTGTAGTAGAGGTGTGCTCTTTTCAATCATCACCTCTTGTTGTGTGAACGTAGAACTATTTGTGGTTACTTCAAAAGCTTGGCTTTCCTTTGTCCAAATTTCAGGATACTGAACAGTGTTGGGGTCAACTTCGATAAAGGTGTGGGAGAAGTTGCTTTGTAGGGTACATGATATAGAAGTAAGCTGTCCGTGTTTAAGAACTCCCAATTGTTTAAGTGCTTCTTTGTCTTGTTTAAAGTGCAACACTCCTAGGGGTTCTCCATTAAGAAATACTGCGTCTCTATCTTTAGTAGGAGGGATTTCTATCGTAACGTTTTTGTATTCTTTGTCATTAAATGTTTGACTTTTGAAGTCGTAGAAACTAACTTTATTAATTCTCAACAAATTGCCGTTAGGTGATTCCCCTATAAGAAATGCACCTTTATTTTCACCTTCAGAAATGGATGTAAATTTGAGGATTAGGGGATTGCCATTATTGAGATAATTAATTTCTTTAAGCTGTTTTACAGAGTCAGCGTCCAACTCTCCTAGTGTTTTGCCATCAAGTTTAATTTTTACAGTTTGATCTGGGACCGCTACATTGCCAATGGAGAGGGTAACTTGTTCGCCGTTGAAAGCCGTACCAGCATAAGAGAATTTACTAATTTCTCTGATGGTAAATTCAATCTTATGTTTTCCCTGCTCCTGGAGGGTAGCTTTAGCTGTGTAAGCTTCTCCCGGCACAATGTTTACCTCTGCTTTGGTGTTGATTGGTAATCTCCCAGTTCTTTGTTCCAGAACAGCGAATTCCTTATATTGCCCGTCGCTATCTTTCACGAAGACAAGCCTCGAACCATAGCGTTCATGCCCCTCTGGATAGTGACTAGCTCTAATTTCTATAGAATATTTTTCTTCTGGGTTCCATATTTTTTCCTTAAAACTATCACCTTCTTTCCCAATTCCTCTTAGCTTTATATCAGTAAATTGCAGTTCATCTAGTCTAGATATAATTTCGTTTGGGAAAGCAACAAATACAAAATTAGATACTTTTTTGTGCTTACCTACCTGTTGTTTATCTCCCGATTCTGCTATTTCCGAAGAATTATTAAATTCTTTTTCTACTTCATCTTGTCTTGTGGCTGATATGCTCCAAGCTGCAGCGGCGGCGGATTGCCTTTCTGACTCAGGTATGGCGGTACGGAATGCTTCGGCACTTTCATAAGCTTGTTGGAACAGCAATTCGGTTTGGCTTTTGCTCAGTTCTGGCTTGATTTCTATTAAGGTTGCTCCAAGGGTAGTCATTCCGGCTTTTAGCTTGTGGTCGATAGTAGACTGATTGCTCACTGTGCCTAACTTGCTATATACAGGTTGTCCGTTTTCTGGATCTACTTCCCCATTGATCTGAGCCACTGCTAACAACTTGTGAGGGCGCTCACTGCTGCGGGATGACTCTTGGATTTCTTCTAGTCGGATGTTAAGTGTCTGCGCTTTCCAAATTCTTGGATTTCCGTAACGAGTAAGGTTTGTGATTTCTATTTGTGTTCCTTGGAGTGTTTGGATGATAGCGTAGGGACCTTGTTCAGTCTCTCGTCGCCGTTTTAAATGAGTGGCTTCATTAAATTTTGTATCGAATTCTTGTTTGGCAAGGAGGGCAGTATATTTTTGTTGGGGCGTGAATTCAACCCCTGTAAATAGATCCTGAAACTGAATGATAGGGCGAGATTCAAGTTGGGCTTCTTGAAAATATTTATTAGTTTGACTTATGAGCAGTTCTACTGGAGAGTAACCTTTAGGAACAATCCCTTCATTGAGATAGATTGACCTTAATTTTTTGTCCTTAATGTAGTTTACGTCTCTATACAGATAGCGCTTATTTTCTTTAATTAAGTCCATGTCAGGAGTTTTAGCGCTCTTGAACAAATCAACTGCTATCTGGTTTTGGTAGCAGGCTTCCTCAATCATTTTCCTGTACAGCAGGCGATTAATTTCCATTGCTTGCTGTATAATTTCAGGAGTCCTGTTTTGCATTGAAGAGAGTACAACGAACTCATTCATGTACTCCCTATATTCTTCCCTAATTGGTTTAGAGTATTTTTCGTTATTTTCTAAAGAAAATAGCTTTTTGTAGTGACCTGATACTTGGTTTAAATACTCTGACTGCTGCTCCCTACTTCCATAAGTTTTTAGGATCTCGATTTCTGACTCTAAAGCTTCTAGTGCTGTAACGTGATTGTTGATAATACCAACACTGATACCATCACTCATGTGGATGGCAATTTCTTCAAAAGGAGGCTGTGTGCTATCTTCTCTATAAAATGATTGCTTCTTCAGTTTGACTGTAGGGGCGTAGGCTTGTTCAGGAAGATTTTTGTACTCTGCTTCGGCTGTAAAATTGGGATATTTGTTGGCTAATTCCACACCAATACAGTCACCATCAAAGTCTCGACCTTGGCGTTCTGATTCTGTTTCTGCTGGGTCTACTTCATCAGTTTCAATTCCTTGAGATTTTAGTACGTCAATTCTAGCTTGGATGCGCTTATGGTCTTCGTCATTGACTATGATAATACCTTCTAGCGGTTTTCCATCTGGTCCCATGTAGTCTTGAACGTGTTTGTTGATGGAAACACATAAACCATTGGAGTTTAGGAAGGGAGAGCGGAAGTTGAGAATTTTTTCATCTTCCTTAAACCAGGGTACACAAATTTCACCGTTTTTCAGTTCCTTCGAGGGAATAATCATGCCTCGATTGAAGGTGATGGTGCGACCAAGAGCAATATCTCGCCATTCATTTTGCACAAATCGACTTAGTTCTTGTCTAACCTTCTCAGTTTCCAAAAGTTGTGAATGACCAAGTAGATCTGCCTTGATAATTTTGTACATTAACAAGTCTTCTTTTTCGGATTTTGGGTTATCCTCATTTAAATCATCTATGTCTAACTCTTCTTCTGAGTCAGGATTGGCAACAGATAACTCCACTTGTCTTTCAAGTGTTCCATCTGTTACTTGGGCGTTGATTTGTTGTTCTAGGGAAGCTTTTTGCTGTTCAGTGAATGCTTTGCGCTTTTCGTACTTCTCGCAATATAATTGTGCAACTTTTCTGGGGTCTTTCTGGGTTTCGGCAAGTTCTTGAGCAAGATTTTCTAATTCCTCTGCAAAGTCCTTGACGCCTCGGGGAAAAGATGCAAGAAGCTGGGAAATAGCAGTCTTTCCTTTCTGGGACTGTGATTTTTCACCCAACCAAATGGCTTGATTGTACAAACCTGGCTTGATTTGGGGTTTAATTGGACCAGAGGGATTATCTTTATCCGTGCCTTTAAAGCTGGATAGGGGAATGATGAGGTCGATTTTGGGTTTGTTAGTGGGGTCAGCGTATTTTATTTCGTCTATGTTGTAGGGTCGTAGTGTTCCTTTGCCAAAGCGGTACTGGATATCGTCACCATCTTGCGATCGCCATCCAAAGCGGTGTTGGATCACGCGATAACTCTTGTCCCCTTGTTCTTCCCTTTTAGTCAGTCGATCATATAGTTCAGTCGAGATTTGCCCATAACAATCACCTACCAACTTCCAACCATCTTCGTCTTTAAGGAATCCTCCATTTTCCCCTGTGGCATCATCCACCACTAAAATGTTTAGCTGTTCGTTGATGGCATTCTTGCATGAGCCAAGAAAGATGGAACCGTATGCACCACGGTCTTTGCGGTCTGGGCAAAGTTTTTCAATGACTTCTAGACATTCTGCTGGACCATAGAGTAGTCGTGTTTTAGATGACAAGAGTAGAACATGATCATCTGGATGATTTTTCAAATCTTCTGGTGTACTATAGTCGTCCATCTGCCCAAAGGAGAACTCCTTATTTGGAAAGAAAAACTCCAGCAGAGTATTATCTAATTCCTCAGTTAGAATTGAATCGATATTTTTGGGATCACCATCTGTGTGAACCCACTGTTTGAGTCTAGTATCGAAGTGTTTGAATAAAAGTGTCATAAACTCATTCAGTTCTTCTTAATAAAAAATAATTAATTTTGTAAGGATGTGGTATGTCAAGATTAAAGCGTTGGTTAAATATGCACAAGAAAGAATTTAATCCAGATGGAACACTAAAAAATGAAGCTTGGGAGCAGATGTTATCTATAGGTATGAGTAACGAGGCAATCGGTGACTATGCTGCTAGATTGAAAGCAAAATATGAGCATCTTAAACACTTAGACGAAACCGACCCAGAACCATGGTCGGTTTACACAGCTTATGACTTTTTTACCGAAGAGGAGAAGCGGCAATTTAATCCTGATGGTTCCCTCAGACCAGAGTATGTCCAATATGCCCATAGTATTGGTATTAGCAAGGGAGCGCTTGAAGAGATGGAGCGCCGTAAAAAGATTGATGTAGACAACTACAACGAAGTATCTGCTCAATATGCGGAACAAGGTGTAAATTTCGGAGAACAGCAGATGCAAGCGAAAATTGCTGACACCAAGAGCTATGGCCAACGCAGGAAGCAAATGCAGCAAGACTTGCGCAATTTTGAAGATACTGACAGCCTGCCCTTTGACAGAGACACAAAATATTAAGATAGGCGTGATTAACCAAATTGACATTACTTCTAGCTACTAAGAGTTCTCCTAAAGCGGATTCTAAGAGCTATCTTGGTAATCAGGATAGTGAAGAAAAGTAGAATTTAGGGTAGATTTTGTGCCAGAGCTTATATCAAAAGATATAACGCTCCACTTGAGAAATTTCTAACAGTGATTGTGTGGGATAAGGTTAAACTATCAATTAAGCGATGTCTCATGATAGACCGCTGCTCTGCCTTAAAGCAGATCTACTGTTTCAGAGCTTGCTCGATCTCGGCTAGTTTGTCTACAAGAATTTGTTGCAAAGACATTAGCTCTTCTTTCTCAGCAGTCTGTACTTGAAAGTCTTGGATTGTTTTGGAGAGCTTAATAATTTTATTAGCTTGGTTTGTTTTTTTTGGGGAGTACTGAGCCAGAGTATCGTTAACTAATCGTTTGATATCACTTAAGGAGAGTTTTTCTTGAATGGCTTTTTGGGTAATTTCCTTACGTAGTACAAGTGCTTTGGCTTCGTCAACCTCAAGCTGGAGAGCAGAGAGCTTGTTGATTTCTCTGGCTTTACTACTTTCTAGTCCCTCTTGGCGAATAACTTGTTTAAGATCTTCTGCAAGGCTGATGAGGGGAAAAATATTGTTGTTGATGGAGATCGGGTTAAGCTGTAGCCCCAAGAGGACTGCAATCACCTCTAGTTCCTCAATCTTTTTGAAACCGGCTGTCTCCAGCCACTCTTGTTGATCTACCTGTTCTGCTAATCGAATCTGGTTAAGTTCTAAGTGCTTTTGCCCACGTCGCAGTTGAGTGATTCCAGTGTTAAGGATTTTTGGAATCTCGGTTTCTCGCTCTTTCAGGTCAGGATACTTGTAAACTATAAGTTTGACTAGAGATGTTGCCAGATCCAGATCGTGCAGTTTCTGGCTATGAATACTGGTCACCAGCTGCCCTTCAAAGACTTCCTCTGCTGCTAAAATCTGTTCTTTTGGTAAAAAGACTGCCTTAAGAGTGTTCCAACCAATTGATTGCGCGGCTCTCCACCTCAGTTCTCCATCAAACAGGATATAGTCTTCATCTGTTTGGGGAATCAACACAATAGGGGTCTTTTGCCCATTGCGGCGGAGGCTCTCGGCACGCTCTTGGATCTGGTAGGGAGGAAATGTTTGTCTTGGTTGATCTGGATCTGGTTGGATCCGTTGGAGTTCAATTTCATGGACTCCCCCACTATAGGCAAGTTGGTCTGTTAAGTCTTTAATTTGCTGTTCTAGTGCAGCTTTTTCTTTAGCATTAAGCATCCCTGACCGGAGTTGGGCAAGTTCTGCCTCCAGTTCTTCAATTTGTCCTTTAAGTTGGTGGATCTGTTGGGACTGCCCTGCTTCTGAAAACAACTGCTTCATCTCGATTGGTTTGCGTGCTGCCATCTTATTCCTCTACCATAAGTTTGATGAGTTGTTTGACAATCGGGTCAAAGTCTTTGTAAACTTCACATCCTGGTCTATATAAATGTAGTGGGAGACCAGCACCACAGGCTTTTAGGTAGTAATTTGATTCCCGGATATATGGGAAGCAATGAATCCCCATCTGCTGAATGATCGAGGGTAAGGTTTCCGAGGGATCGATATCCTTTCTGGGAAGACCTTTCTTATCCAACCCTAAGATATCTCGGTGTGTCCCAACTTCATAAAGATCGACCCGAGCCGGGACAAATCCCATGAGTGCTGGTTTTGGTCGTAGTCTCAGTTCATCCACTTTGTTATAATACCAGTCCAGCAAATCTGCAAAGCTTCCTGTATCCTTGTATTCAGGTTTGATTGCTGCTAGAACGTGGGTACTGGCTGCTAGTGCCATCAGTCCCATTGGTTCTAAGGAAGCAGGAGTGTCGAAGATGATCAAGTCGGCAGCTAGGGGATAGTCCTCTAGACGGTCAATAAGAGTGTAGTGTCGGCGATCGTACAGATACACTTCCCGAATACTATCTTCTAGTGGCTTGCCCCCTTGGATTGCTGTGATAGTTTTGGCGTGACTCGTCCACAGTGGACTTAAGGGATAATCTCCCTTAAAATCTTTTCTAAGGACGTAGGCGATGGAACGCTCCAATGTCGCCGGTTCGAGTCCAGCAAAGATCCGTAAAGAGCCATTTTGATCGAGTTCTATGAGGCAAACTCTGTAGCCCTTAATGCCAACAGCATATGCCAAGTGGATTGCCATTGTAGTCTTTCCTGATCCTCCGGCATTACTTGTGATCGCTAGCCGAATCTGTTTCCGAGCAGATTTTTTCTTCATTTTTCTGTTAGGGCTTTACACTAACGTTAGTGTAAAAGGATTGAGATTGGGCGCGTCCCACTTGGTCTATATCGTGGGGTTAAATCTGTAATCGGGCAGATCTAATTTAGGTATGTTTAGTTTAAACATTAGGCAAGGGTGCTGACGTTTGCTAGACAGCTTCTGACGATTTCGAGAACTCTATAAAGAGCAGACTTCTTTACCGTCTTTTGTGAAATACACTAACGTTAGTGTAAATTATAGTGCGCTACTGTAGACAATTGCACGATAAAAACTTTGCTTTAATATATTCAGGGTTTCAAGCACTCTTAGCTATCAGGTGTATTTCCCTTGCCCTATAAGGGTTTAAGCCTTATTTCTTCCTAAAAAATGTTTAAGTCCCATTACTACAAGCCTGATAGAGTATCTTGGGATGTGGAATGTAGAATCAACAAATAAGCCATAGCGAAATTTGTTTAGAGAACTATCAAGTTTTGGGGTATAAATAGGGGCTATAAGTACCCCAAAGTTTCGCGAGGCTTTATAGGTCAAATTAACCCATATATGGAGTATACTTGGGTGTTCTTTAGGGTATATAAAACCCATTGAATTGGTGTACCCCAAATGACCCCTGTGACCTCTAAGAGTGAACCCCTCAAAAAAGATTTTCTGTGCCGGGTTTGATAATTGGGTAACTAATCTAGTTCTGTTCTCTGATGTTGATGAGCCTGCTGACTTTGCTGCAAATTTTCGCTTTTAAGTATTGCTAGTAGCTCGTCGAATCTTTCACAATCTTCCTGAGTACAGTCTTCAAATGATCCTGCTTCTGATGAAGACAAAGGAATACAAGCAATCTGCTTCCCAGTTTTTCTCATTAGCTGAAGGGTTTCTCCAACAAGCTGCAGGTCATAGTGTTTGCCATTAATTTGTTTGGGTTGTCCTAGGTGCTGCCACAATAGTCGAATAGTCGTCCCAATTTTGTTAGCATACTCCTGTTCAATTGCTTCCAATGGTGCAACCGCTTTGTGAACAAATTGGTCAAAAGTATTCTCGTTGGCTGCGTCCTTCTTTAAAGAGCAGTCATTAGTCCCTGAGTCATCACTAGCATTATCAATGGTTAAGGTAATATTACTCTTCGCTGGAAGAGTATCACTTTCTGCTGTAATGCTCTTTTCAACGGCAACGTTAGTCTCAATTGTTATAGCTTCGTCTCTATCCTGTGATGCGATCGCCACTGGTAGTTCATCCTCTGTCCTCATTCCCAGTAGCAGCATTGCTTGCTGTGTTCTCCTAGCTTCCTGCTCCTTAGTTTGACGATAGCGTCTCAATCGGTCGATATAGCTGTCATCAATAGCACGTCCCTCTGTGCCATAATGCATAAGAGTTTCAATCAACCTATTGTCCCATTCTGGGTTATAGTCAACACTTAGGTGTTTCTGTAATCCCCCAAAGCTGTACTGTTTACCCAAGTTGCTACCAGCAGTGGAAATATCATCTAGCTTATAGAAAATCTCTTTGGGTGACCCCCGACTGCTAAACTCCACCTCTATCCCCACACCAGTTGAGTACAACTTGGCAATTAACTCTGGCATTGAGGGATAGTCTGCTGCTGCTGTATTAATTGAAAGCTTCAGTTTTTCTTTGATGCTGGGTGAAGCAACAGAGTATTTTGTAGATCGTTTCACCTCTGGTTCATCTAGTGGCAGATCCTCTAAGTCTCCACCAACTACAGGCGACACGAGTACTAACTGCTCCGTAGTTGATGGTTCCACTTCTACTATTGGCATCTCCAATTGCTCTTTAGCTGGTAATGTTTCTTCTACCAATTGGTTATTCTGTGGTACTTTGACAGCTAATTCAACCAATTCTCCAGCAGCAGCTTTTCTGATTGCAGCCAAATCACGTTCTGGATCATAGGAGATGCCCCGTTTTTTCTGAAGACCAGGAAAGCTGTATGCTGATCCTAATTTGTTGCCTGCTACTTTTACTCCATTTATTTCAAAAGCGATCGCTTCTTTGAACAACCCCCTCGTGCTGAACTGGGGGTGAATCACAACACCCTGCTGCTGAAGTCTGGCAATTAACTCGGTGACAGTGGGTTTATCTTGGGTTACTTGATCAATGATCTCAGCCAGTAGTTGAGTCACAGGTGGTTTGCCAGAAGAATGGTGTTTCTGCTTTTGGGTTTGGGCGCGACGATCACTAACTGTTGTTTCAATTCCATATTTCTCCTTAACTGTAGTAGCAACCCTATCACTGCTACAGGGGGAAGCTTCCAACCCATATTCCTTCTCCAATTGGCGCATCACTACCTCACTGCGGCGGTAGTCCCAGGAGTCGGGTACAACCGAAGAGTCCATGCGAATACGAGAAGCAATTATGTGGATGTGTTCGTGCTCAGTGTCGTGGTGACGGGCAATTACGTACTGGCTTTTGTGAAAACCCTCCCCCAGGAATTTCATTTCCTTCATCCAGCGCTGGGCAATTTCTGCGTACTGTTCATCCTCTAAATGCTCGTGGTACTCACCTTTCTCATGGGATGCATCGCGGTGGGGGATAGAAAGAATAACGTGAGCACAGGCACGTTGGAGATTGGGTCGCATTCTTCTGGCTGCCCCAAATTCTTTGGCTAGCTGTCTGGGTGTAGTGCCACCCATGTTACTGTCGATAATGGTGGCTTTCTCCTTTCCCAGCACATAGTCCAGGGTGGAACGGAAACTTTGGTTTTTGAACTGCTTGCCAATCAAAGGAACTATTCCAAATTTACTAGACAAATGGAGTCATAGGCGATCCCCTGAAAATTAAGGGGACTGTTCTTGATCGTCATCTGGTACACCACACTCCAGTAGTTGCATTTGTGTTTCCCTGATGGATGTATACAGAGATTCCACTAAGTTTTGCAGTTGCTCGACATTAATATTTACGTCTTGTCCAGACTTTGCTGCTCTGTTGGCTGCTTTAGCTATCTGATTAAGATTCACCCCAATTGCATTCAGTTCTTCGTACAATTTCCAATTTAACTGCGGGGGTGGCGGAGGTTCTACAACACGACGGCGTAGTGCAGCACGACGAATGAATTCCCCAATACTCACCCTTGCTTCATACGCCTTCTTCTTCAACTGCTCGTACTCATCAGCAGCAAAGCGAACTGGATGCGTAATCTTTCTTGCAACTCCATCAGACCTCTTAGTCTTTGTTGGCATGACAAACAAGTTGTTGTGCTAGCTAGCTGTTCCTCGCCCTCCGCAGGAGCCAGCCGTCGCCGTCGCCCCGTACCACAGGGGCGGTATACGCGTACAGCGTATACAGGCGACATGGCTGGCGTCTCACCACCACTGTCGTGTGGCACTATGCGTTGGGTCTATGCTAGCAGGAGGCGCAAACCTTTGTGTAGTGAGGGTTATACGGATATGGACATAAAGGAATGATGAGGAATAGAGGGAGATTACAAATAGCGTAAAAAATCGTAAAAAAGCGTAAGTTCTTCCAAACACTATAGTGACACAGAGCCAAATTTATAGACATAAAAAAGAGAAAAAGCCGTAGAAAGGCGTAAAAAAGCGTTGAAAGTGCGGAAGACACCGAAAAACTTCTTCAGTAATAATTTTGTATAGAGAATAACTTTAATAGTGCTGAGAAGAAAAAGTGACGAAGACGAATAAGACTCGCAACGCAATAGATTTTCCTAAAATGACACGCAGTCTTAATACGTGGAAAGGGAAAATGTTCCAGTATTTATTGGAGAACCATCGTTCAGGGAGAAGTGGGACTGAGATAGTCGAAGATGCAGCTAGTGCATTTTGGATGCCAATGGTGATGAAAAAGCATGGTGTTTCAGGGGAAGAGTTAGAGGAAGCAGGGTTGTGGGCGATAGAGCAGTTGTTGGGGAGAGTAGGGACAATCATGGCGATATGCGGGATCAAAAAATTGCCTCCATCTCTACTTCTTTCTCTAGGTGCCACGTCTGTACCTATGGCATCAGGCGAAACTACAACTACACTAACACCCACACCTGCTGCGATACCTATAGACACAGCTAAGGTTGTAGCAAACGCATCTTCTGACACAGAGAAAGGAAATCAGGGAGAAGAGAGTGATTGGAACAGTGATGGGGAAGAGGAATCTGCTGAATTAGAGGTAGAGGAAGATACTCTCTGGAACAGTATGACTTTATGAATTTTCCAAACTGACTACTGATGAGAGAGTGAAACCTTGGAAATAAAAAATAAAGAGTATAAAAACAAACGATGGTAAAAGTTAAGTACAAAGCTATTTCCAGTCCAGATTTAGTGGTCACGATTGATTTGGGAGCAAGCCTTACCAAAGTTATAGCAATGCAGTACCCAAAGGGAGAGCCTACGGTACTATGCATGGAGCCAGAGGTAGCGGATGTTTCTTTAGAGTCTTTGAAGGAATGTGAGATTGATGGAAAACCAGCTAATGGGTGTTGGATAGGATTACCAAATGGAGAAAACTACGCAATTGGCTTTTTGGCAAGATACAAATTTGGTGGCAATTCATTATTGAAGGAGCTCAAGTACGATGTAGCAGTGCCGAAGATATGTGGTTTATTGTGGGTGCTCAAGGAGAAGTGGAAACTTCCAAATAAGTTGGGTATTGCTTTGGCTGTATTGTTGCCACCGTCTGAGGGAAGCGATCGCTCTCTGTTAGAGACAAAGCTAAAGGAAGCCCTTAGCAATTTTAGTACCCCTACTGGTACTATGCAGGTCAAGTTGATTCTATTTGATGCAATGACCGAAGGTGCTGGAATACTCTTTAATCGCCGGAGAGTGTTGGGGGAAGAATTCAAAAATCGTACTGTTGCGGTTGCCATGATAGGTTATCGTAACGCCAGTCTCTCTGTAGTTGCAAGGGGAGTACTCAGCCCAGGAGTGTCAAGCGACTTTGGTATGGCGTGGATGATAGATGCCTTTGTGCGTCGGTGTAGTGGACTGTCTAAGGAAGATCCAAGGATAGTACAGGCATTGGTGGAGGCTGGGGATGAATGCAGTTCTGAAATGTTAGCCAAACTTTCTCGCAAGCGCAAACCAGAAGAGATAGCAGAGGATGCTACAACTATTGCAGAGTCAGCCCTGCGTTCTCGTGATGATTACGCAAGGGCTTTGATTCGATGGTTGTCCCAGCAGTTATCTGCTGATGTGGATGAAATTATCTTCTGTGGCGGCACTGCGGAGTACTTAAGGAAGGAACTACAGGAACATTTTGCTAATAGAACTTTGATATGGAATGGTGGTGTGGAGATTTCACCGGATTTGGACACTTTGGGAATGGGCAATCGTATTGCTGATGTATTGGGACTGCATCATGCATTTGTTGAGCGAGTGAGCAAATTAATAAAACAGGATAATGGATCTGTTACAGCCAACGCTTCCTCTTCTGCCACGCCTAGTACGGTATTTTCTTCCTTAGAGGATAACATTGTGCGCTCTAAAACGACTAGACCCAAAGGATTTTTGGAAATGCCAGATAAGCTGTAATATCAAGTTGCCTAAGATAGTTTACACCGAAGACCAAAAGCGCCCCCCGTTTAGGAGAGCGCTCTTGATTTTTACTATTTGTCGTTAATGATTAACCGTTGATAGCAGGAGCGCTTAGTGCAACGGGAGCAACTTCACCAGCAGCTAAGTCTAGAGGGAAGTTGTGAGCGTTACGCTCGTGCATTACTTCCATACCTAAGTTAGCGCGGTTGAGGATGTCAGCCCAGGTTCCGATTACGCGACCTTGTGAGTCGATTACGGATTGGTTGAAGTTGAAACCGTTGAGGTTGAACGCCATTGTGCTGATACCTAGTGCGGTGAACCAGATACCAACTACTGGCCATGCTGCTAAGAAGAAGTGCAAGCTACGGCTGTTGTTGAAGGACGCATATTGGAAGATTAGGCGACCGAAGTAACCGTGTGCTGCTACGATGTTGTAGGTTTCTTCTTCTTGTCCAAACTTGTATCCGTAGTTCTGAGACTCGATTTCAGTTGTTTCACGAACTAAGGAAGAGGTTACCAAGGAACCGTGCATTGCACTGAACAGTGAACCACCGAATACACCTGCTACACCTAATTGGTGGAAGGGGTGCATGAGAATGTTATGCTCAGCTTGGAACACTAACATGAAGTTGAATGTTCCAGAAATACCCAAAGGCATACCATCAGAGAATGAACCTTGTCCGATTGGGTAGATTAAGAATACTGCGGTTGCAGCAGCAACAGGTGCTGAGTATGCTACGCAGATCCAAGGACGCATTCCTAAGCGGTAGGACAATTCCCACTCACGACCCATGTAGCAGAATACACCAATCAAGAAGTGGAACACTACCAACTGGTAAGGACCACCGTTGTACAACCACTCATCTAGAGAAGCTGCTTCCCAAATTGGGTAGAAGTGTAAACCAATAGCGTTGGAAGAAGGTACTACTGCACCAGAGATGATGTTGTTTCCGTACATTAAGGAACCTGCTACAGGTTCACGGATTCCATCGATGTCTACTGGAGGTGCGGCGATGAAAGCGATTACGAAGCAGGTGGTTGCAGCTAGCAGGGTGGGAACCATCAATACACCGAACCAACCTACATAGAGGCGATTTTCAGTGCTGGTTACCCAGTTGCAGAACTGCTCCCATACGTTTGCACTACGAGTGCGCTGTAGGGTTGCTGTCATGGTTTTATGATTGCGATGATGTTTTATGAATCAGGCGTTTTGTTTGCCTGTAACTTTACTTTACAAATATTTACTTTCTTTTACAATACTTCGTGATTGAGTAAAACTTATAGAGGTTATTAGCTTTAGTTATTTGACATTCTTCCCGCGTGTAGAAGGGGTACAAGTATCATTGGAACAGAAAACCGGGTTAAGCTTAAAAGTCTTATCCTGTCGGTGGAACGATAATATTGCCGTTTGGCGGGCTTATAATTCCAATTTGTTTTGCCAAGAACCACTTTATCCTTTAATTCCGGCCATCTTTTCCTTTAAGTTACACTCTCAATCCAAGCATGCCAACCCTCCTTAAAGCCGTAGAAGACGATAACCAATCCAGCAACTGGATCAGCCCACCACAAACCAAAAAAAGTATTCAAAAGTAAGCCAACAAGCACAGAGCCAGCAAGATAAGCATCCACTACAGTGACACGGGCTTCAGTCAAAAGTACAGGGTTGTCAAGCTTTCTCCCCGTGTGAGCCTTGCCAACTGCTAAAGCCAGCATGACCACAAATGTTGCAACTAACCACCCAATACCAACAGAAGACTGCTGGGGACGGGCTTGAGCCAACAATGTAGTCACCGACTGAATCAATACGTAAGTTGCTAGTACAAAGAATGCCGTTCCAATTAAGCGCAATCCTTGCTGTTCGCGCTTCTGATTAACCCCGGTTAATTGCCAGATTACTACTGTTGAGGCACCAATCTCAACCAGGGAGTCAAGCCCAAATCCCACTAAGGCGATGGAGTTTGCTTGCAGTCCTGACTTCATAACAATGCAAGTACCGACAACGTTCCACCCTAAAGTCAGGTATTCGAGTAGTAAACCTCGACGTAGAAGCTTTTGTGTAGTTTGCATGTGTACTTCCCTTATATTTTCAAGAATTTAGGACTAGCCCTTTCAAGGTGACAATGAAGAAATGTTGTTTCAGTGCTACGAGCTTGAATCCTCCGCTCAGATTTTGGGCTTTTTGAATGTTCAAAAGCCTGCTTTATCGTGCCACCAAATTTTAACTCGGCGCAAATTTTCACAATTTTCGGTGTTTCTAGCCTTTACAGGTGGTGGAAAAGTTTCTCAGAAGTTAAGGTAATTATATAGAATAATCCCCTATAATCCCTGTATATAACTTGACAGTATCTGCTAAGATCTGCGAAGCGCCGTAACAACAACGCTTTGTTGAAACCGACACCTCATTAATCTCCCGAAGGCGATTAGCCTAAGGAGCATTGCAACTAAATTTATACGTCAAATTCATAAACTAAGTTTTTTGTCAATTTAGTTTTGTTAATTTTAGATGTGTTTGCCCTGTTTCAGCCTTCATAATCCAACTTCTTATGGCTCAAAACTATTCCGACCAGGATCTACAAAATCAGAACTTTGAAAGACAGAATCTAAGGGGAGCCGACTTCAGTAGAGCAGATCTCCGAGGGGCAAATTTTTCTCGAGCAAAACTTTTTAATGCTAATTTCAGTGATGCTAAGCTCCAAGGAGCAAACTTCAGCCACGCGTATCTTCGAGAAGCAAAATTTACTGGCGCTTCAGATAACACTATTTCATCAGATAATGTTACTTATGTTGACGGGGATATTGCACTACCCTGTGTAAATTTCAAGAATGCTAAAATCCAAGGAACTGATTTTACTGGTGCTACATTAATTCGGGCAAACTTTGAAAAAACCCAATCTGGATTGAAGATGACTCATACAATTTGGGTCATTTTTGTAACAATATTTTTCTGTATCTTATCAAGTTTTACATCAACGATCATTAGCTCATTTGCAATATACTATTTCTTCCTTACTCTTCGTCAAAAACCTTCATCTGTGGTTCTACTACTTAGCTGGTTTTGCTCACTCACTCTAATCATTGCAATACGTACATTTCTTCTAGGAAATTTAGCAATTTCTGTTCATACAATTTCAGGAATTGCATTAATTGTTATCACGACTGCATCTGCATACGCGGTGAAAGTTTCTATTGATGATACCAAAACTGATACTGGCTACATCATTTGGACTGTCATAGCACTTTTGGCTCTTCTAATAGTGTTTCTGTTCACATCTAGTCTAAAAGGTTGGGAAGAGCTTTTGCTGAAATGGATTCCAAATTTGGCAAGGTATGTCAAAGGGTTAGGAACGGCAACTGAGGGCGGCACATGGATAGCAGGAATATTTGGAGCCGCTATTGGAGGTGGTCTAGGCTGGCACTTTTCTAAATTAGCCCTCATAGGAGATAAGAGATTTAGTTGGCTCTGGAAAATGTATGTTGAATTCGCTGTTTCTGGTGGCACTACATTTAATGGCTCTGATTTAACAGATGCCAACTTTACTGCGGCATCTGTTAGAAGTGCGAACTTTAAAGCATTTAAGTCTATTAAAAGAGTTCGCTGGTATAAGGTAAGACACTTTGAATATTGTTGTCTAGAAGGCGGCTATATTGCACTTCCAAAAATTCAGCAGTTGGTTATGAGTCAGGAAGTTGGACGGCTCAACTCAGAGGATTTAAACTTTGACGGTTTAGATCTTGAGGGGATTAATTTAGAATCAGCAAACCTATCATCAGCCAGTTTTGTTGGAACAAACTTAAACGAAGCAAATTTGCGTGGGGCAAATTTGTCTGAGGCGAACTTGACACAAACAAAGCTTGATGGTGCAGATCTTAGAGAGTCAACTCTAACTGGCGCGTGTATACTGAATTGGACAATTACTTCAAAAACAAAACTTAATAAGGTGAAGTGTGAATATGTGTTTTTAGCAGAGCGTGCTGATTCAAAATCCGGCATTAGGGAAAGACATCCTCATGCTCCCAACAAAATATTTGAACCTGGAGAGTTTGAAAAACGGTACACAGAAAATGTTGAAACACTCCAGCTTCGGATACGTAACTCAGATAATCGACAGGCTTTGACTGCTGCTTTTTGGGATTTAATTCAGAAAAATCCTGACATTACACCTGATAATTTACAGGGTTTCGATAAGATTAGCGGCGGTGTTGTGGTTAAAATTAGAGTCTCACAAGAGACTGATAAAGGAACTGTAGAACAGGAATTTGACCAGACCTATGAAGCAGAGTTATCACAAGTTATGCAAGGAGGTCATCAAAATGCTGAATTACAGCGTCTTATCGGACTTCTTGAAATTGATAATAATCAACCTCAACTTATTGAGTTCATTGTGAAACTAATTGAAATTGGAGCAAAAATGAGAAGTATTAATACAGGCGGTGGTAATTATTATGAATCTATTAATACACATGGGGGTGACTATATCCAGGGAGATTACATTAATATGAGCCAAGATTTAGCTCACGCTGCGGCTCAGATTCAAGACTTGATTGAAAATTTACAAAGGAGAGGTGTAAATGTTGACGTTGCTCAGGAGGAGGTGGCGAGAGATATAGCGACTCAAGCTCAGAACGACCCAACAATTAAAGATAAATTGGTGAGATGGGGTCAGTCATTGGGGGATGCAACAGTAAGCGATGTAGTTAAGGGTGCAGTTAAGCTTGCTATCCGTTCAGCGGGGATCCCCCTGCCATAAGAATTATGAGTGTTTCTCATTTCGCTAGAAATTGATCAAGTTCGCGAGCGATCGCAACCTCTTGTAAGGTATGCACCTATTTTTCTAGCAAGATTGTAAACAAATAGTAGTACACTTCAAATTTTTAGATTTACGAGAGTGGGGAGGTGCGATCGCCCTTCAGAGAAAGCAGCGTTACGCGATCGCCCCCATCGTTAGCAGAAGAATAAGCGCGTTGATCAACGCTACCAAGATGGAGGAGCGGCGCAACCCATAGGTATAGCGTTGTGTTGGTGGGCGGCGGGCAAGGAAACTGGCCGCCCAAGCCAGCAACAATCCTAATACATCACCCAAATTGTGACCGGCATCGGCAATAAGGGCAACAGAGTGTCCTAGGTAGCCATAGACGGCTTCAACAATCACAAATCCCATATTTAAGAGAGTGCCAATGACAAAAGCGCGGTTATAGTTACCTGTTGGATGCTCGTGATGACCATGACTATGGTTATGAGACATTGCTTAACCTCGGAGAGTTTTTGTTCTGAAAAGTCGCATTCCATTCGCTGTAACGAGCAAAGAAGTTCCTGAGTTTGAATATGGCTACTACATGGACCAGTGTCAAGTATGTATGGTGTACGTAGTCAAAGGTACACAGCCCCCAAAGGATGAAGAAATAGGGGTAGGACTACCCCTAATATATGAGTTGCGTCATGCCGTGCTAGCAAGCTGTAGGGAAACCCTGTTGATTTATTTCTCTTTTTAGCCAAGCGATCCCTTTTTTATCTGAGTCAAAAACAAGTTGTGAGGGATCTAGTTGAGCTAACTTGTTAACAGAATTTACAACTTCTTGTCTCGTCCAACCTCGGCGCATGTGAATTTCGATTAACTTAGATAGTCCCATTTCTTCATAATTTGTTTTGAAGAAAACTCCTACACTAAGAGCTACTCAAAAATACATCTTTCCGATAAAATTGATTAAGGTGTTTCGCAAATTCTTTTCTCAAATACCGGCTCGTAAATGACTTGACGTTATTTATGAACTTGGGTAAATCAGTTTGTGAAGTGTATCTAAATAGTACATAGATATGATCACTTTCACCATTAAACTCTATTACTTCACAATCCCATTTTGAGAGCAGTTCTTTGAGAATACTTGCTAATCTAGCTAGCATTTCATTTGTAAAAGCTTTGCGTCCATACTTAGTTACTAACACGCTTCTGTGCCTTTAGTTCTGAGAGTCCTCTGGCACGTGATAAATATTCATCTGTCACGGTTGACACATGTTCGGAGGTTGGCGATACTATAAAACTATATTAAAGAGTAAACTGATAGTCAACGAGGAGGTGAGATAAGGATGAGGGTGAGCTACCAGTACCGGATTAAGCCTAACAATGAACAAAAGAATAAGCTTAACCATGTGAGAAGATTATGTCAATATCTTTATAACAGAATGCTGGCAGATAAATTGAATTGGTGGGAAAACAACCGTTGTTCGATAAATAGCTGTTCAATCATCTCTTGTCCACTTCCAGAACTTAGAGATAATCCTAACTACAATACTCATCAAGACTTACTACCTTTTCTTAAAGAGGACTTAATTCTAGTTGAGTGGTCGGGAGAGTTATTAGACGTTAGTGATATTTATTCTCAAGTTTTGCAGGACACTGTTAAACGTGTTCATAAAGCTTTTGATCGTTATATAAAAGGAGATAAAAACGGAAAACGTGGTGGTAAACCGAGATTCAAGTCATCTGGGAGTTTCAAATCTTTTACTTACCCTCAAGCTTTGGATAGTTGGATACAAGGAAGGTTTATCAAGCTTCCCAAGATAGACGAGATAGAGATTATCCTCCATCGTTCACTACCAGAAGGATTTACAATTAAAACTTGTATAGTTTCAAAGAAAGCGGATGGCTGGTACATAACGCTGTCTTTAGAAGACAAGACAGTGCCTCATAGTCCATTACAAGAAATTATTCCAACTGCTAAAAATTCAAGTGGTTTGGATGCAGTATTAGATGGAAGCGCTTTTGTAGCTACTTCTGAAGGTGAATTATTCCCATCAGTAAAAGCATTTCGCAAAAACCAAGATAAATTAGCAAAAATATCTAAAAAGAAATCAACGAAGAAAAAGGGGTCTGCTAAAAGACGCAAGTTGGCGAAGAAAGAAGCCAAACTTCATCAAAAAATAGCTCGTTCTCGCAAAGACCATCATTTCAAAACTAGTCATAGGTTGGCAAGAACAAATAAAAAAGTATTTTTTGTAGAAGACTTAGACTTAAAGAATCTCACCAAGCGCAACAAAGCGAGACTTGATGAAAATGGTAAGTTTCTACCAAATCATCAATCTCAAAAAAGCGGGTTAAACAAAAGTTTTTTAGATGCTGGGTTCGGTCAGTTTGTTGACATCCTTTCTTACATAGCCGAGAAAGCTGGGGGACAGGTTATCAGGGTAAAACCAAACTACACGAGCCAAATTTGTTGCAATTGTGATACCTATGTACCGAAAGAATTATCAGATAGGATTCATGATTGTAAAGCGTGTGATGTTGGCTGTATAAACCGTGATATCAACGCGGCAGTCAACATAAAACGAGTTGGATTGGGAGTTTTTCCAACTATAAAAAGCCGGAGGGGGAAATTGATCATAGTATCCTCGGATTCTACGAGTACCCTCAAGGAAATTCGGGAATCAACCCGAAGCCTACATCATACTGCTTGCACTTGATGTAGGTACTTCACTGACATAGTAGATAGCGCCCCCTATTACTACAGTACCAGTGACCGCACACGAAGGGATGTCCTTACATGGAGCGGCTTGCTCGGTCTGAGCAGTGGCTTTTAGGGTAAGACACGGATGAATCAATAGCGTTAGAGCTAAAATTGCAGTAACTTTACCTTGCATTAATTTCTCCTCATCGTTCCTGTGTATGGTGAGTTTCGGTTATGGCTGACTCCAGCACGGCGTGGTGGTAAATAAAGCAACCATTTCAAAGAGTCACAAGCTTTGATATGTAAAACTTTTGACATTTAAGTTCCGCGTAGCGGCACCAACTAACTGAGAAGCGAAGGCTGGGTAGTTCGCCGGTGTGGCTCAATCCCAGCCCTATAGCTAGAAGCATTCAGGAATTAGAACGGAATCTTGGAAGTATCTGTAGTGTTTAGATAACCGTTGTTAGCTGAAGAAGCTGTTGCAGCACCAACTAGTTGTTTGGTATTTTCTTGGGGTACTGGTAGGATAGGATCGTTGGTAGTGCTAACAGAAGAAATGTTTGCAGAAGTAGTAGGAATGAAGTTGCGAATGACTAAGGTACACGATTTATTTTTATATCCTTTGCCACTATCTTTTACTTCAATATCTAAATAGCCAATAGCCACTCCGTTGCTGCTAGTCTGTGCTTCCGCAATGGATAGTGCTGCTGCACCCTTTGCTCTATAAGCAATGCTATCTTCCACGATTCCATCTTTAGAGTAGTGAGAGAATATGCACTCTCCATAGGTTATCTTGACTCCTTGCCCATCGTGAGTTTCGTTGATAGATTGTATTTTGAGGGTGAATGTGGCATTAATCATAGATTATTTTATCTCCAAAGTTTTTTGTGATTGCGCCTAGCGCGCCAAAATATCAACAAATCGCACTGACAACTGGCGAGATGGCAGTGGAATGTGTTGTTTTAATTAAAAATTCGCGTTGAGTATCTGGTTTTGTTGGTCGCTATTGGATTCAATTTCTTCGCTGCTTCGGGAGGAACTAATCAGTTCCAAGTTGTTTACACGAATTAAGGGTTTTTCTCTAAGTTCTTCTGTGTTTTTGTCAATCCATTTGTCGAGTACTAACTCGCCGGTGATACCAATAGTTGACCCCTTTTTCACGTACTGGGTTGCGACTTCTGCAATGTTGCCCCATGCCTCTAAGTCAAACCAGAGTGGGGTATCTGATTTGTAGGGTGGTTTAATGGCTAGTGTTAGAGTGCATTTGACTGCACCAGACTCGAAATACCTAGTTTCAGGGTTTTGTCCTACCCTGCCTACAAGTTCGATTTTATTAACGTAAACTTGTTGTGTCATATCCTTGATTATTGTACTTTTCTATATAAGAATGCGCGTAGCGCTTTTTTATCTGCGTTTTCCCATCTAAGAATGCAATGTGCAACTTCTAAATTGGGTTAAATTGGTGTCAAAAAAAGATAAACCTAAGAAAAGACTTAGGTTTATTTTGGAGTTGGAGAATATCACTAAGTGGCTTCAGTTGAGTTGGTTCTTTTCGACCATACCATGCAATTTTTCAACTAGTTTCTCAGAATTCATTTTGGTACGCCCCTTGATTTTGTGTAGTGCTGCTAGTTCTTGCAGTTTCTTTACTGGCAATGCCTTGAGTTCTTCCACAGTCGCTATTTCCAAAGGCTGGCTGGCTTCACCTTCTATAGCGGGTTCTAAAGTACTACTCGGCATATCAGGTGAATCATTACTGAATAAGATCGCCTTGTTATTTATTTGGTTTTCTTCATCTGCTATAGCTTTACCACTTGCTGAATTGGCGTAACCCAAAATTTGCTCTACAGTCGCGATTGTAGGTTCTTTCAACATAGTAATTCTATGGATATTTCCTACTTTCCTTACTGAAATTTTGGCACCAGCTGTGCGAAGTCTCTTTGCTAAATCATTAAGTACAACAAACTCTACATCAAGCTGACGGTATTGGTTTATTATGGCGCTCATAGTTTTTTCTGTAGATTTACTCATACACAAGAGCGCCTCAGCGCGAATAGATTTTTCTGTTATCCTACCCAGGTAGGATTTACACAGCAGGCTATGATTGTTACTCTCTAATTGTGCGATCGCCAATTCTTAGGGGCAATGGATTTGGGATAATAGTTATTGTTCTAAAGCCAATCCTTTAGTTCAAATGCAAAATCCAAAATTACCCCATGTCGCGCATATAGGGGATTGAACCAAAAAATACTTTCGATATCTAAAACTATGAGCTTGTATCCTTAATTAAATAATTCAAAATTATTCCTTAACTTTTGAATTTTGTATTTTGAATCCAAAAAATTCTCAAATAATTCGTTATCATTTCCATAATTCTCCAAAATCATATCCGCAAATTCCTTTCTTAGACTAGGTAGATTTCGGAACAGTTTTTCAATTGGGTAAATAAATAAAGCCTGTTGCCTACTGTAGTACCACACTAGTTGTCTAATGCTGTACATATCATCTGTATCTAGTAGACAATAGCTGATTTGTTGGTATAGATTCTCTAAGGTAAATGGTTGAGACTTGGCACTTGTTCGCACGTCAATTAATACGTTACTACAGATAATTTGAGCATCGGCTCCACCTATGCAATTACTTAAGGAGAAGGTGGCATTAGAAATGATTCTACCATTGATACCATTGGCACAAGATTGCCAAGTGTTAGGTATAGTTTTGATGATAGCTGCTGCATCTGTAATTGATGGTTGCCACTTCTCAAAAAACTCTTTGTCTAGGTGAAACAGTTTTTCGCCTTTGATGAATGGTTGAAGCATTGGATGATTTGAAATGCCCATTCTACCTGTTCCTTCTAGGACGGCTAGCAGTAAGCACAAAAATGCTTCTTCTTCAGGTACATTAGTGTACATTGCGCATTTTTCCAAGAGTGGTACAACATTTAGTTTTTTTGCGCCTACATTTGCTATAGTCTTGTATATCCAGTTAGCGTCATTGGCTGTTTGGGATAGATATTTTCTAACTGCATAGCATACAGCATTTCCTACCAATGCAAAGTCTGTGCCTTCAAGTGGTCTGATAATTGGTTGGCGACACATTAAATTATTGTGGTTTGAAACCAGCTTAATGATGGCATTATTTAATTTCCCGTTGAACCATTTTCTTAAAGGTGAGTTTTGGTTTCTTAATTCTGATGTGAGACTCATAATTTGTGTTGTAAATTTTAAATGAAAAATCTGCCAATTATTTTTGGCAGATTGTGATTGGTAACCGTATTTTGGTTAATTTCTGCTGGCAGTTAGCGTTTTAATTTCTCTTTACCAGAGTTCGATATAGTTTTGAACTCATCTTCTTTTTTGAAGAATTGCATTTTTCTGAGCAATCATAAGTTGATTAAGGTTGTGAATAGCTCGTCCTTTATTGTTTTGGTTAGAGCCGTATCTGCGTGTATCAATTCCTGCTTTTCTTAAAGTGAAACAGCATAAGCAGTTGCATAAATATACAGTAGAAATCTCCCCTGATTTGACTACTTTGTGTTTGATGAGCTTTTCTCCTTCAGCGAGAAAGAAGGAGCCTCCAGAGAAAGCCTCTTTAAAGTGACTGGCACCATCGAAACTAGTAACCCCTAATTGATGGAAAGCTTTAGCGTATGCTGGCGCTGACAATCCAAAGATATGAATCCAAATCTTTTCTGGCAGTTTTTGTAATTCCTCAACTATGGTTCGGATTATATGAATATTGTGATTTTTGTTAGAGGCAGAGGCAACTAATCCTCCTATACCCAGCGCTTTATATCCCAAATTATATAATTCAACCCCTCTTTTCAACCTTTCCTCCACAGTCAAACCATGTATGACTGCCATTGGTAGCCTGCCCTCTAGTTCAGCAGTTAATTCAATAAACTTAGCCGCACTTTCATAGTTGAATCTCCGACGCTGGTTGATATTGTTTCCTAAAAATAGTGAGTCTGGGGCTACTATAATATCTCCAGGTCTACTACGTTCCTTGTACTCACGAATTGCCCACTTTGGGGTAGCAAGATTTCCTCGGATTTTCGGAATATCTAAATAACGATATGAGTATGCACCACAGTCCCATAAGATAAGAGCATTTGGAATTAATGATTGTTTGAAAGCTAGAGAACACAACCAACCACTTGGTTGGTACTCTAAAAGCTCCCATATTCCTATCTTTCTTCCATATAGTTTTAAATATTCTGTCTTGCCAATTACAGCTAAATATTTTGTCATAATATTTAATTATTTTTACCGATATTTATAAACTAAAATGTTTCCTAGCAATAAAAATAGATTTTGATATTGATTCTAGTGTAATATTCCAAATTTAAAATAAGAAATAACCATCAATTCTTGTGAATAAAATTGAAGAATTGATGATATTATATGAATTTGAGATAGCTGTTAAGAATTTTGTAAAAGAAGTACTTCCCATACTAGCCTGGGAGAAGCATTAAGTAATGCAACTTTTGCTTCTTCTAATTTCGATAACCAATTATCACCGTGTTGATGCTTCCAGCTATGTTGGAGGTAGCTAAGTAACCACAGTTGTTGGTCGAACTCCAGCATTGCTTCGATTTCTTTGGCTATTTTCAGTGCATCCAGAAGACTGGTAAAAGGTGTTGCTAGCTGTTCTAGCAGTGATTGGGGAATCGATTTGAGGTAGTTGTAGTGAGAGATTGCTTGCCCAGGACTACCAGCAGCCATCATCCTCACTATAGGATTACTGAGAATGTGTTCTTGCCCCAACCTTTTCATAACTATAGTGATTTCAGCACTACTTAATCTCTGGAAAGGAATTGGTTGACAACGGCTTGTGATTGTGGCTAGTAAGCGTTGGGGATGATCCGAGAGGAGTATGATGGTGCCAGTGTTGGTTTCTTCCAAAGTTTTAAGCAGCGCATTGGCACTACCAAGTTGTATCTTCTCAGCACTCTCTATAACCACAGCTTTTTTGGGAGTTAAGAGGGCTGAGGTGGAGAGAAATTGAGTGATTTCTCGAACTTGTTCAATTCTAATAAGGGATGGAGACTTCCAGTGTACTCCATCAGCAACAGCTTCACTTTCCTTCAACAGTTGCCCCTGATGCAGATAAGTTGGCTCTATCCACAGCACATCGGGGTGGTTAATAATGTTGTGGATGTCAAAAGCCTGACTCAGAAAGCATTTGGTAGCTAGAGATTTTCCCACGCCCTTTGGTCCAGCAAATAAGTAGGCAGGAGCTATACGCTGTTTGGCGATCGCTCCTAATAAAAGAGACACTGCCAAGTTTTGTCCCTCTATGCTTGAGAATTCTGCAGTGCTCTCAACTGGTTCCACTACTGCTGTAGTACTAGAAGTTGTGTTGGCTTGTTCTGGAAGTTCTTGTGTAAGTAGATTTAGCTGATTCATGTTTCTTTAATGTAGTTGGTCAATTGGTACTAGAAACAGAGTTTGATAATTTGAGTAGTTAGTGCCAACTTTTCATTGCTGCCGCTTTTGAGCATCAACTCAAGTTCTAATAGCACCTTGAGAGCGTTCTGTAACTTAGCTACAGAAATAGTGGCTACTTCTTGCCGGAGGAAGTAGAGTCGCTTTGGGTTTTTTAGTTCTGCAAATTGGGCGATCGCGCCATCGTCTTTAGACCCAGTAATAACCATCAGTTTGACTATTAGCCAAGTACGGAAGGCAGTAGTCAGGGTAGCAACAATCCTTAAAGCAGGCTCATTGCACTTAGTTAAGTTTTCAACCAATTCCAACGCCTGAGAAACATTGCCCAAACGAATAGCATTGGCTAGTTGCAAACTATTGGCTGCACTTGCTGACACCAACTGTCTCACCATATCTGCATTCACAGTCTCACCACGAGCATAGGTTTTGAGCTTTTCTAGCTCAGTGAATGTCAGTCGTGTGTTGTTGCCCGTCGATTCGACTAATACCCTGTAGGCATCCGAGGTAAGGTTTATGCCTACCTCAAGAGCCAGGGTACGTGCCTGTTGCATTAATGCGTCCGTCTGCCACTGAGAAATTAGGGAGAACTCTTTTACCTGTGCCTGCTCTAGCAGTAGCTTAACTGATTTGTTTCTGCTATCAGGTTTGTTGGTACTAGTGATAAGCAGTGTGTTTGTCTGAGGAATGTTGGGTAGAATGCGCTCTAACTGCAGTAGAAGTTCTTTGGGGCAAGCCCCTAGCAGTGTACTATTGGGCAAATAAACTAGCCTTCCCCCATTCCCCACGGGTGCTGTCATGATATCTGATAGTGCTTGGAGAATGCTAAGAGAGGATTCTGGTGGATAATGGCTGTAGTTAAAGCTCTCCCAGTTTCGATCCAATACTTGTGTTCGCAATTGTTGAATTGCGCGCTGCATAAGGAACTCGTTCTCTCCCCAGTACAAATGTATTGACATAGTTGTGATGAATTATGATGGTGTAGCATTTGTTATTGCAGCTGAGCGTCAGCTCCAAACTATAAAATTTGTAACTACTTTACCGAACCAGTTATCTAAAGAAATTGCTTTAAAATACTTGAAAAAAGTAGAGAATCTTGAAATTGAGAATTATGAAAAAATATACAGCACCCTATGAAAGAGTGCTGCATATTTCTATAATGCGTCAACAGCTAAAAATGCTCGAAAATGCTCTTGAATTCTTCTTTGCACTGTACGATTGCATTGACCCTGCCATTCTTCTGTTAGGGTTCCTCCCATACAGGAGAGAATAGCACTAAATCCATCTCCCCGATATAAAATTGGTAGACTAATTTCGCCTTTAGATGTTTGCCGGGGATTGCACTGTACGCCGAAGCTATTAAGGAGTTTTTCAAGCTTGTTTAGTTGCTGGATTTCTGGCATAATATAAATGTTTATTGTTTAGTAGATGGCGGACGCACTGTATGTTTATGGGTAGTCCGCCGTTTTCGTATTCATATGCGCTTTTGCGCAAAAATATTCTTCACATAGCCAACAATTGTTTTTGCTGCTTCAAGTCCCTGATTCTCTGGAATGTCTCTGCATAGCCAATCAAATGCAGTCTTCCAAGTCTCCCATCTGCTTAGATAGTTTCTTGGGTTAGGATGATGAGTCGCAATAATTCTTGCAGCTTCCGCAATTACTGCTGATTTTGTTTGAGCTTTCATATTTATCTCGGTAAATTCTTCTGATTTGGTTTTAGGGTGATGAATGTATCTATAATTTATTGATTGTGATGAGATAGCATTCAACACTTGTGTAGCGTTCGCTATTGACAAACAGTCCCGAAGGCAATTCCTCTACTTGAGCATTAACTGTCGTGAGCCAATAACGAAATTGTTTATAGAAGCAGCTGTTGTATTGCCAAGGAGTACTGCTAGCTAATGACACAAGTTTACCTTTTGGTGAAAGACAATGGTATGCCTTTTTTATATGAGAAATTTGCTGAGAGAATGGTGGATTTTGTATGATGCTGTGATAGTGATTATGGAGATTGGGTGTGTTAATGAAATCTGAACTTATAACAGTGAGTCCTTGAAGAGTGAGGATTGCCTGAAGTTCTATAATTGGTTCGATGACTTCTACAATTGCTCCACAATTTTGCATAGCGATGGCTAAATTCCCAAATCCAGCAGATGGCTCTAAACACAAACTACCTGATTCAATATTGGATGCTTTTATCAACAGTTCTACCACCCAAGGAGGAGAGGGGAATACATCCCATTTTCTAAGGATTCTGTTATTCAAGGTTGGTAATTTTCACTATGGTTCTAGCAACTTATTGTGTGTACTATTTGAGTTCAATTTGTTGATTAGTACTAAATTTTCTAGTTTGGTTTTTCTTGACCACAAGCAGTTGAAGTATCTAGAAATGCTAAGGTCTGCCCAAAGCTTTTAGAGTGTTTGTGCAGATTGGCTATTCTTGTTAGCTCTCGGTAGTTCTATGCTTTGTCCGCCCAGGAGTTACAGATAATTGACTCTGGTGGTTCGTTTCTGTGTACGGGGACAAGGGAAATGAATTGGCTCATGCTCCAACGCATTGCTTGTTGGATAGTGCTGGCAACATCTTGAGCATATTTAGTATTAGATATGACATCTAACTCATCATGGCAAGAATTTCCTATCCAAACTTTTCCTACCCATTCAGGGTGTTGGTCGTAAATTTCTATGAACTTGGCTTTGGCAAGTTTGATAATCGTAGCTTCTGTCAATGTCCAGTATGCAGCACAAGCATCAGGTAGGCGTACCGAACGCTGTTTTCTATCCCCAAAATCTTGTGGATATTTGGGCAAAAACACGTAGCGTCCTGAAAGGGATTTGACACAGCCTACACCAAATTTCGTGCGAGCTTCTATTTCAGCCAATCCCAAAACGGAAGGTTTAAACTTATTTGCATCCTGTACTAGCTGCCATTGGAATTGTGCCAAGGTCGAATAAGTATTCTTCCAACTGCTAATGTGCAGTTTAGCTTCTGCTAAACTTAGCTCAATACCCGAACCCACCCTCACTGTTTCTTGATGCCGTTTAGGTCCGGATCCGTTTTGGGATCCATAATGAGCATTTTTACTTACTAATCTTAATAATGCGGCTTGGGAATGGTAGGGGTGTGTTTTATCGTTTTTCCAATGTTTAATGTTTTCTTCCGTCCATTCTTGACCAAATCCTTGGGAAGAGGCAATTTTGGCCGCGATAACGCAGAAGGCATCACCGGTAGGTGAATTTAGTTTTTGGATGAGCAAATTATCACCCGATGCTTGGGCTGCGATCGCAGTATGAGCGCTCATAAGGTCGTGAATTATATAGTTGTAACCTGCTGGTGCTACAAACACGCTTCGCACACTCTTGCGGTTTAATTGTCTCAGTTCGTAAGGCATTTTGTCTGGGTGAGGTGGGGTCTGTAAATTGGGTTCTCGGCAATTGGAGCGTCCTAATCCCATTGGTCCAATTTGGTTGTAGCTTCCTCGGACTCGGCCATCTTTGAGGTTTCTAGCAATTCCTTTAAGGTAGTTGATATAATTTTGCTGGGTGCGGATAAGGGATAGCAGTTTGAGGGAAGGGATACGCCAATAGGCACTGAGGGTTTCTGCTGATGTATTTTTAAGATTGAGTTTGAATTTGGCATTAATGAGTGGCAGTAGTGTTTTTGGACTGTTAATTGCCCCTACAGCTTCTGGAAAAGTTGCGTGTAGCTGGGAGAACAATTTTTCCAATACCAACTCATATTCAGCACTCACCTGTTGCAGAACTGTAGAGTTTACAGGCATCCCGTAGTGTTCCATTTGGGCGAATGCAGGGGCTGCTGCACACTCGATTAACCCATGTTCCCAGCTACCCACTGCTTCCATCAGGGGTTTGAGCTTGTCGTAAATTTCCAACACTACAGCAGCATCAGTAGCTGCATAATTGATCTGTCGATTAGATAGCTTCCCTTTTGCCAGTTCCCCCCAGCGCCAATCTGAGGTTTGTGCCGACTTGTCAATAGTAATGCCCAACCGCAGGCATAGAGATTCTAAAGAGTGGGGACGACCGTTTTTTTGGTCTAACCATTGCGTTAGCCCTGCCCAGTACACTTGAGAAAGTAGTTGGGTATCAATGATATTTCTAATGGGAAATCCATATTTAGCAAGCATGAAGGATTGTTCAAATCCCATTGAATGACCAACAACTTGCACCTTAGGGTTTGCTAATCTCTCTCTGAGAGTTGTCCAAAAACCAATCAATTTTAGCTGTTCGTGTGATTGTGCTCGTTCCTGGGGTGTCCATCCTAAATCAATTACCATGACTGCTGTCCTATTAAAAGAGTCCGTTACTGCTATTTGTATGAGCCTAATTTCTCCAGTGTCTGGGGATAAGCCTCCATCTGAGTCTCGTATTGTTGAATAAGTTTCCAAGTCAAACCCAAATCTCTTGCAGTTTTTCCACACTTCAACACACTGGTTGAATCTGCTGTCGTTGATCAAAACTATGCTTTCTTTCTTCGTCTCATCCGGCTCAAGCATCAACGAGTATTGGTGGAAAGATACATTATTCTTTTTACTCATCTTCTTCGGGACTATTGTTTTGAAATGCTCCAATCAACTGATTCAAACGTCCGCTCTTATTACTAATTTAACGAGTGCAAATACGACAAAGTAAAATAGAGAAATTTTTGTACATTGTATTGGTTGTCTAGAAAATATTTAGGTTGTTTTTCGACACTACACGTTGTCACTTTTAATCACAAATTATTAATGATTGTAGTATTATTCATTGTTCATTCAGATGGATTGATGATAATTATTACCTTCCGCATTCGGAAAACATTTGAATTAATTTCTAAAAAGTACTCTTGAGAGGGATGCTGGGATAGAAAGTAATGAAGATCATCAAGATGAGTAAGGGTTAGTTCTCGAAGCGCTGTCGTTCCTTTATTAAGAACGATTTTCGGATAATCTCGTGGTTCGCACTTTCCTAATTTCAATAAATAGTAAGTGATGTACTTGATATTTAAGTAGTAATCTGTCGTGGAATAAATTTTGATAAACTCTGACAATTCTTCGATTCTATTTATTGTCTGACTGTGGACTTGTCTATCTTCTATTTGACAAAATATTTCCATATAAATTTGGCATTAAACTCTCAACAAATAAAGAAAGGCGTCAGCCACTAACGGCAGCCCCTTTGTTGAGGGGCCGTCAATAAAAATTTGTGAGATTTTTACCTGGAAGCTATCAACTGTTGTACTCTTTCTACCCAAACAGATGCTTTCTTCCCATAAACTGGTATGAGAGAATCCCACTGTTTTTGCAAAGCTTCTATGCTCATATCTGGTAATTGTAGCTGTGCCCAGGCAATGGCATCAGTAGGTGTTTTCCAGTTGATCCACGGTGGATTGTCCGAAGTGGGAATGAATGTAGTTGAAGTAGTAGATTTAGCAGGAGGTAGAAGCCCAAGAATAGCAACCTCTAACCATAATTGTGGTTGAGTAGAGAGCTTTACTTGTACTTCACACTGTCTCAGGTGTTGTTGTGCCTGAAGGATAGCTGTAGTATCCCAAGATGATGCCATCTCACACAACTCTATCCAACTATCGGCACTCATCGTCACCATCTTCTTATTGTTAGAAGAGGTTTTGGCAATGAGCATATCTCTGAAGAAAGCAGTTAGATTTTGCAAAATTACCAGTGGTTCCTTACCCCACTCTAATAAGTTGCGGATGATGCCAATTACTGAATCACTGTCACTATTAGCAATTTTCTCTACTAGAGTCAGTAGTTCTTGTTCTGGCACTGTTCCTGCTAATTCCCATACCCAATTCGCAGTAATGGTGGTGGACAACAGACTCAGTTGATCCAAAAGACATTGAGCATCCCTTAAGCAACCTGAAGAAAGTTGTGCCACTAGCCGCAGCGCCTCCGGAGTAATATCTATTAATTCTTCTGCAACTATATGCTGTAGATGTTTCACCATATCCTCAACACCAATCCTCCTAAAATCGAACCGTTGGCATCGAGAGGCGATGGTGTTCGGGACTTTATGAACTTCTGTAGTGCAGAGGACAAATACTACATTGGTAGGAGGCTCTTCCAAAGTTTTGAGTAGTGCCTGGAACGCTTGGGAACTGAGACTATGGCAATTATGCACCAGTAGTCCATTGGCTACAAAATTGTGGTTATCCTGAACTTCTATGTCATAAACTTGTTCAATTCCAGCCAAGTGAATAGATTCGACCGTTTCCAAACTTGTAGTCCATCGGTGGATTTGAATACTGGAGGATGCTGCACCCACATTAGAAGAAGATAGTATCTTCATTCCTTCTTTTACCTCTTTTGCTGAGATCCACCCTTGTTCTGTCCTAATTAAGTGATTGCCAGTGCATTTAATTTCGCAGCTGTTGGTTTTGATGGTTAGAGTTTGCCGTTTACCTTGGTCTAACCACCTTAGAACTTTCTTGAACTCCCAAATTTTTGAAGTTTCGTTGTAGCTAAGAACCATTTTCCCTTGAATATTGGGATTGTCAATTCTTATCAATCCTTCGCTTGTTTGTACTAGCGAATCTCCAGTTAAACATTCATCTATGATATATACCTTGTAGCGGCTGTTGACGGGTACGACATGGGTGCGGTCAATAATTTCCCTTATGTTCTCTACTCCAGAATTGCTAGCAGCATCTATTTCGACAACATCCAACGCTGATCCATTAGTAATTGCAGTGCATGAGGAGCATTTGCCACAAGGGGATGGGGTAGGAGAATCGCCTTGTCCACAGTTAAGAGATTTTGCCAGGATGCGAGCCGATGATGTTTTGCCAGTACCCCTAGGACCAGTGAACAAATATGCTGGGGCAATTCTAGCAGTAGTGATGGCATTGGAGAGAGTGGTGGCGATCGCCTGTTGACCCACAAGTTGAGCAAAGGATTGGGGACGGTATTTAAGATGTAATGGTTGATACATAATTAAAGTAGTGGAAATATAAACGTAATAAAGTACCCCAAACCCAAGCAATAGAGTAGAGTTTGGGTGCAGCAGCTTTGTAATTTACGGAGTCTTATGCAGCAGCTTTAGGTTTCTTCTTTCTGCCTTTGGTCTGAGTGGTGGGAGTAGTGGGAGAGTGAGTTGCTGTAGTGATGTTTTCTGTCACTTGAGGATTTGTGTTAACCTCTGGTAGCTGTGACGACCCTTCTAGAACACTTTTTGCCATTACAAGAGCAACTTCAGCAGCTATTTCTGTTGTTGAAGGTGCTTCCTCATCTGTGACTAATGTTTCTTTAAAAGTGGACGATGTTTGCTGATTGGCTGTGGAGATATCTTCATCTGTCATAGATTCTGTGGTAGATAAAGGATCTATTGTGAGAAAATCTTCTTCAGCAGCAATAAGTTGGAGGGGCATCACCAAGATTAAGTGATTCAAAATGCCACCAACAGGAGTGATAATCACAGGAGTTGTAGGTAGGTTTGCTTGAATCAACACTTCATCAGTAGGAATAAATTTCAAAGCATCGCTGAGGTATTTGATATTGAAGCCGATATGTAACTTTTGCTCTTGGTCGCCCTTTGATTTAATAGAAATTGATTCGACAGCACCACCTACATCTTGGTACTGTGTACATAGATTTGCTTGCTGATTGCTGTAGTCAAAGGTTATGGCAACAACTTTCTCCTTCTGATCTGCAAAAATTCCCACTCGTTTTAAGATGTTATCTAGTGCCTTTCTATCAATGGTGAATTGATGTTGAAATTGTTGGGGAATAAGCGATGAGTATTTGGGGTATTCTCCTTCGATTAGTCTGCTGGTTATACGAAAGCTTGGTAAGTCAAATACTGCAATTCTGTTGTCTAGGCTAATCTTACACTCACTGTTTTCTCCTACACTCCCCAATATTTTCTGCAATTCCGTCAGTGTTTGATGGGGAATTGTCATTTCTACGAGGTCGGGGTCGAAAGCACTTTCTGTATTTTCATTGAGTTCTAAAGTGCCACAGGCAACTCCCAGGCGATGACCATCAGTCGCTGCTGCCTCCCAATGAGTTCTAGCAAACTTAAAATGTACTCCTGCCAGAACAAACTTCGTCTCATCTAGACTTGCTGCAAATAGTGTTGCCTCTAACGCTTGCAGTAATTTGGATGCTGACAATGTAATGCTAGTGCCGTTCGCTTCAGGAAGTGGTGGGAATTCTTGAGGGTTAGCAGCTTGGACACGACATTTGCCAGTGGAGTGCGAGAGGACAGCGCTATTGTCTAAGACTTCTAGAATAATGTCGCCTTTAGGGAGAGAGGAGACGAGTTGAGAAAGGAGTTTGGCTGGTAGAGCAATGGTACCACCATCGTCTACAGAGCATTTGCATTCTGCGCGAATGCCTAGACTCATATCGAAGGCACTTATCACTACAAGTTGTTTGTGCTTATCTGCATAAAGTAACAAATTGTTGAGGATGGGATGATGGGGCTTACTAGGGACAGCCAAGTTGACTTGGGAAAGTGTGTTAGCGAAGTCTTTTTGAGGGATTTTAATTTTCATGGTAATTATCAAAAAATAGGGTCTAAAACCCCGTCCTTGTAGGACGTTTGTGTTAGAATTTCGGGATGTCAGTACAAGACATTTAAATAAAACCTACTCCCGGACTGGGAGGAAGTCTACGCCCAAAACACTCTTGAGGAGATACGCCAGGTGCTTCAAGCCGGGAAACCCGTCCAGCGCACTGGCTCATCAGTACGCCCTAAGTGGCAAACGTATTGAGCCTGGGAACCTGTGAAAACAGGATATTGAGACTGGAAGGTCTTAAAAATCTCTGCCTCTTTAGAGCGGAGAGTGTCAATAAGTTGTTGGTTAAGTGAGTTGGGTGCTTAGAGCGCTACTAAGCACCTACAGAACAGTAATTACTTTAGGTAAAGATGTTTTGCACAAACAGCTACAGGCTCACTCGGAGGTGGCAGGAAGTGCTGATGTCTCAGGAAACCCAGGAATCATTAATGGCTTGGCGGGTTCAAGCGATTCCCACACATACTCCTTAGCAGTTTTGTTGAATCCCATAAAATAGCTCCGCCAGTTTTCTATGGTTAGTCGTTCGTGGTCTACCACTCTACAGGCAAAGCTCTTTTGCTTTGTACCAACTAGTTCCCTGGCTGTTCTAAAACAGAAGACGCCAAGGCTGTAGAACATTGCGTTCTTTTGTTTAGCTGGGATACCATTAACGATAGAGTGGCAAATATTAAGTTCATTACAGAACTCCTGCCAATGGAAAGCAAAGGTAGCTTGGTTAGCGCCTGCTGCTTTATAGATGAAAGGAATTTGGTGCAGTGGTTGGTTCTCCTTATTCAACAAGAAAACTTGGAAGTATTGGAGATTACCAATATTCTCGTCTTCTCTCATCTGGGCAGTGTATCGCCCCAAAATAACTGTAGAGTTGCTTTCCTGAGATTGCTTTCTGTCATACCCCAGCACCGGTGTTTTGGGGCAGACCAGCATTCTGGGGTTTTGGATGAGAATGCCTTGTTCTTGTGCACCGCTAGACTCGAACGTATAAGTAATCAGTTGTTTCTCATCGAAGTCCTTCCACCCAGCGATCGCCATTTGGTTCACAGCTACAAAATAGCCACAGGTAGCAGGAGTGGTACCGCGTAGTGCTTGAAGGCGAGGGAGTTTGGCATCAGGGTCGAGAAATTCTGGAGAACAAAACTCATCCCTTTCTTGTGCAGGAATTGTAGGCTCATTTTGGGGATGAGTTTGAGATACAACAGTAGAATTTAATTCTTGGTTTTGTACTTTTGCCATTATTGTTCAGTTTCAGTTAAGAATCTTGTGCTAAATTAGTCAAGTGTTAGAAGTAGGAGAAGTGGGATATTAAAATTGAATATCAACTTCTGCATAGTTTTTACCGTTACCATTCTGAGTACTGATAAATGAAGGTTTAGGATTAATTAAATCTAGTTCTTTAGAGATTTGTTGTTGACGTTTTAGACAGAGAGACTGATAGATTTGTTGAAGGTTTTGGATAGTTTCATTTAGCTTTTGTAGAGAATCAGTACCAAAGCTAAGTGTTATAGTTTCCCCGTCTTCAATGAAACTACATGATTGTGATTCACTATTGTTGTAAGAAGTGATGTACGTATTTGCACTGATATGAACCATTAAAGAATGAGATATTTTCATGATTTTTTGAATTGAAAATGTTAAGCGTGACAGCAGTTTTTACTTTGTAGTTGAAGTGTGCCAGTTTAAGCACACCTCTATCAGATTCATTAGAGAATGCGCTATGATCGATGCTTAATGCTTAAAAATGGCGCATAGCGCCTAAAAATGCCATGTTATTTTATTGGACGTTTACTTGTTACCAAATTCATTTTGTTAACAAGATTAGTGGCATTTACTATCAACCACCCAGCCTCTCTGCATTTGTTCAATGCATCCTCTAATTCATCTTTATTTTCGAGTACTTTGTAACGAATGAACTCTGCATGATTTCCAGAAACTGGGTGGATATATGTTTGATACCTATTCTCAATTTGGACGTAGCTGATGCGTTTGTAAATCAACATGACTCATTTAACTATTCTTTTGAAACCTTTTGCAGAACTTTAAGAAGCAGATCTTCAAAATTTTCTATTCTATTTTCTGGACTTCTGTCACTTCTGTGATGGTAATTCCACTTGTAGGATTTGGGTGATTTATTTCAGCTTTATTTAAGCGCAATTGGAGGATATCGGGAGGTGGGTTTTCTCCATAACCATCTGTAAATATCCATTTACCTAAAGTTTCATTCCATAGAGCATTTGCTTCCAAATAACGTTTAGTGTAACTCATAGATAAAAGATATTCCTAATTACAAAACTTTTTGAAAGTGATGGTGATGAAGGGGATTTGGAGAGTAAATTTTCTATTTGTGTTCTCTCCCCAGTAAGCCCAATATATGTATTTCCAATATCGAATTGGACGGAATGTTAGCGGTAGATTTTTACATTCAATTTGGTCTTGGTATTCACACTTGCGTATTATCAGCATGATAATCGTGATTTATAAAGAAGAATTCAGGAGTCAGGAGTCAGAAGTCAGAAGTCAGAATGATAAATGCTGGGGGGTTGAAACTTTTCCTAAAACACTATCCCTTTATGGGTGGTGTATTCTGACTCCTGACTCCTTTTTATTTTTTGATAATTAAGATTCTGGTAGCAACATTTGTGGGATGAGTCGAGTTTAGGAATGAACCATCAGCCAATTTTTCATCCCAAGCATTATGGGATTTTAGCCATTGGCGAAATTCCGCGAACTTGTTCTCGCTACGGAAGAACACTGATTCTGGCGCAATTGTTACAAGGGAGCCACCACTAACTAAGCAGTTGTAGGCATGGAGAGTATGCTCAATGAACTTGGAGAATGGTGGATTGGCTATGACTGCTTGCCAGTGCTCACCATTCACTTCAGTAAGAAAGTCGCAACCAATAATGTTCAATCCTTTCAATTTCAATATTTTTCGTAAATCGGATTGGATTTCCACAACATCCAAGTGAACGTACGGATGATGGTGAAGGATGGCTTGGGCGATATCCCCTTTACCGCTAGATGGTTCAAGAACCCGCATCCCTGATTGCAAATGTGCGAGTTTTACTAAGCGAGCGCATAAATCACGAGGAGTAGGAAAGAACTCGTGTAACTTTATCCCTACTAGCTCAGTTTCCATACGATGGATTTGCACCTCAACTGGATCTTCTTTACAAGGAGAGTGCAATTGTTTCAGTGCTGCGATAGCTTGAGAAACTTGCTGCCAATTATAAATATTGGCTCTTTTCAATGTAAGTTGCCAACGAGCATACTCTCCCTTGTCACTCTTAAAAACTTTCTTGATATCCTCTTCATTCCAAGTTGTAGATGACATTTTTCTGAGAATTTCTAATTGCGATTTATTAGAAATGCTCTTAAGGATTTCTGGTAATTCTCCAACCTCAGCGGCATCAGCCATCGCATATAGCCAAGATTGAATCTGTTGCAAAAGTTTTGCTTCTTCGTACATACCCTCAGCAATTCTTAACCTACGCCGAGTAGGGCGTTGTTGGGCGATAGCTGGGTTTTTCTTTGCATCAATGCTTTCTTGCAGTGCTGCTGCTAATTGTCTGAGTTTTGCAGCTTGATAAGGATTGGGGATACGGATACATAGAGAAGTGTGTCCTGTAGCTGGTAGGTCAAATATGGACAATTGATGCATATTTATCTGACTAGTGTGCCAACGATGTGTGGAGATTATTATTGGTATTTGTGGTAGTAGAGCGTTGTGCTAACTCCAAAATTAATTCTGTCGCTACAGACCAGGCCTTACACTCAAAATTCATCGATAATCGTTCTGCCTTTCTTACAGTAGCAGCAGAACATTGTTTATTGTCAATAAGCCATTGTTGAAATTGCTGTGCTTTCTCTTGAGTGTAAAACCCGAAATAGGAAACTTTACGATTTCCTAAAGGGTCAGTGATAGTGGCGACTCTTTCTGATAAGATATTAAGAGTCCATCCATCAGCACTAAGTTGTACTTTGGTGATGTTAATCATTGAATTTACCTATTGTATTTAATAGGTGTAAATTAAATATCACACCTATTAACATTCATACGGGTTACTGTATATTTGATAACCTTTCTTTGCAATAACTAATCATGTTTTCTGCAAGCTTTTGTAGGTCTACAGAAGATAAGATTGCGAAGAAAGTATCGTTAGCAATATCCTGGTCTTGAAACTTGCTGTCTATTTGTGGGTTTTCTTGGATGAGACGTATAGCATCTTGCTGCATATTATTGGCAAATTCATTTAACTGAAATGCAGTTTGGTAGAGTTGTTCGAGATATTGTTTGGCAATTGACATAATATGTTAAAGAATCATCAGTATATTGGCTACCCAAATGATAAATTGAGCAATCAGTTATTTGGTATGAATGGGAGAGCCTCTATCTAGGTGTTCAATTGCCTGATGGATAGTGGTATGCGCTCCGCACAAAACTTGATCTGCTGTCTATACAGATTGTCCTTCTCGGTTTTTGATAGAGATGAGGAAGGTAGTCGACTTTGTGGCATTAGATTTCGACTTCTGGAACAGTAGCGAGGTATTCAGTGGTAGTCATCTCACCTTTAAAAAACTTTTGTAGATTTAATTTGTGTTCATTCATATCGTTTTCTAGTGATAAGATTGGCTCATTAGTGTTGCTAGTGTTTGGCAATTTGGATAATGTCATCGCCAATCGTTTTATGAAAGCATCATGTTTCTGTTGGCTGTAGTTGAATTGGTAGATGGAGGGATAGTCAGCTCCATTGATAAAGCAGTAGGTTATGGAGATGTTATCAGCAATAATTTCTAGAGTTTCTGCTAGAAGAAATAGTTGGAGTTGAGTATGATATGAATTCTCTAGATTTTCTGGATCAGGAATATCTTTTTTAATTGTCCAGTTTATAGCTACGACTTTTTCTAATCCTTCAATTAACAAGTTGTAATCCGCAATTAGTTGACAATTTCCAACCAACTTTTCTCTGCTTATATTGCATTGTTTATTTTCAGCAGGAATGCTGATTATAGGATGGAGTTGTTCCATCCATTGCGCCAGTTCAGGATAAGCTTCAACAAATGGCTCTATAGGTAATCCCATCATCAGTTGTTGTATTAAAAGACGGAGTTCTTCATCATTTTTAAGATCAAGTAAGACATTTGGGTTAGTCGTGGGATATCTGTGGTTAATCAAATACTGCTCGAATTTTTGATAGTCTTTTTCTAATAATTCGAGCATTTCTGCATTTAGTATTAGCATACGTCAGCGCTCTCCAATATCTCCTTGGGGATCGCGTCAGCGAAACTAACTAGGATTAGTTATATTGATTTTCTTGTGATTATGTTTTATTTTTTTTGTGTTAGTCATTTTTTCTTTAAAAAGGGTCGGTCACTTAGAAATCGCAGTTATTAATAGCAGCGTCTGCATAATTTCAATTGTTCAAAGTTTCCTTGTTAATATAAAGTGATTTGGCTACCCCAGAGTAGCTATTAAAGTAGGTAGCAAACCTTCGCAATCCTCCAGTCAATGTCATTGACAATAGGTAATCAGTAGCAATTGCAGCAACTTGCTGGTTGACGAATAAATTCTGTTGATTTTGTAGTGCTATTTCAGCACAAGAGAGTGTAGTTAAATTCAATTCATCTGGTAGAGGAACCAGTAGTTCTGGATGTTGAATGCTAGGGCTGGGAAGGTTAATGCAGAAGTTAGGGTTATCTAAGTTATCAAAGGCTTTTCTTAGACTGAATTGATTTGTAGATCCCAACAATACCTGTCCAGAACTTGCAAGAGCGTGGTTGCCACAGTCTAGCCACCATAGTAATGGTGGATGTTGTGCATAAATTTGGTTGAGACAGTAACTAATTTCAGTACGGGCAGCGGCATTATCTACACAACCAACAATGATTGTGAGTTGTCGCCATTTGGGGTTTACCATTTTCTGGGAGAACTTTTTAGTGATTGCACTCATACATACCCCTAAAGCCAAACTATATCTAGCTGCCAAAACTTCAGCTTTATAAAGTCCAATTTCTGACTGCTGGAAATTTTGTCTGGGAATGTTCTTAGCTTCGATTACATCTGGGTCCACAATTGTGCAACAAGCAGTTTTATTGCTATTGCCTTCAATCTCTAACATGAGTCTGGCGATGGCAGGAATGAGGAATCCACCAGTTCCCCCAGCACCGACAACAATGAACTCAACATGATTGTGCTGGCTGAGCATTAGTGGTACAGATTTGGCGTAAGATAGATCTAATAGCATGTTTATATAGCATCGCTGAACTCAACAGGTAGTTCAAATACCCAATTGGCTGGAATATAGTAAAAGTGGCTGTAGATGCCTACTCGGACATTTAGGGTGGGATGATTGAAGATTTCTCCTAAAACAGCAAAGATCCTAAACTTTCCAGATTCCTCCTGGTCGTCTGTGGTGGAAAAGCAAGCACTGTAAGTGTGGTGGCTATGAATTTCAATCAGTGCTGTTTCATAAGATAATTCAGATGGTTCTACAGGGGTCACATGAGTGGATGTAGCAGTTTGCTTTGGAAGATGCAGATACCACTCTCCACCGGTAAAGCATAGGTGAAAGAGAATTTCTTGATGACCTACAGCCAGGGATGCTTGTAAGATTTTGAGGACTAGATTGGCAGGAACCAGTGGGTATTGTAGATGAAAATAGGGTGATAGATTCGGCAATCCTCGAACAGTGCAGTGGGTAATAGGGACGCATATAGACAGCCCCTGGCGTTGGGCGCGGACAAACACCCCGTTCCCAGCTACCCAGTACTCCATCATGCTTGCTTCTATGGGTGGTAAGGTTGTGCTGGTGACGATTTTGTACTCAATTAGTGATAGTATTGTCATGCTAGGATGTGCTCAATTGCGTCAGCTATGCTTTTGTTGTTTATCGGTACTAAATCTCGTGAGGGGTACTTTTTGGAGTTGTTGTGGTGCAGTTTCTGAAGATGCGATCGCACATCTAGGGGATAGGATTTAGATTTGCGCTGCACCATATGCTCGTTGAAAACACTGGTCCAAAATAACTCCCATGACTTCATAATGCCTATAGGGGAGCAAGGGACTGGGGAGGTGTCGCCGAAGCAGATGGAGCCATCCTCCATGATGTTAGGCAATGGTGCATGGAATAGTTGGTCGTTATAGTTAAATTGTTTACCTTTGACTGCCCAAAGCCAGTATTTGCAACCACACCCCATAAACACTAATGCAGGCATAGCTACTGTGATTGTTGTATTAGCATTAAAGTTGCTAAGGAGAAGCCTATAGCGCTGGGGAGGATAGAACTGAACTAACCATTCACCCTTGTAGCACTTTCCCCATTTCACAGTGTTTGGTGGTAGCCATCCTGAGTCAATTGGCTCTCCAACAAATGCTTCCCTTAATCCTTCTGGAGAGAGGAGTTTGTATGATGTTCTATCATCTTCAGCATATACAAGTAGATATTGTCCTGGTAAGAACAGTAGTTGAGCTAGTATTTCTGTATTAATGTTTCTACTGGTGATGGAGTGCGCAATTGCACTCATATTCAGTGATGGTAAAAGATTTGTTGTTGAGCTTTGTTCCATAATTTAATAACCTGTTTTCTATGAGCAATAGAGGATTCTAACCATTCAGAAAATTCATTCATTCTCTGCCAGTATTGTTGAGAAATAGTCCATTGCTCTTTTAGGTAGAGGAGTGATTCTTTGTTCCAGGGTAGAGACTCATAAATTTCATGGTTTATGTCTAACCAAATGCATCCTGTACTATGGTCAACAAGACATAAAATATCGTATAAAAAGCGTAAAGGAAGTGCAGCTTTTTGGCAAAGTTTATCTAGTTTATCCCAATCAATTTTGTCTGCTGGAATTAGCTTTTCAGGGATAAATGCAAAATGCAAATCCCATTCTTCTTGAGGATGACCATAGCCAAGAAGCGACACCAAAAATTGTTTCGTGAGACTGAGATCTGCCAAATCCATATCCCACCAATCTATGTTCTGGGGATAGACAGGAATTTCTAAATGTCTCTCTGAGCAATCTCGAAAATCTTCTATCCAATCAAGGGAAAACAAATGTTCGTTAACAAGTTCTAGAAACTCAATTTCTCTATCACTATAAACACCAGAATAAGAATGTTGTATTATGGGAGTTGTGGAGGATGCCCATTGGATAGGGAAAAGTTCTTGGTAGAGAGCGAGAAGAGAGATTTGTTCGCTAAGCTCTTCTAAATACCAAATCCCCTCTTTGACAGTGAGGGGAATTTGATATCTTCGTAAAGACTCAGCAGATAGTAGTTGAAGCTGCATTTAGAATCCAGTAATTGGCGTTTGTGATGGTTTAGGAGGAGATTGTTTGAGAATTTTGAGGCTTCTTTCTACCGCTGTGTTCCACTCTCTCCCACTGCTAATTGCTTTGTTGATTTGAGACTGTAGTAACAGTAAGTTTTCAATATGCATTTCTCCTTGTAATTCCAGTATCTTTAGCTGTAAAGTTAGGGTAATTGCTGGATTAATAGTTTGTTCGCTTTGAATGAAAATTTGCATAATATTACCTTGACCTTTAGTCCCAGCTCTTTTAACTATACGAATGTATGTATTTCCATCTTTTTCCTCTCTTTTAATTTCAGCAGTAGAAACTTCTGGATAGAAGGGAGTGAGAGCATCACGAAGTGTTTGGTCAGTTGCACCGACTTCATCAGAGATTGGTGTTTCTTGGCCTTCAAGAATTACAATATATGGCATATTAAAATAGTGATAATTGGTTGAATGGTTTTGGCTGTGTTGAAGTAGATGAAGGTAATTCAGGAGGATCAATTCTTCTCATATTCTCTACTTTATTTGTAGATAATTTTTGTTTCTGTGCCTCCCTATGCCTCGCTTTCTCTGCCATTTGTGGCAGTATTACTTTTAGTTGTACGAGTATATCGTTAAGTAATCTACAATGCTCAATTTCGTTCAGTGTAGTGCTTTTAGTAAGTGGCAGTTCGCCCTTAATTCCAGCAGTGATTAACACTTGTCGATTAGATTCGATAGTTTGTGGAAGAATTTGTATTCCCAAGATGATAGTGGTCTTGTCAAAGTTGTATTTCTCTTCGACAATTTGATGAGTTGTTAATGATATAGTATTTTCAGCTTGCTCATCTTCTTGAGGTTGATTATCTTCTTCTAACTCTTCGTCTAACTTACTTTCTGTTTCAGTCATAGTTTTTATTAAGAAAAATTTGCCAGTTTGTGTAAAGTGTGGATGGTGATGCCCCATTTTTTAAAGGAATGCCATTTGTACTCACACTCTCCTGGTTTGTATTTAGATGACAATTGGCTCCATTCATCCCAAACTCTTAATAAGTTTGGGTTTACCGATTTGAGAGCCATGCCAACTTTTATCCATGAGTCGTAGTCATCTGCAAATCGGGGGTGAATAACCTCCAACAACAGCAGTACTTTTTCCACATCGGCTTGTGTAGATGTTGGAGTTGGGTGTGAAGAATAATAGTGGTGAGCAGCGTGTTGCCTTCTTTGTGACTTTTCAAAAACCGACATTTGCTCAATCACCCAGAGGGGTGCTGTTGCCACTTCTATTTGGTCTGGGCGACAACCAGGCAACCAACGATAATATCCTGTAATGGGGTGGACTGATGGTGGCAGCACTGATTGTAGCTTGGAACCTCTAAGTTCTAGTGCTTCTTCAGGAGCAGTGGGGATTTTTCTGGATTTGAGCCGTTGGTGTTGGGGCAGATCCGGGATTTTGAACAGGTATTGCGCCCTGCATAGTCGCCCCGAAGTAAATGCTACTGTGGGGGGCAGAGATTCAGGAGCGATTGGCTCTCGCGATGCCCCAGAGGCGATCGCCCTAATTTGGTTGTAAGCACTCGAACCATCACAGTCTACAGATACCAAAAATTCTTTGGAATTTTGACCGCATAGTAAACCAATGCCTGTGGGCTGTACCTCGTATAGAGAACTGGAATGATGTCTAGCGACAAACCGCTCTATGTTGACGCGCACCTTAACTTTTCCTGTGCGAGCAAGTTGTTCTCGTAAGGATTGGGGAGTAAATGGATATTGCTCCCACCCATATCCCAGAGGTCTTTTTCCTTGCGTTGGCACTATAAGCCAATGGGGGGGCAATATTTCTAGGGTTTCAATTAGTTTGGTAGTTTGGCAGTTTTTTTGAGGAGCATAGTATAATAGTACGAGTGTTTATGCCAAGTTGAGTTCGATTTTGATATTGTGCGCTGGGTTATTGACCGATTTCTTGGAAGGATTTGACTTGTACAATTTTCATGCTACTTTAATTTGGCACAAATGGGACAAAACCGACGATGGTTTTTCTGCCGTTTTAGCTGTTTTTCAAGGGAGCGATCGCCTCTCCAAACTTCAGCAACTTTGAAAGAGATTTTCCGAGTCAAAGCAACTTGGGTTAAACGAGCGCCTTTTCCTTTTCTATGTTCTCTAATACGTTCGTCTAAGTCCTTGGTAAACCCTAAATAATGTTGTGTTGGTCGATTTGAATTTATTGGTTCGTTAAAGTGCAACAGATAAACGTACATAACAGACCAAGCATCATCATCTGCCAGGTCTGCGTCAGCAGACATTAGTTTAATTGCTCAAACAGCTAAATCCAAAAGCGGATTCAGCCATCTATAAGCTTGCCGTATGGGTATTTTACCCATATATATCTGAAGTTAATTACTCGACTGCTGATCTAACCACGTAACTAAATCAGCTATTGCCGAGATTTTCAAAATTTCTTTACATAAGGCTTCTAGTTGTTCTCTATTTAAAATTTGAACACGCTCAATAATTGATGAATCAATTTTACCAAATCTTTCATTAAGTAATAATATACACAACGAAAGTGCTTCTTGTTGTCTACCTTTATGCAATATATCCTGATAAATTACTGACTCTTGCATAACATCCTCGCTCAACAACTGACGAATCAAGTTTTTCTCAAGCGTCAAATAACAAAAAAGGTCAGATTCATTATCTCCGACCCAATAATATTTAAATATCTAAAGTTAATTGCTTGACTGCTGGTCTAACCACGTAACTAAATCAGGGATTGATGAAAGTCTGAGAATAGCTCTGCCTAAAGCTTCTAGCTGTTCCTTTTTTAAAATTTGAACTCGATCAATAATAAACGAATCAAGTTCGCCAAAGCGTTCATCTAGTAAAGACATACAGAATCTAAGTGCTTCTTTTTGTTCTCCCTTCTGTAATATATCCTGATAAATTACTGACTCTTGCATAACATCCTCCCTTAAAAATTGCTGAATTAAATCTTTCTTAAATCGCAAACCTGCTAAAATCTCTGTATAAGCTGCAATATCCTGTTTAGTGTTCCTATTTGGAATTCTAGCAACACTTTGGGCAACTTGGGCTAACAACGTTTGGGGTGAGGTTGTTTGCGTTAATGGTGCTAACGGTAATAATGCACGATTACCGAGAAATAGTGTTGAATCTTGCTCCCACATTCGTATAACTTGATAGCGATGAGTAGTTGTATCATTAACATATTCTTCGGTAAAAGCTATTTCGTCGTTTGTTTCCTGTAGGAAAATAACTACCTGTGTTACGGGAACGTCGTATTGACGTATCAGCCTGACAGAATAATCCAACATCCGAAAAGGAATCGATGGAGTAGACTTTGTTAGGGTTTGAAACTCAATGTGCAAAATTCTATTTTCTGTTTGCAAGAATGTAACTGAGTCAGCGCGAATTGGTTCGATACTCAACTCTGTTTTTAATACTTTGATTCTTCGTGGTTCGACTGTTAGCAGCCAACGCGCAAATTCGATTGGATATTTTTCAGCTAATACTTTACAAACGTTGTCGTAACTCACACTTTATACCATTTTACACTAAGATTATATTATTAACATTTTCAATTTGATTTAGATAAATTTGATAAAATTTAACTAGATAAATCTCTTTATGAATATGGTCAGTGGTCGCTTAAGGTTGCTCTATCATAAAATGGTTACTATGTATAGCTATCAACAAGTTTAACAAAAAAATATAGGGTTTATTACTTCCTTCTCAAAGAGTGCAACTCCTTTGCACTACTTCATAGAGATAATTCAGACTTAGATTTAGTTGCAGCAGTAGTTCTGGCAGCAGTTTTTTGTGCAGAAAAAGGTATTTGCTCGGACGGAGTATACTGATTAAATATCTCCTCTTGACGCCACTGCTTTAGGTCTTTCATAATTTCCTCAAGAGGCGTCATTTTGAATTGTTCAGTAGACAAGTTTAACTGCTGCTGAGCTATGATTTGGAAATACAGTTCCCTTTGCTCTCCAATCGTTAACTTACCTTCAAAATCTTGCAGTTTCTGTCGTATTCGCTCATTCTCTTGTCTTATGTTGGAGTGCCACTTATAATCACCCTGAGTTTCCAACTGGTTCCAAGCTTTCTGAATTGCTGGGTGAAGTGGAATTTTCATCTCAGACACAGACTCCTTAGGGCGTTGCTTTCCTCTAGAATTTCCAAAGGTATTTCCTAAATCAAACGCTTTGGCATTTTCTGAGATGAACTTCAACTGAGCTATATCCCACTCATTTATACTCAGTTTGTCCACTTTCTTAGTAAGACCTTCTGCTGTCTTTTGTAGAGTAAAAGATAGTAGTTTTGTCCTCTCCCCACTCTCCACCGTTTTATGAAGAAAAAGATTTGCTCTTCCTGCTTCTACGTCTCTAGTTCTAGTCAGGGTATATTCTCCCACAGTTAAAGAGTCTGTATTAGCTTTTTGTAATGCTGAATTTAGCAATCCCAACATCTCAGTTTCTCTAAAACTTTCCAAAGTTTTGAAGGTGCCTGCAGGAGCAAGAGAACCAAGATTATTGGCAACATCTCTGAGGTCTGCGTTCGCCAATTGGGGCAGTTTTTTACCAGACTCTAATTTCTCCCCCACCATGAGAAACTCCTGTCTTTCTACTGATAGCATTTGAGTGGGGGGAATTTTGATTTTAGGATTACCTTTTGAGTTTAGGGAGAACTGCACTAGAGGATTGTCAAATTGGTTTAGCTCATCCCGTCGATGGTGAATACTGTATTTTTCTCCTTGAAGCTTAATCACAAAGGCATCACTTCTGTACACCTGGTACCCATATCCGGTTTCTTCCCCATAAGCTTTAAGCATCTCCACCGCTGTCTGCGCAATTTTTATGTTCTCCTCCTTTATGCGCTTACGTGCAACACGACTGTTAGCAACAGCTTTAGAGGTTGGAACCTTTACTTCTCTTACCCATCGTTTAGTTTCAGGACTTACTTCATCGGAATCGCCTATTTGCTCGTAGCTATATTCAGCAGCAGGTTTTTTGGTTTTGGTTGGAATTTCAGGATCTGTGGTATCTGTTTCGGTTGGGACATTGAACTGAGACTCCTGGGGAGAACGCTTTTTAGGTGGGGTGTTTTCGGTTTCAGGTAATGGTTCATCTGAGTTTTGGAACGCGATCGCTTCCCTTGGCGAAACAACCTCACCAATAAGTGAGGATTTGGGTGATTCAGTACTCTCTTTATCCTCCCCCTTAACATCTGATTCCACCACGATTTGTGTCAACAATTCCTCAGCACTTGAATTGAGTTCTTCCTCCTCAGCTTTAGTTGAAGCTGGTGGTAGCAGTTTGTTATCAACTTCTGATGTTGTAATTACCTCACAAACCAAGTCTATAATCTCTTTTTCTGACAAATTTTCTGTCACTATATTGGTACGACAGTTTCCTTCCTGATCCTGCTGGTACACCACAATACTTGCTCCACTTTCTGTGTAGACAATTATTGCTAGTGACGAATCTCTCTCTAGATTCCCAATGTCTGATTCAACTCCTGGGAAAATAGATGGCTCACACGTCAAGCGTCTCACCACAGTTTGTGCTTGAAAGTCTGTCATCTGAGCAGACTCCCATTTCCACGCCCCTGGACACTCTTCATCAGGGACAAGTCGATATTTTTCACTACCAACCTGTAAGTCTATAGCTGATAATTCCTCCTTCTTCTCTTTTAGTTTTTCTTGTATAGCCTTTAGTAAATCTTCTATAGCTTTCCCGATATTTCTGAGATTATGGATAGAGTTTTCAACAAACTCCTGATAGCTGGAAGCTAGCTGAGTAGCTCTAGAATCGAACATGGCGGTTGGGGTAATCTATCTAGAATGACTTTATTATTAATCTTGACAAAGACTAATTGGTTATCAAAGAAAATTTCAATAAGTGATGGTGGTGCTAACCACTCAGGGTATGAGTCGCAATAGGTTACTTGGGGAATTTCTCTGTTGCACCAATACACCAGAATTCCATCATGGAAATGTGCTTCAATATATGGGGGCTTTTGATAAGACCATCTGGGTAGCCCTTTAACTTTCTCAATCTTTAATAGTAACTTAGGATTGTTTAGCAATAAGTGATGATTCATGTTTTACAAAAATCCTTTATACGCATCTACTGGCAGAGGCGCAGCACCTGCTTGCACAGGTTCTTGAGGTATGGGGAATAGCTTATAAACTTCAGCAATTCGCTTATCCAAATCCTCTTGTGTAGGTCGCCTTTGAGTACTTTTCTTAGTGAGTCTTAATATCAAATTCTCCCATCTAGTATCATTTTCTTTCTCAATATTTATCAAGGCTTTTGGCACCTTAATTGCCTTTAGCAATGGCACAGAAGCTTCATCTTTGTTAGAGTAGGCGGGGTTAATGAATATGCATTTTCCTGGAGGCAGCTTCAAAAACTGTGCTGGTTCAAACAGCTTCCGTGTTTTCTCTTGGTCTGATACAGATGTACTGGTTTTACCTCCCCCAGTACTTTTCGATTTCTGTTTGTACTTAATTTCCTCATCCCCCAAGTAGCTGCTGAAGAGTCGTGCCGATTCTTCTTCCCCTGGGTTGAAGATAAACTTGGTTCCACAAGCACCCAGTATGGTTTTGGCTACTTCCTTACCGTAGTATTTCTCTAGCTGTCCCATGTTCTGCCATCCAAGAATACCGCAGAACCCTTCACTTCGAGATTCGTTAAGCCATTTAAATAAGTCGGGCAAGTACAAAGAGGGCACCTCATCTAGTACAACGATCAGGGGGTCTTTACGTTTTTTAGCGATCGCCCTAGCAACAGTCATGTGCAAAATGCTGCACAGCAATGGACCCACTGCATCCCGACGTTCCCTGTCTAACCCGAAGATAATCATCTGCTTTCCCTTGATTTCCAAAGGAAGTGTAGTCTTACCCACAAAGCATCCCAGGGTATTTTTCTTCATGAAGCGGGTGAACATCAAACTGGCAGTACCAGCAATACCTGCTACAGTTTTCTCAGAACCAGCAGAACTGAACAACTGACCAAAGGAAATTCTAATCCACGGGTTGAGGTTAGCCGCCATCAATCTTTCCACCATGCGTTCGCTACTGAGGATGGCTGCGGCCGTCATGATGTCTGGATACTGTGTTTCTTTGGTCAGCATCAAAATGGCTTCCGTCAGCTGGTCGCCTGCAGGACCAAAGAAAGCGTCATCATTAGAGGAGGCCATCATTTTGAAGTTTTTGTTGATAACAGTAGCTAGCTGGCGTGCTGTTTCAGCATCGGTGGCGTCTCGCAAGAAATCTAAAGGATTACAAACCTCGCTTTCTGGGAAACCAGGGGCGAAGACATGCACCTCATAGCCCATCTTCTTGGCGTAGCTGGCAACCTTAGCCTGAGTGGGATATTTGAAATCATATAAGACGATGGGGAAACCCTGATCAATAGCAGAGTAAATCATAGGGTTGATAGCAGAGAAAGATTTGCCACTACCAGGTGCACCAACTACAGCCGTTCCTCTTTGTACATCTGGTATGTATAGTGGTGTCCCCCCACTCCCTTCCTCCCTTTTTGTGATTTTGTTCTTGAACTTGTGTCTGCCAATATATAGTGTGGCACTATCACATTTGGGGAATAAAATTTGTTTGAGTGCCTTCTTTTTGGCTTTCGCTGTCTCTTTGCCTCCGCCAAAATAGCTAGTAGCTAACTTACCCTTCTTACCTCCAGAAAACATGGACAAAGCAACAATCCCTAATAAGCATCCTGCTAGAGCTATACCATTAGGACTAAATAAGCTGCTTGTATATTTTCCTATAGGAGATTCAGTGTTTTGTAAATCTTGAATCAAATTTGTATCATTCATATAATTATAAATTTTTTCTAAAAAAATCAATTTTTATTCTTATTAAAGAAGAATTTAAAAATAGTGATACTTATGAAGTTTGGCACGGTAATTAAGTAACATTTATAATCATTCAAAAGCATAATTAATAAATTTTTTAGATTTTGATTGCGTGAATTGCAACATTTCAATACAGTGATATGAAAGTGTATGTTGAGAAAACTTTAGTCAAAATTTTGGTGTTGTAGAATGTTGAGGGGAGTCCCGATAAAGATATACGATTTCTCTTTGTAGGGGAGGAATGGAAAAGGACCAATGAAGTAAGGCGAGCATCCTAAATCGACAAACAAGCTGTGTTTGCAGATACGGAAGAACATAGCGGTGGTGATACTTCCATCTGCCTCATTAATGTCCCATACTACTTGTTTGAACACCTTACCAAAAGGATTTCTTCCTGTTGGTTCTTTACCGCCATTCAGCTTACCTAAAATTCCATATCCTCCACTGACTTTTTGAAACTTACCGCTCATCCATTGAGTACCTGTCAGTCCCCCTAAACCCGATAATTCTATATGGGCACAGTTTTGAGAGCAGGGTACGTTAAATCCCTCCTGATAGCTGCCACTAATAGACCGTTGGCGATTAGCTTCTACTTCTTTTAGTGGCAAATCCACCTTCCCAACAATATTCCCTTGGGGTACAGTCATAATAGGGAAATTATTAAAGCTGACGTTGTTTAGCCCAGGCACTTCAGCGATAGCGGCATTCTGCCAGTTACTAAAGTCCTTCAATTGTGCCTTTGCAATCCCTGGAATTGATGTCAACTTATACTTGGAAAGGTCAATTGCTCCCAATTCTATATCATCTAATTTTGGGTTCTGTTGTACTAGCTCTCCAATTGTTAAATTTTCAATCTTTCCTGTAGTTAATGTTTGTTCAACCAAGTCCCTAATCGGAGGCACGTCGAGCACTTGTTCATCAGCCAATTTGGGAATTGCCTTAATCAACTCAGGTATTGTTTGCCATTGGGTAATTGAGAAATTAGATAATTTAGTATTTTCTAGGGAAATGTTACTCAGGTTTTCGATATTTTTCAAGCTGAAATTCTCTAACCCTAATACTTCTTCAAAATCACCTAGTTCCATGACCTGATCTAGAGTTTGTCCCGCTTTCCAAATTCTTTTTGATTTGTATCCAGGAGTTTTGACTGTAGGCAATTCAATACTGCCATCACTAGAAAAAACAAATGATTTAAAATTGATGTTATCCCAGTCAGGAACAGGAGCATTATTCAACAATTTTGTGGGCATAGTGGAAGTGAAAGTATAGGGTAAAGTGGCTGCTGTTGCTTTTTGACTTAAAAGAGAACCCACCAGATTCCCACGACCAAACGCTAAAAAGCCATGTAATGCTAAACTCGTTAGTAACCCGAATACCATCCATGATTTTAGGTTTTTATTGAGATTAGAGCGATTGAAAGCTATTTGAGATGATTGAATATTTTTTTTGCTTTTAGTAGTACGTAGTAACATATTTTGGATATAATTGTAATGATAAATTTATGAAACTAAAACTATATTTAAGTCTACAAGGGGCGAAGTTTTAAACCAATAACTATTCTGAGTTGTGAATTCTTCTTCATATTGTGTGGGTTACTTTGAATTCATAATTTTGAATTGTTTTGTTGGGATCCTAATTCTAATAGGCGCTCTATAAGCCTTTGAGACACTCCAGCATTCTGCGCTGCGGTAGTGAGGTTTTTGCCAGCCTCTAGCTCTTGCACTAGCTTTTGCAGTTTTCCCCACAGTGGATTTGTGGAAGTAATCCACTTGCTTTGAGCAGCTACCTGTATGCCCTTGTTGATGGTGGCGATCGCTATTGAGTCCGAGGGTGATGCTGAGGTTTCAGCTTTGGTTATGTTAGGGGTGATCTGAACTATGCTGTATGTTGGCATGCCTTTGCCCATTACCACCCTAAAGTTATAGGTTTTGCTTTCGCCCCCTCGTGTCTGCGTCACCACTGTGAGAAGAGTACCGTTAGTGGCTGCGGGTATTCCTCTGAGGCGTAACGGTTCAATTTGTCTAAGATGGATTAGTCCTGCTCCTGAGTTTTTGCATTCTTTGTTGGACAGCCCTTCCAAGCAGCCGTCTACATCCATCAGTACTCTAGAAGGGTCATCCAACCACACCCGCTTAATGGTTTCCTCAGTGCCGTAATACGATATTGATACTCCGTATCCTGACCACACATGCACTGTTTGCAACTCGGCTTGTATACCAGTCGCTCTGCTTTGGGGAATGGTACGGACAGAACGAATGCTACTAGAATCTGGCTGTGCTGCATAGCAAGGATTAGCTGCGATCAAGGAAATAGATAATCCCAAGGATATCCAGAAGAATTTGCTTTTTGTCATAAATGCATCGACTTATTGACTGTAATGAGAATTTTTGTGCCTTTTTTAACAAACCAGATGTTGGGTCTTCCTACGATTTCTTGCAAGGCTTTTTGGTTCCTTGCTTTTACTTGGTCTGATACTGCACCAAAGGCTCCTTGCAAAAATGCAGCGCCAATAGATCGTCTGCCATTGTTACTGGTCTGTATGCTGCTAAATCCCCCACCAGATTGGGAAAGGCTAGTTTGCACATCAGGTCGGTTGATGATTTCCCCTACCTTAGCCAATCCCGATACCAGCCCTAATCCTGCATCCAAGCTAAATATTTCTCCCCCTTTACCGTGATATTGGTGGGCTACTAGTGGTTCTCCCCCCTCTCCCAATACGGAGATCGCTCCCTTAGACACCGGGTACTCAGTACCGTCTTTGAGAATTGCACTCACTTGTGCGATCGCCCTACCACTTGAGTCTACCCCTTGCATTTCTATTGAAATGAGTGTGCCTGTTGGAATTGCCTCTTCCCTGGTGTTGCTCCTTAATGGTTCGGTCAGTCTAGCAACAAACTGGGGTTGGGGGTCACTTGAACGACTACCAGACGACCAAATTAATGAAGTTTCTAAAGTAGCAGCTGCATGTTCCCCCACCACTAGGTACTGTTCTTGCTTTCCTTCAATAATTCCTGCTTCTTCTGATGAGTAATCCCCGTTAGATGTAGTAGTATTTTTTAGCTCATCACCATTTTTAGAAGCTAAAGAGATTACAGGCGTCCACTTTGGTTTGAGTTGTTCTATTGCCCTACTTGTGGTAGTCGTTGTGTCGCTATTTGTGTCTCCTGTGGCTTCTTCTGTTCTAGAGTTACGACGATTGCCAGATCTGCGCCTTGGGGTATACTCTGTGTCGCTCCAGCTACCAGTATTATCTGTAGAACTTACATTTGCCGTGTAGTATATTTGTCCACCACTTCCCAAGGAACGCAGTCTTTCTAGCTCTATAAGGGGATCTGTGGGTTTGGCCGCAACTTCAGTTTGAGGGAGTGCTAGTGCAACTTGTAGTTTTGGTGTAACAGGTGGGGGTGGGAGTGAAGAGCGTGTTATGCCTAGGGGAGGCGGTGGAGATGCCACTCTGGTTGGTACTGACGCATAAGTACTTATTACCCGTTGTGTTGGTTTAGCGGTCGTTGTCTTTGACAACAATTCTTGCTTATCCTTATTAACAGAAGGAGATTTATTCGACTGTTTTGGTGTTTTTTGACTATTTAGTAAAGCTAGCTCCGAAGCTTGCCTTTGCAGTGCTAACTTGGCATACACATCGCCATCCTTTAATGGTTCTTTTTTTTCCTCAGTGGCAGTTGGTATTGCTGCAATTTTTGATTCCTCTTTCTTTTTAGTTAAGTCCCCATTCATAATGGGTTCCAAAACGAGGTATATCAAGAATAAAATGACTGCTACTCCACCACCAACCACTCCAAACCGGGACCAGGGAGAATTGACTAAAGAATGTCTGGTTAGTGCTAGAGCTGGGTCTTCCGTTGGTGAATCCCCACTATCATCCTCTCCTTCTAATAGAGAAGTTTCATCATCATCTTCTAACTGTAAAAGGCTATTAACAGTACTTTTTTTGCTTCCATTAACACCATTATTCTCTACTAACTGCCCAATATTGTTGGGAGAATTTGAATGTCCATTATGCTCAAAATTTGTTTGATTATCACTCATAATTTTAAAGGCTGTTATCACTTCTGTAAATCCAAATCAGTAATTTCAGTAATTTCCAGTCCAGACTTACGAGTCTGATAGATTTTTTTAGCAATTTCTGTAGTTTCTGGAGGGAATTGGGGAGTGCTGATAGCTTGGACAGTAACAGTTTTGTTGAAGCCTATTCCACTTCCTGCATTATCTTCTTTGGAAAAAGTGACCAGGGTAGCCACTATATCTACCTGCCATTTTCCTTCTCTAATTTTTCTGGGTTCGCTAACATAGCGAGGAACTAGAGATGTTTGAATATTTCCACTAAATGCACCGGGTGGAGTGAGTTCTGCTAGTTTCTTCAAAAAGCTAGCTCTAAAATCCTCTTTCTCTGTGAGTGCAAATGCTGCTTCCCACGCTTTGGTCGTCACCCGACCTATACCTTTTTTTAGCTTAATTTCAACTCCTTTATCAGCTTTTGTTACCACTTCTCCATCTCTAGAATTTGATAGCATTAACCCATCCCAATTGAACATTTTTACCATACTGTCACTGACAAATTTTTTGATGACTTCAGCAGAACGTTCTTTGGGGTCAAGAGCTTTAACATTTACTGTACTGCCATCAACAAGCTGTACCAAGGACGGTGCTTCTTTTCGGGATAGACTGGAAGTAGCACCATAGTTAGCAATTTGAATAAACAAGGAGAGAATACTTATTACTAAAGAAGAAACTGCAACAATGGCAATGGGGTTAGAGACAGATTGTCCAGAACTAAGTATTCTTAATGGTTGTCTACTATTTTTTATTTTGGTATTAAGCATATCTTAGGTGAATTGAAATCATTTATTAGCAGCTTTACTAGTAATTCTGCTAGTGACTGTGTTGATAGTGGCAGAAAGTGCAACACTACCACCAGTAGCCACTCCAGTACCAACCCACTCTGCACCTTTATTGAGTTGTGTCAGTACTGCTATCCCTCCCCCAGCAGCAATTCCTGTTGCTAAGAAGGGGGCAACAATTCCAATAAAAGCCAGAAAAATCATCGGTTGACTTGCTTTGGCAGTAGCAATGAGTTGTCCAGCTAGACCCAAAATGATATTGAAAGATAGTTTGGCGATCGCTACTGTAAAAAACCCCGTTAGCCATCCTACAATTGCTTTAGTTCCTATAGGCATGAGGGAGCCACCGACTGCCAAAGGTCCAATCAGAGCAGTCAACAATAATGCTAGTTCTAATCCCCATTGGTAGGCATTATTTAGCGCCAGTAAGAGGCTGGTTATAAAGCTAGTTACAACTGCACCAATAGCGGCACTGGATGCAGCAGTTAGTTTGTTGGCAATTCCTTCAACAGGATTGCTACCACCATCAGCTTCTTGGGCAGCTTGGTCAATCTTGTCTAGCCCTCCGAGTACCCAACCACCTATTCCTTCGCCTTTATCCCCTTTAAAAATATTGGGAAATTTTGCTTGTAAGTCTTCCTTAGATCGTTTGAGACATTCTATTTGTTCTTGATTTGACAGTTGGGCAGAACGGCATTGTTGAATGGCGTCCCCTACAGCTGCTTCTATAGCCGCTTGTCCTATTCCTTGTTGGTAAGCAGCTCTCAAGTCTACATCTGCTGCTGTATACTCTAGAACATAAGTGTTAACACTATTAATGTACCCCCGCAACATAAGTGTGCTGCTGGCAAGAACTGTGCCATTATTGGATAATAGCATTGCAACTATAAGCGGCCAGATAAGTTCGGTAAATGCCTTTTGTTCTTCACCGTTGAGCATTTGTTTGCCCCATTCCACCATAAATAGTGCTAAAGAACCTACTGCAAATAGGGTTCCTACGCTGCAAAGAGATTTGTACAATCCTCCTGCGAGCGTTTGTTCCCACAGTTGGCTAAACCCATCTGCCACTAAATTTGCACCAGCAGCAGCGTTTTCTAATAACTGTCCAGCACCAAAATTGTTGGCTGCTATTATTGTTTGCCCAATCATTTATATCTGTATAATTATAAACAGTGTGTGGTCAACTACTCTTCCAATTATGAGTAGTTGATGGTTTGCAGCTTGTTATTTCTTTGCAGTGTAGGATGGGTCTAGTCGGCTCCATCCGCTAAGCTCAAGGAACTGACTAGTAAGACCAGAGGTTATTATCCTCTGAGTACGGTTTTGCTCTGCCCCATTCTCCGCAATTTGACTAAGCATTAAATTGGTACGCTGAGTATCATTGCGTTGCTGCAATGCATCTGTTTGCACTTGCCCTAGCATAGAAACGACCTGGGCGTTCTGAGCAGCGATCGCTTTGAGAACGTCTTGGGAAGAGTGAGCGTTTTGGGCATCTTCAGCTAGTTGTTGCGCATTGTCCATCGTCTCTTTAGTAGCATTAATCTCAGCTAGTGTTCTTGCTTGCCCTTCTTTACTAAGTACGCTGGCGACTGATGCTCTGGTTGTGGCTCTCTCTAGTTGTTTTCCAGTTTCCACAGCACCAATTACTGTGCTAGTTTCTGTTGCAGTTCCTCCTTTCTCCTTAACTTTTTCTGCCAACTGTTGCGCAGCTTCTGTAGGGTCGGAAATACCTAAGTCACCCTCTGAATCAGAAATAGCAGCTAGAGCATCTTTTTGCAGATTTCCCCAGCCACTGCTGATTTCTTGTTCAACTTTGGTGGAAATCCCTTTGAAGTATCCGTTTAGCTGTTCTAGTGCTTTGTCTAAGCTTTGACTGATATTTAATCCCAAATTAATTCCGGCATAACTGGGTAATGTTGTTGATAACAACACCCCAGTTACTGTAACAGTAATTAAGATGTTTCTGTTGTTCATTTTGGCTTTCATCACATTATCCTTTATGGAGAATGGTGGTGGTAATTGTAGTGGCAATGTGTTCACCAATTCAAAACTGAAGACTGTTTTACTGCCTGTATGTATTTAGGCAACAAAGGAAACAAAAACTACGTTTAGGCTAAGCAGGATTAAACTAGAAGATACGATTAATAATCAATCTTATCTAAGAGAGTTTACATTGAGCTTTATTCAATAGTTTGTGGGCTTTGCCAGTCAATTCTTCTTTACGAATCATTTTCACATACTCTTCAGCAAACCTCACCATTCCTGTAAGAGGATCATCTTTATATTTAGTGAGGAATGTTGTTCTCAATTCCTGCTCTTGAGGGTTATTAGCAACGGCAGCTAAGAGACAGTATGCAGGATAATATCGGCAAAAAGTGAATTTGCCATTGTCATCAAGTAACCACTGAGAGTAAATGTTCTCCTTTTTAGGAAAGAAAGCTTCTGTGCTGTTGCGGGAGATAATTTCATAGGGATACTTGAAATGCCTGATGAAGGGGTCAACAGCACTAGTTTGAATCCGCCCTATTAGCCTAGTTGTCAAGTTAGCAAAGATTTTTGGTGCTGACTTACTTTGGTAGATACTGTCTGGTTCTTGAGCAGATAATATCACACGAATACCAGCTTTTGCACCATTAGCACAAAGCCTTCCAATTAATTCTGCAATGGATTCAAATTGGAAGAGAATTGGTGCTTCATCCAAAAAGAAAATTGAGGCTTTAGATGATAAGGCACGACGCAGTGCTGCTGCATAAGCACTTAATGCGAGTATTGCTGCATCAGAGTCAGTGGCAAGAGAACGTAGTGCAAACACCAGCAAAGGAGCGTCTGTGCGGAAGCTGGAAGGTCTGCTGATAGATTTACCAACTCTACTGTTAAGCCAAAATCTCAGTCTTAGTCTGATTTGGTCTAAGGCTTTGAGAATATCTTCACTGTTGTTAGTAATCGTATCTAATTTGATATATCCAGGAGAGCAGTAATTGTAGAAATCATTCAAGGTAGGTGTATCGTTCCATTCTGGTGTTCCCAATCCCTTTTCCAAAGCTTCTTTGTATCGTAACTTAATATCATCATCTGCAAAAAATGTCTCAATTGCTAAGGTGAGAATGCTTTCAATGTTACTAACCCTCGTTGAATCGATATCAAATGGATTTGTACCGAGAACCATAGTTATTAATGTTGATTTCAAAAACTCTTTGAAATCTGTCATTCTCTCCTTTCTAAGCTCTACATTCAATCCCCTTAAATCAGGTAATTCAAACAGATTATTTGCTTCTTTTGATATGTCGAAATATGCACCATCGTCTCCCAGAAAATTGGTGTAATCCGTGAAGGTACTGCTACCGTCAGGTTTAGGATAATCTAGAGCCACAACAGGGATATTTTGAGCTAATGCAAGGGTCAATAGTCCGGCAACTAGCACAGATTTACCAGATCTAGTAGTACCGAAAACGGCAAGGTTTTTGTGGTTATTGTAGAGGTCTAGGTGAACGGGAGTACCTCCTTCTTCAGCAATTAATTCAAACCCTGACTTGTCCCCAGTTGCAGTTTTGATAATAGGCATTAGTCCTGGCACTTCTCCACTGAAGTAGGGCAGTCGTCTATTAAAGGGTTTGGTGAGCAAGTTCTCCCACACAATTGGCAAGGACTGCAACCAAATTTTCCATGCATACTCCATCTCCCTGACAACGACTGCAGGACGAAGAAAGCAACTGGAAATATAGCGGCAAGCTTCGTCTAGCTTTTCTCGCTCTCTGCGGTGGACGAGGAAGATAACAGCAGTATGAATTGGTACAGCACCTTTGTATATGGTTTCTTGGGCTGCGATCGCTTCCTCTATATTGAGGTTAGCCTTCACATCTACACTATTCTTTTGAGCCGACATAGCAGAAGAAACGATAGATTGTTTGGTGATTCGCTGTAGCGCTGTTTTCGCCAGAGCCTCATTTGCCTTACTCAGTTGGCATATGATCTCAGTGTCGGAAACTTTGTCTCTAGCAATCAGCTCCCATAGATACCGCAACTGAGCATATTCGTCCACCCAGCCTACTGGCTTTTCTGTGAAAGTTAGAGCACCTATATAGTGGTTTTGCAAGTAGACCCAAGCTCTGTCTAGGAAAGGGACGGACTCTTGTGTTTCTAGAATAAGATGGCGAATGTGATAGTCGCTATTTTGCTCTTCCCTCACCCCATTTTCATCCAAAATTAGTAAGTGGGGTATGATAGGGGGAGTGCTGGTGTTAAAATGTTTCCACAAAACTGTCCATAACTCGTTAGCACCCAAAGCCCTAAAATTTAGTCCCATTTTGTTAGCAAGGGTTTGTTCCCAAAGTTGGAACCCACAGAAGAAAGAATTTTTAAGGATCGACTCGACTCTTTGGTATCTAACTTGGTGGATCTGACCAGTGAATTTATCCCAACTGTCTTTCAAATGCAGAATGAATTTTTCTACAGGATCAGCAGTTTTCCCATCTTCACTCCCTGAAACTGTGTAGGTACAGTAGATTCTGAGAAACTTGTTTTTACGAGTACCATTTTTGGTCAATTCCCTGATTCTCAGTCTTTCTGATCTGATTAATAGCGTCAATTCATCCCTAGAGCATCCATTTTCTATGGCTTTTAGTTCTTGTTGACGGTCGGAATCTTCAGTGAAAGAACCGAGATGAAGGGTCAGTGTCTCTCCATTGGGGATTTCTTTAAGTCCTGCTTCTATACCCTCGAAAATCGGTACAATTTGTTCTTCTGGCACAGAAGGATGAATGCCTTGGCAGTCAAAACAGAATTTAATTTGTAATCCATCATTCTTTTTGAGAATAATTGCTCCAATATCCTTTCTTCCTCCAATCGAAATGCTAGCAATAGCTGCTATATGAGTTAAGTCCTCAAAAGGAGTTAGGTGCTTGACTACTGCAATTTCTTTGGTGGAGATACTTTTGGTTCCGACTTTGTCTTTAGGTGATTTGCTCTTAGTTGAAGAACTCATTGTGACGAAACATTTTTGATTGTACTAAATGAATGCTTATTTTCGACGTCTCACTATTTTTCTAGAACTTGGCTCTGGCGTTTCTGGTTGTTGAACAAGGGAGTAAAAGCTTTTGTAGCCTCTGCTGATCCTGGGTACTCCTACAAACTTTGATAGCCAAGTTTTGTTACTAGTTAAAGTCCACCAAGTTGCCCACCCCCAAGCAATTACCAACCCAGTTACTAACCACGATGCTTGCAGCATTGCCTTGCAGATGAAGTATACAACTGTTGCAATGGCTGTCCAAGGAAAGACTTGATCTGCAGGAAAAGGACCAATTCTAGGCTGTTCTCCCAAAACTCGATTAACTGTTCTGAAATCTCTACTGCGCTTTAACATATCTATGTGAATGTTGGGATAGTTCCAGTCCAAAATTACACGCTTTACCTACGAGCAGTAGGCGTGATTATCTTCCTCCAGTAACTAATCCTGCAAGAATGTCCCCAATTACTACTGTGACAGCGATGATCAATGGAGTCCTAGCTAGGTTTTGCCAGTCTTCATCGTTTCTGGCAGAATTCACAATTCTTACTAGAGAAATACCCAAATATACTAGGAATAGCCCCCTTAAAACGTTGAAAACTAATTTGATAGCATCTGCTGAGATACCTGTAAAAGCACTTGTCATCCATGTTTCTGCATTATTTAAGAATTGTGCAGAAGCAGGAGCAGTGGCAAAGTCTAACATGAAAATTACTGCGACAATCGCCAATAAAGTTCCATATAAGTTAATCCCCATTCTTCGCTGTAATTTTTCAAAGTTTGTTAGCAGCTTATTAGCTTCTTTGGGGATTGCTATAATAATGGCGGTGAGGAACATTAGCGAAGACATAATAAGGTGATGTATGGAAATATCTACAATCATCAGTCCCGCTGCTGCCACCATCAATAATACAATCGAACTTTTTTCTTGAGTATTCCATTTTCTCGCTTGTACAGTTGGATATTCTCCCATTTCTTCGTGGCCTAAATAAGAGTCGTTGTTGTACTTTGGAGCTTTGGATTTCATAAGCAGAATTCTATTAATCTTATGTTTCTGCTATTTTGTATCAATTCTCTCCCTTCAGTCTGCTATCAAATTTCGTATTTTATTATATTTATGTTTCCTTACATCAACTGATATAAGTATATGTATGTATCAAATTTAACAAATAATTATTTTAGACTTTATAACTTTATAATTGTCATGATTTATTTGAAAATTCTTCATAAAAAAGTAAACACCATTAGAAACTGGTTTTGACGGCAGTTAAAACGAGCCACTGCGGTGGACGGAGAGAAGTTGCAAGGAGGGTTTCCCTCCGGGCAAACTTCGGGGTTTCCTGGCATAAAGCATGTGGTGAATTCAGCGCCTACGGAGGGTTTCCCTCCGTAGGCGACTGGTGTTAGCGCTAGCGTTAGCGACGCAGGAGCGTCACCCGAAGGGCGTTGCCCGCGCCGTCTTTCCGCCCTGATATAAATACCGAGAGAGTGTCAATTCCTTTAATTCCTTGACACTCTCTCTTCTCAGTAGCAAAGACGCTACGCGCGACGCGCAGCTATGCCCGAAGGGCTTTACGGGGCTACCAGACATCCCGATCTATTTCGGTGTACCGAGTTAATTTTGAGTTGGATGATGGGAGGGTCTAACTCCAAGCAATTGTGTTATCATAACATAACTCCAAACCGCTAGTCGAGGACGGGAGTAGCCTTAGTCAGCGAACCTGTTTAAATGGAGTTAGAAGGGTTATTTGCCCAAACCTCTCTTGAGCAAATTATCCAGTTCACTCATCAAGTTGTTCATAAAGCAGTGCTTTATTCTCGGCACACTAGGTTTAGTTCGTTTAATATCCTTTGGATAAACAACAATGCAAAGTATAAAATTACGTTCTCGTGTCGGAAAAGATGGAGTATTACATCTTGATCTTCCAGTAGAAATGACAGATACAGAAATCGAAGTGACAGTAATAATTCAAAGAGTTACACCACAACAAAGGGGCTGGATGCCTGGTTTTTTTGAAGAAGTAATTGGCGGTTGGGTGGGAGAACCACTACAAAGACCAGAACAGGGAGAGTATGAGACAAGGGAGCAGCTATTTTGACTTATCTTCTTGACTCGAATGTTTGCATTCGCTTGATAAATAATAGCAGTCGAGCGGTAACAACTCGACTTGCAGCCCAACAGCCAGAAGATATTTATGTTTCCACGATCACCCAATTAGAACTTTATTATGGTGCGTATCGTAGCGCCCAACACTCAAGAAATTTAGAAATATTGCAACGCTTTTTTAGTCAATTTACTATCATATCCTTGGAGCCAGAAACTGCAAGGGTAGCTGGGAGAATTCGGGCGGAATTAGCTGCTATAGGTAAGCCAATTGGTCCCAATGATTTACAGATTGCGGCTATTGCCGTAGCGAATAATTTAATATTGGTTACCCATAATGTTCGTGAATTTAATAGAGTTAATGGATTGCTCCTTGAGGATTGGGATCAGGAAGAGGCTTAATGCCTACAAGTCTATCAACTCTTTCCTCCGCCAGCCGTCATGTGTACAGACGTACCGTATTGAAACGCACAATCTGAGTAGGGGTTTAGAAAAAAATTCTGCCGTTTTTTGAGATTATTTATTTGAATTCTTCTTAGGCATTTGACTGTTCTTTCTTTCACTATAAACAAGAATGTAAGTAAAACTATTAATGAAAACGTTTATATCGATTATTTTAATGTTAAGTTGAAAAATATAGTCGCGATCAGAGAAAAATAAATACAAACGAGCAATAATGAAACACCTTGAGGGTAAAGAATAATCCCGCGCTCTAAGAGGATGTTTGAGCATCGGGAGTATGTCACTTAAACAGTCTTCGCAGCAGTTTCCACCCTAATTCATCAAAGGCGGTTAGTTCATTTTTTGATTTGAATAGTAGTGCCAGGTTCAATCCCTAGTTGTTTTGCAGATCCTGCATTAAGTTCAAGTACCCGGTCAACTGGCGTGGTGGAGTAGTAGAGAGCACAAGGCTCTTTGTGGCAAGGAGGGGTGTTGGTAACAACTTTGTCGACTGAACCGTTTGGCTGGATAAAAATGATATCTAGGGGAATTTTGACATCCTTCATCCAAAACCTTACTTTCTGAGGCTTTCCTATCTCAAACAGCATCCCTCTGTTCTGTGGCAACGATGAACGGAATTTAAGTCCATATGTTAACTCTTGTGGACTCTTAGCTACTTCCAGTTCAATTTTTTGATCTCCCACTACTGCAGTCGCGCTTATGGGTAGTTGTCGGGGAGAGCGTGCTGCTAAAGCCAGCAATGTCAGCAGTATCGACCCTATGGCTAAACTGAAACCTGCTAGGGGACCAATTATGTTCAAGTATTTTAGTAGAACTTGGGGGGTATTAAGGGAATTTTTCGCTCTAGGTAGAGTTGTTGCTTGGGATGTATGTGGTGCGTTGTTCATTTTTTGTAAGAATGCTCTTTGAAAACTTTGTGGCTGATGCCCACCTGATGAAAACGGTTTAAGCCGTTTACGGCTTAGTCATAAATAATTGTGAATGTGTCAATTGCCAAATATATCGACGTTGCCAATAGCGTACTGAGAGGAGTCTATGGGAGATGAGGGTAATCCCTGAAGATCAGCCTTGTTCCTTATACTCTCCACCCTGTCTGCTTCCCTAATTGCCAATGGATTCATTTGCCGACGTTCTTCTAAAAGAGTGGTAACAGATATAGACAGTGGAGGCAGCTCCTTTTGTGCTGGTACAGGTATGTCTTCTGGAAACAATTGGCAGAAGGCAGTTGCTGCTGCTCTCTCTACAATTGTCTGTATCTCCGCCCCCACACAGCGGTTAGTTTCTTTGAGCAGTTGGCGCCACTCTTGTTGGGTGTATGGATCTCCATTAAGGAATCTTTCATCGAATCTAGCACCATGCAGTTTGAAAATAGTGTGCCTCTCTCCATAGTTGGGCAAGTCTACTTTGTAGATGTAATCAAATCTTCCTGCCCTTGTAAGTTCTGGTGGCAACCATTCCATGCGGTTAACACTGGCAATCACAATTACATCACTGGTACGCTCCTGCATCCAGGTTAGCAACTGTCCTGCTAATCTTCTGGCTAGATCATCATCTCCAGCAAATCCTTTATCAAAGTCGTCAAAATAAATGACAACTTCGTTAAGACTGTCTGCTAATTTCAGTAGTTTTTTCAGTCTTTTCTCTGCTTGGTTGCCATAGCTTCTAAAGTTGCCCCAATCTACTAGAATGAGGGGTACAGCCAAGATTTGGGAGCATACTTTAGCTGCATGTGATTTACCCGTGCCTGGGGGACCTACTAGCATTATGCCCTTAGGAACTCTTAGTTTGTAAGCTTTGGCAAGGGGGCTGAAAAGTCTTTTGAATTTCTTAAAAGCTTCTTGCATCAATTCTAATCCCCCTAATGGAACTAATGGGGGTGGAATAAACTCTATTTCATATAGTTTGTTAAGTAGATTTATTTTGTATTGCAATAGCTTTTTAGCTATTTCTTCTGATCCCTCGTCATAATAGCCACTAATTGATTTTAGCCCTTTGAGAAAGTCCGAGATATATAGCCCAATACCACTACGAGCAATACATAGCTCATCCATTTCACTAAATGTTGGTGGGAGAAATCCCTTCGCTTCCTCATTTAGAGCTGCTAGAAGTTCTAAGGTATTAGGGAGTTCTTGAGTGAGCAGGGGGATTTGGGCTGCAAGTTCTGGGTGCAGGTCAGCTTGTGCTCCTAAGACAATAGCACATTTAATTTTACTCTCGCCCCATTTGCTGAGGGAGAGATTCAGCAAGTTGGATTTTACCCACTCAGACAGTAGGAAGAACTGAGTTTCTTGTGGCACATTTGCACTAATCCAAGGGTATAGGTTCTCTATGATGAGTACTCCCTCCCCCTGATAATGTTCCCAAAACTTCAATACTTGAAAATGGTCTTTTGAGTCTTTTACCAGTGGTGGCGTGTATTCCTCAAACTTTGTGAGATTTATCTGCCCACCATCGAAATACTTAACTTGTTGAATAGTTTCCTGTCCCAAATTCCATAGGTAGCATTTAGTCTCTATTTTTGAGCAGCATTGGGAAATATATCTTAGAACCCTATATCTTTCTTGTAAGGGAGACTCACAGATAATTACAGGCTCTGCTTCCTTAATTAGTTTAAGAAGTTTGTCAAAGAAATTTGGTGACATCTTATATCTGTAGCTTTTTAACAAAAATCTTAATTGTGCTTTAATTAGATAGCTAGTATTAAACTACGTAAAAATCTATATCATTTGATAGAGAGGACTTTTACAGGAAAAATAGATTAGGTTGCAGTTTTGCTTGGGGAATGAGTGTTTTTAGGATAGTGGTGTTATTTTTCAAGTGCAGTATGGCTAAGTCAACTCCTGTCTACCCCATTCTCTTCATTCCCACCTTCTCCAATCCCAAAAACCTGTTTCCTAAGATAAAACCTACTGGAAGTGGCACTGCTCCTGTGGGTGCATCTGAGGAGCAGTTTGGGAAAGTGCTAAGGCTTTATTTTAGTGATTGGGTGCGAGCGCAACAGGAGATGCTACCAGATGGTCACGAGCATCCTTACACCGCTGATTTTTTGATTGTGGAACCGATTACTGGACTACATTTAGATATTGAGGTAGACGAGAGCCACTGCTTTTCCACAGGAGAACCTACCCATTTTATTGGGGATGATGATTATAGAAACAAATGTTTTGTAGAGGCTGGGTGGGTAGTGATTCGTTTTGCAGAGGAGCAAGTGGTGAGCCAGCCTACAAGGTGCTGTCGGTTTATTGCAAATGTATTAGCTAAAGTTACTGGTAATACTGGCATTACTCAGCAGTTTGCGAATGTTCTTCCTGTCACCCCTATGAAGCAGTGGTCAAGACCACAAGCAGCCTCTTTAAAGAAAAAGAAGTATCGTCAAAGGTATTTATCCGCTAAGTGATAAGAAAAATACTGTATTTTGAGTATCAAATTAGTAAGAGAAGTAGTAAGTCGAAAGTAAAGCCTATTTCTTAATTTAACTTTCGACTTCCAATTTCCTGTTAAAGCTTTTAGGATATCCAGGTATTCACAACACCTGAAGACTCGTCTATGCACTCAGCTTTTGTTCCAATGCTGCCACTATTTCAGCCTTACGTAAATCTCGCTTTTTACCTGTTTTAATATCCGTGACAGCGTCTCTCCATCTAATTCCCATTTTACTGCATTCTTTTCGTAACTGCTGTAGAGTCATTTTAGAAAGAGCTACTTGTGGGTTAGCAGAATTTATTGACTTTGAGAAATTTCGTAATACATGTAAATCAATAGGATTATCTTCATTTACTTGTGATAGTAATATTGGTTTTTGTTCCTCATCTTTGTATGTATTATTCTTGAGGGATACCGCCGAATGATCATCTGCTAATGCTGTTTTGCCTAATAGATTCAGTTGTGAGTACCGTACTTCTGATACTTTCAATCCTTTCTTGTAAGCCACAAAATTAATGGTTTCACAGTAACAATGAACAAGGTGAAACAGATAGTTACTATGTGGAATACTGCCGTCAAAATTTCTTGCGCGTTCATTTGAAAAAATCCTGATTTTTAATAACTGAACTTGTTTGTAGAGATTGCCAGCTTCAGATCGTTTCACGCATTAGCTTGCTAATATAGTTATTCAGTTAAATTCTATTGAGAATAGCTTATTCCATCCTCTTTATGCTATTACCTAATTGTGAAAATAAGTAAGCCAAGTAGCCTTAATACAACTTGGCTTTTATGCTAGTCAAATAGTGAGGTTATTTCTTCTGGGAAGAATGCTTAAATCTAACGTGTTTACCTACTTCAATTTCTGCAATTCTACTCACATCACGACCTTGTTTGTAAGCTTCTATAATTTGTTTGGTGAGTGGACGATATTCCACCCGCACTTCTCGAAACTCTTCTGGAAATTCTGGATCTTCAGGTTCAACCTTCAGTAAAACCTTGGGAGGATTGTTTTGAAAAGCAATTTCTCTCTCCACACCTGGATTACGATTTTGAAGTACACCATGCTCATTGAGGAACAGTAAGTATGATTTGAGAGATTCAAGCTGTTTCTGTTTGCGATTGATGGCTGCTGTGTGCAATTCAGTAATTGCCTTAAGGCGGCTTTGCCATACTTCTATGTCTAGTTTCAATTGGTCTGCGACATAAGCGATGGCATCGATTTTACGTTCTTGAGCACCTTGCATCTCGAACAGTTGTTGGAGGATCTGTTCTACGTAACCTTCTTCTTCTGAATCTACCTGTTCTAGCTGTTCCCAAAGTTTGGCAGCTTCTAGAGAAAGTTCTTGAAGAGTGAGGTAGTTAATGTTTTGTTCGATATTTGTTGCCATATTTCGACTATTAATAACTGTTAACTGCCCAATAGTGAGCAGGTATTTATTTAGTACGCGCTGTACGCCAGATGTAGGTAGTAGGATCTCTCGAAGGCTTCTTCTTGTAGCATTTCTAATTCTGAGTTTTCGGTGCATTTATGCTGTTCAGTAGCAGGGTTTGAATTATGTGTTTCGTTTTGGAGTTGTGGATTTTTTACGAGTATTTTACTTGAATTTGAGGAGATTGTTGTCATAGATTTTGCATTTTAGTCATTTTCTCCTTCATGGGCGCGTAGCGCATTTTTTTTGACACTCTTCTGCCTAAATGTGAGGAGATTATTAAGAGGATGTTTTAAAAGTCAAAGCGAGTTAAAAATTATGCTAATCGCTTGATACGGAATGCGAATTATTGCGATATAGATAAAAGTTTCTGAAGTTTCTGGTTAATAGCTCATAATCCTTACTCAACCGCCTGCACTGATTGAGTCACCCAGACGTTCGTTCTACAGCCCCTTATAGTAGGTAAAGGCAAAGTTGCCACCACATCACCCCAGTATAAAACTGCTGCTAGGGCTTTGGATCGGTTTATTGAGGAGTTGAGAGAATCTACAAGAGCGTCTTATCCTCTCATCTCTGCCCCAGATGGAACAGCTGCCCCACTGGTGGACGAGGCAACCAAAAAGCTAGAGGATAAACATTATACACTAGACGAGTACTACGCTGATTTGAGACAGATTGCTCACCGAGTGGGCTATAGGCTTTTCATAGACACTACCACCCTTGGTGGGAGCAGAGAAGTATTTATTGTAAACCCCCAAGGCAACTCAAATGAGCGTATAATCTCAACACAGGATGTTGGTGAAGTTATTGGTTGGTTGAGAAAGCAGGATTTGTAAGCTAATGAATACTATTCCTACTTTTACCCATTTTTTAGATTTTGATATTCAATACTATAAAGATGGTATTGAACAGATCAAATCGCTTGATTTTGACGGCTGGATATATGATGAAGGTAATTAATTATCACGACAATGAGAATGATTGTGGCTTTGCATTTGGCTCTTGGGGAATGGATAGAGAAAGCATTACTCAAAAAGATGCTTACTTATGCTGCCAGGTGCTACTTTATCAAAATGCTACTGGAAGAGTAAGAAGACGTAAAAAAAGCAGCAGATATAAATCGGCACACCTCCATACCTGCCACGTACAATACTCGCGCCACGAAGCTTTTCAAAGATTATGTTAGACCCTGATACTCTAGCTTCTTTTAACCCACATTGCGCACTTCAAAATGAATTATCCCCCTTTTCAAGAAAAATTCTTAATAATGGTCAAACTGTTAAGTATTAATATTTAAATCCATTCGAGTTTATGTTCTTTATTTAACCATTGCTAGTGAATTTTTGGAAATCTACGCGTATTACATGGTGAAGTGCGCAATCTAGGTTTTAAACTTACAATAATCCGTTTGCTAGAAGAGTTTCTCAAAGAGAGAATTACCAAACTAGACCCTGATGCAAGACTTGAAGAAGAAATTATTTTCAATAATGCTCGTCAGGAAGTAGACTCCACATTCTTGGAGAAGTATCTTCAAATTCCTGATGAATTCTGGGATTTGAAATATGAATGGTTACAGCTAGCTCACAAACAGGCTCAAAATAAGAAAGAATTGCAGATTTTTTTAAATTCTGAGATTCAGCCATATCTGGATTTATTTAAAGACATAGAAACCGATAAACCCCTATTTATATCTAAAATAACCTCCGACTCAGACGAGTCTGATTATAGTAAAAGTAAAGCCAATTTGAAACACAGAGTTGGCGACACTGTGTTTCAAGATCTCGATTTTCTAACTAGGCTGTGTGCGCTTCGAGTTACTACTGAGCTAATACAGGAGATGGACTTGCACAACCTTAGTTTGTCAACCCTAAAAAATCTATTAGGGGGCGCGCCAAAACCAGTCCCAGTCACTGAAGAAAGGCTAAGAGAAATTACAGGCTTACCCACTCCAGCACCTCTGAGGGCTGGTGTAGAATCTCACTATCGTCCCGATAAATGGAAAAGAGATGCCAACAACTACGGCGTTTTTGAAGCGGCTTCTAAGACTAACCCCACAAATCGAGTAGAAGTTTTCATAGGCGGGGAAAAAGATGGTGATATCTTGGCATTGGAAGCCGCTCGCCAAGTCATCGATTTGATGGGAATTGACGCGGCAAAACTTCAGTTAGTTTTTGCGGCTCACGCTTTCAACAAACACCACCTTTTTAACTCTAAATTCAGTTTGAAAGGTAAAGAAATTATTAAACAAATAGGTTGGGATAAAAAACATCGTTTAACTAATTCTGAAAAACTTGCTGAACTTGCTAGCATTGCCTTTCATATAGGAAGGATGTTAATGCAATGTACCTGGGTAGAAGGCAAGCCAAAGGGTAATAAAGTCGATGTTAGTGTTAGCGTTTCTCCCCTGTGGGTGGTTGAGGTAGATGCCAGAGGACAGAAGAATATATTCACAGGAAAAGTTGATAATCCTGACGAAGTTTATATTAATGTTAGTCCCGGTCCTTGGACAGAGAAATGGCTAAATAGGATGGGATTCAAAGCGGGGTTTGCCCTGCATCAATTTGGCTGGCTAGCCACAGAAATATTAAAAATAGACCCCTACCATGATGAACTGGCGCTAAAGCTGGCAATTCACCTAACAATGGTTAGCCGCATTAAGGTGCAGGATAAAAACCAGTACGAACACAAAGTTGGAACGCTGTTAGAAGCCGTAGAGCTTGAAGCCCGAATTAATGCAGCCCGTCAAGAGAAGCGGGAAGCTTACAACCTAAAGCAACGATGGGATAATGCCCTGACTTTATTGATGAGTATGGGCTGGCGGGTCATCTTTGACGATACTACCTACCCAGAATGGTTGAAACCTGATAGCCAAGCAGAGAAACCTTCTGATTGGAAAAAAGAGAAAATCATTGACCGACTGTGGAAAGCAAAGTTGACCATTAAACCGCCTGATCCTATTCCTACGCTGCTAGCAGCTAAGACTGAACCATTACAACTGAAGCCAGTTGCACCCACCAAGTCAGAACCTATATTAACAGGGACTGATATCCGGAAGCAAAGGGAAGCCAAAGGAGTAAGCCAAACAGCTCTAGCTGAGTGGGCGGGTAAAACCAAAGCTTGGCTGTGCATGGTGGAGAAAGGCAAACGAAAGATAGGCCCGAAAGAAGCAAAAGAGCTTTGGGCAGGTATTGACTTTTTGGCGAATAAGTCAGCCCAACCGTGAATTTACCTTCCCCCAATAGAATTTGGGATGGTAAAACCCAAGCCCCAAGAAGATTTTAGGATTTTAAATCAGGCAAGCTGTGCCCCCATAGGGTTGTTAACGCCGTATGGGGTAAATGGTGAACAGTTGTGTTAACAAAAAAAACTTGCAAAAAATGGCTTTAAACCTTTGTGGGGTAATATTTTCAGCGGTTAACAAAAAATGCCCCATCGGGCGACCAAAATGCCCCATCGGGCGACCAAAATGCCCCATCGGGCGACCAGATTTTTTTGAAACTATTGCTGTATAAGGGTTTCAGCCTGAGTTAACAGCCTGATCAGTTTGATCAGTTTTGATGGGCGCACCAAGTGCCTGTTGCAGAAAGTGCTTTATTCGTGGTTATTCCTATGCCGAAATAGCCGCCGTGAAGATTTCTATACACAGAACAAATGCATCCAGAGTACTCATTCAGTTTCAACAAAGACATTTAGCGCCTTCGCTGCCCCCTTTACCTAGACCCTTAAGCGCACCCACTCCGGTGTGCCAGATGTAGAGGGGTGAAGACTGATGGAATTAGAGCTATACCCCAACGACCTAACAGAAGCTGAATACCGCGAACTAGCCGAACTAAGTGCCATCCATCCCGCCCTGATCTCGCGTAACTTCATCCACATAGCAGGAGAAATAGTTTTCTCCTACCTGTTTATCTCCGGTGCTATACCCCGCAAAAATGCGGGTCGAGTCACGGATGGCTTCTTAAAGCAGTACCAGCACGCCGCAGACGGTGGACTGTGGATTAGTGGGTTAGATCCCCAAAACAATTGGCAACCGATGGAATGGGGGCGCTTCAAGCCTACCAATCCCCGGATTGATTCAGAAAAAGGCAAGCCTGTCAAGTACGAATCTCCACCCAAAACACCCAACCGCGTCACCTACTTCGATGTCCCCGACTGTATCTGGGATCTAGTGGCGCGACGGTACAATATTAAGCGGTATCATTCTCCCCTAGCCCTACGCTTACAAGATAAGTTGCATCCACTTAATTTTTGGGAATGGGTACAGTTTAACCCGGAAATTCCCGTAATACTGTGCGAGGGGGAGAAAAAAGCCGCTTGTTTGTTGAGTCAGGGGTTTGTAGCTGTAGCCCTCCCCGGTATCTGGAACGGGCGCGTTGGTCAAAGGGATTTCGACGAAAGGTTACACCCTGACTTGTTGCCTTTAGCACAAAAAGGGCGCAAGTTTATTATCCTTTTCGATTACGAAACAAAACTTAAAACTTGCTGGTCTGTTTATCAAGCAATTGTTCGTACAGGCAAGGCAATCGAGGCAGTTAGCTGCATTTGTGAGGTAGCACTACTACCGGGACCAGAAAAAGGCGTTGATGATTTTGTTGTCTCTCGCGGCGAAGATGCCAACACACTACTTACCGCTATCATCGATGATGCCAGGGCGCTCAAAGATTACCAACGCGCATACCACCAAAAACGCAAAGGACTGAGCGAGAAGTATAAACCACATCTCGTAGTAAATGTCAAGTATTTATCCCAAGCGGTTAGATTACCACAATCCGGGCTGGTGGTATTATGCAGTGACATGGGTACGGGCAAAACCGAATTACTGAAACGGTGGCGTGACGAAAATCCAGAGCAACGATTCCTTAACAACGGGCATCGGGTGAACTTGCTGAAAAATCTGGCTCTACGCCTGCAAACCGAGATGTACTCTGACCTGGGTTATGTGGGTTTAGCCAAAGCTACTGCCCTGAGTATTACCATTGACAGCTTACATAAACTAAACACCCAAGCCCTCACCTATGGCTGCGTGTTTATTGACGAAGCCTGCCAGTATCTAACTCACCTACTCCACAGTAAAACTTGCAAAGAACATCGGGCTGCCATTTTGGAAGTGCTGGAATACATAGTGTATAGTGCACCACTTGTTGTCCTTGCCGACGCCCACATGGATGATGTAACGGTGGACTTCTTCAGGGCAATGCGTCCTCATGGTGAAGAACCGTTCATCATTAAAAACGAGTGGAAAAATGGTGGGCGCACTGTTTATTGGTATGAGGGTGATGATAATAGCGCCCTAGTTGCCCAGATTTCAGCAGCGCTCATGGCTGGGTTGAAAATCATGGTGGTTTCCGACTCCAAGCGCTTTGTTAAAAAACTTGAACAGTCGCTCTGTGTACCCCTAAGGGTGGATGATAATGACGCTACTTCCTGTTCCCTCGGGCTGCGGGTGTGGTCTATTCACTCAGACAACTCTGGCAGTGAAGAAAACGTTGCCTTCATCAAAGACATAACTAACGCTGTAAAGGGTCTAGATGCCCTTCTAACGTCCCCTAGCCTGGGAACTGGGGTGGATATACCTGATTATCATTTTGATGCGGTTTTTGGGGCATTTCACGGGATTTCGCAAACAGCTACCGAATGCGCCCAACAACTGTACCGCTATCGCCCAAAAGTGCCGATTCACGTTTGGGTAGCTCCCAAACCTCCCTTTGGCTATAAGGAGACCAATGCTACCAAGATTAAAGAACGGCTGCTACAAACAAACGAAATGACGGCTTTCTTGATCCGGATTGACCGCAAAACTGGACGAAGAGGTGCTGAAAAAGACTGGGCGTTGGATGCTTACGTACATATTATGGCGAAGCGACACCAATCTATGAACAATTTGCGCTCTGATTTACGTGAACTGTTGACCGAGATGGGTAACAAAATTATACCTATGGGGGCACAGTCGGATCAACTAGCCTCTGAGCGTCTAAAAAATGCCGCAGCTGCTTTGGACTACGCTTATTATGCAGCAGTTGCCAAAGCCAGTAGTATCACGACTAGTGAGTATCGTCTGCGTACTAGTAAAGATTACCTCAAGCCAGAAGAAGTTTTTGAATGTGAGAAATTCCGCATTCATGATGCATACGGCATGGAAGTAACAGAGTCGTTGGTAGAAAAAGATAGTGGTGGGAGACTTATTCGGGCGATCTCTTCTTTAGAGGCAATTCTCTCAGAGCCAGATGGTATAATAAAAGATTCTCGCACCGGACTGCAATATCCAGCACCACCAACAATCGTGGCAGAAAAAGACCGTCAGGAGCGATTTCACCTACCGTTGTGCATGGACTGGGGCAATTACTCTGCTTCTTGGTTGGCTAGGTATAATTTGGGACTGCATGACATTATAGCGCGCTTAATCTCTGGTGAATCCGTTACTGCTCATGACCCCGACTTGTTGAGAATGACCGATATTGCCAAATATTGTGCGCCTCACGTTAAAGCGATTCTTGGGTTCACGGTTCCCCAGAAATGTGAACCAATGTGGCTGTTGGGGGTGCTAGTTGAGCAACTGGGACTAAAGCTAGTTTCCCGCAAAAAAGGCTCGCGCGGTCAACAAGTTAAATATTACTCGTTATCTCAAGAGGAATTGGATTTTGCGCTCGCGGTAATGAACCACCGCGCTAATAAGCGTGCGCTTAAGGAAGAACGGGCGCGTACTGCCACCGAGTCACAACAGCAATATCAGGCTGCGTTCCAGTCCCAGTACGGGGTTGCGCCACCACATGACTCCGTATCCACCCCCCCCCATAATGGTATAGGGACACCCCTAGGAGAGGGGGTGGATACAAAGAGTGAGACCCCGAAGAATGGGGATTTTGAACCCGATGACGGCAAACCTACCCCCATACGAGCTTGTGTGGAACTACTTAGGGCGGGTATTGAGCATGGGGTAGAGGCTATTATTGCGATCCTCCAGTCCTGGACTACGGAGAGGCGGTGGTGTGCGGTGCTGCTGTTGGGGCAAATAGCAGCCCACGAACTACGGCGATTGGAGCAATTAGTGCCTCAATTTTATGAATGGCTGTAGTCAGCCAATTTACCTAATTTAAGACCCCAGCGCGTCTCGCGGAGGTATCTTTTTTTAAGTGGCTACAACCACAACTAAAGTTCTCAAGCAATTTAACCTGCTTGAATGCGTGAATGCGTGAATTGTTTTGTCAGGAACTGACAAATTAAATATTAAGGTTGTCTACCAAACCTAGCAATTAATTCCGACCGTGACAACTGCATGAGTAATGGGGTAAATTCTTCTGGTGGCAAAGCTAATAATGGTTCAATAATTGCTTGAAGTTCGTTATCTAATGAACCAAAGCGAACTTGTAGTAAGTTTTCGACAACAAGGCGTTCACCTTCTAATTTGGCTTGTTCTCTGTCTTGCTGATAAAGTGGTGCTAATCTCATAACTAATTCCCTATCATCTTCTTCTGGGTTTTGAGCGGCTACTAAGTTCTTCTGCAGGTTGTACAATAATTCTAACGCTACTTGACGAAACGGATGAGTTGCTGGTAGCGCAACGAATTCATCAATTGCCTGATTTTGTACTGTCCCCCGACCAAGAATCCTCAACCACAAAGTTTCTGGAGTTCTTGGTAGTTGGTGAATGGCAACTATAGCTGCTCGCAGAGTCTCTGGCATCAAGTGTACTTCCGACACCCAATCTACTCCTTGTGTTGCGCCACATCCCGATAACACCGTTGCAGATGCTGTGGGTGTGAGAATCCATAACTTTGGGATGGCCGATTCAAGAAGAGAGGTTTTATTTCTCTTGGCTTCTCGCTGTAATTCACCCCTAATTTCTAATAGTTTCAGAAGACAATCACAAATTTCGTCTTTGGATGCAGCATTGCGAAAGGGTTCAAAAATAGCGGGGGTCGCTGCAAATCTTCCTAACAATCCCAATGTTTCTATACTAGTATTTTGTTGTGGTGAAGGAGCAAAAAAAACATCAATTTCTCTCATCTCTCCTGCCACGCGCTTGGGGGAAGTGTACTTCTCCATAATGTTTTAGTAATTCTTCAAAATAATCTTTGGCGAATTAGTCATGAATAAATCGAGTCATTCAATTGGATTTATGGGTGAAAATGAGGGGAATTACTGAAGAATATTTTATCATTTTTAGCAAAAGTTATAATGGAAATAGCCTGATTTTTTACTTGAATGAATTGGAGACGAAACATTAATAAATCGCAGTTTGGTTGGATGATGAAGTAGTGATTCCTGGTAATGAACGGGAGAATACAGTAATTAATCATACACAGCAAGCGGTCGAAGCAACCTGAAAATATCTCACCCCTATTTCTAGCTATCTTGAATATACAAGCAGCTAGAACAAAGGGGTAGATGTAGTCCATTAGGAACCAAGATAAGGCAGTGCAGTAAGCCCAACTTCAGTCAGTTGTCGTAATCCGATAGATTTGACGCAACTCAGAAACTGTGCTGACTGTTTTTATCAGGGCTAAAATTTTCCTTAACTGTTCAATATCTTCGATTTGGGAAATCTCTGGCAGTAAGCTTAATCCATCACTACCAAATTTTATGTCCAAACTTGTGCCAATACCTTCTAACACCCCCAACCTAATACCACTGCGCTCAAAAGAAGTAACATACTGCATACGCTGTTCAGCCTCCAATTGTTCAACTTCCCGCTTAAATTCTGTCTCCAAATCCAATGGTAGCGTTAGCATCCAATCGATAAAAGCCAACAAGTTGAGGACGTAGGAGAGCTCAAACCCCATCGAATACAACCGTCGAACCAAAGCCAATTTTTGCTGCTTGCGTTGTAACCTATCGTTGCGGGTTTGTATTGCCGCCAAATGTGCCATCACCACTATGGCAAGTAGTATTTGGGATGAGATCCAAAAAGTTATTGATAGCCTCGATGATTGCTTGCTAGATATTAGTTCTGGCTTTGAGCATGAAGAAGAAGATCAAGAGGATTGAGTCGCCCTTTTTATTCGCGAGTTATCATCGCGAATCATTTGTTTTTTCCAAATATTGCAAATGCAGTCTCAATCAACGACTACTGCTGCACTCTAACATTTCTCATGACTATTGAGTACCCAAATATCGTGGCTTTCATAAAAGTCACCTCTCTGCTCCAATGTAAACCCACCCAACAACAATCCCAACCAAACCTCTACCATTGGCATATTCAGTGCCTTTTGAAGTTCATTAAAGCGGACCCGAGTTTTGGTCTGTGCCAAGTAACATGCGATCGCACGTCGCCACTGCTCCACATCCTCATTTCCCGCCAGGTTGCGAATGTCCTCCAGACTTTCCACCTCTTGAAGCATCTGCAAAACTTTTGCTTTCTCAACCACAGCTGCTAGCGAATTATCTGCCTGATTATGGGTGGGATAATTATGCGAACCATGCGGTCGAAATGTGTGCGAGACTGCTGGTTCCTTCAAATCCTCCAAGTCAAGGCGCATTGTTGTTCGTACCAAACCCGCAAAGATCTCGGTGCTAACTAGCGGACCTTCAGGGTTATTGCTATCTTGAACATCTTGCAAAAGCGATGCTGCGCGTGTTCTCAGTATTTGGGCTATTTGGTTAAATGCGACACCTGCGGTTTCCAACTGTTGTTCAAGCGGTAAATCATGCAAGTGGGTATCTAAACATTCCCATACTGGATCGAGTGAAGAAGTTGGGGCAGATTCCGATAGCTCATCAAGCACATCCCAAATAGTTAATTGCCGAAACACAGTCACCGCTAAGACTCCGGATGTAGGGGACAGGGACGCACTGGACATTGACTCTGGCTGATCTCAAACATCTCCTTATATTGGTATAGAGTAACGTTATATTTTTTTGAGAAAGCTTGTAAGACCTGTTCGCTATAGGTTTTGATTTTACCAGCAGTTAGACCAAAGCAATGAATTGGTTCCAATCGGCAAACAGGTTGTTGTCCACACCACAGTTCCGCACCAAGTGCGTGCAATGGTCTATCTCCCGACTGTTTATATAGATACAACACTGCAAAATAAATTTGCGGTGGTTCTACGGCAATTGTATCAATGTCTGTAGGTACTTCTTGTATTTTATTGCGGTAGAACGAGCGGCGGTTATGACAGACCTTGGGATTCCAACAATTATCACCCTCTGGCCCATGCAGTTCCTTAGCTTGGGTTGTTGACAAGTTAGAACATAATTGACACTTGCTATTTAATGGCTTAGGCATCTGGGGGAAATGAGGGGGTGAGGGAATTAGGAGACGTTACGTCATAAAAACTTCACGACCAGTTATTTTTTGTGATTGCACTCCCCAAAAAAGTTTGCTTTGCTATCTACTGGCAATTCATCCTCCCAGCATCAACACTCCTGAAGGTATATCCACTACCAACCGCCGAGTTTTTAACCACTGACGACCTAGTAAAACTTCTGACAGCCCTTGTCCGACGTGAATAGGAATATTAAAGGCTTGTCCATCAATCCGTACCTTGCCTAAATAGATTTCAAAATCTGATTCTCCCTGTGCGGTTCGCATGGTTTGCTGCTCAACATAAAACCAACCAAGAGCTTCTAAATCTTGGTCATTAATTGCCAACCAACTGGAAAAGCCTGTATCAAAAAGTGCATCAACTGGCAGTTCCAAGCCATCAGCAGCAATCAAATCGATCTCGAAGAATAATTCACCCTCATCACCAAACGTGCCAGAAATCATATCGTGCCACACACCCCTGTTTCATTTATTCGGAAAACGTGCAGCTTAGCTGAAGGATACTGTTCATGAGCCTTCTGTGCAACCACAAATGGATCTAAATCAATAAAGTAATTACCACTATCCGGTTCAACCGCAATGTACCAGTTGTAGTGAGTTTGCATTAGTGCTGGCTTAACGCGGTCAAAAATCACTTGACAGCGTTGGCGAAACGCCAGACGTTCAGCTTTCCATTGGGCAAGTTGTTCTTGGGTCCACTGAATTTCGGGGAATATTCTGCCCCGGCTTACCGTGCGATTGGGCTTGGCTTCAGTCATTGACTGTTTGTTTTTAAATATAGAACTATACAAATTTTATCAGATAATTTTAATCGTATATTTTATCGTATAAAAGATATTGGCTACATATTTTATGTTGTAGTGCTGTATTATTATGTAGTTCGAGCCATAATCTTTAAAGAAGTAGGAAGTCGAAAGTCGGAGGTCGCAAGTGAAAGAAAAAATAAATGCGCGTAGAGCCAAAATTTCTTGCCAAAGGCGTTTCGAGAGAAAGAAGGTATCCTTTTTTCAATCCCACGGCTTTACGATACTGCTGGCTATTCAGGGGTAAGACCCTATTTGAACGAAAAATCAAAGCTTTCAGAAGCGCGATCGGCTTATTTACCTATGTTCCGAAAGCCTATAAAATCGTTCGGGTGATGGGTCTGACTCACCATTCGCTGCTCAGTATCCTTAAGTCGTGGGTTGCTACTTCCGACCTACGACTTCCTATTTCCGACTTTTAATGAATAATCACAATGGCACAATTAACAATTCAAATACCTGATGAACTGGCTGAACGTTTAGAACCTCTGCAAAATCGCTTACCTGAATTGCTTTGGCGACTGTTGGACATTGATAATTTACAAATAAACTCTCAGCCTACAATTCAAGCTGAGACCACCAATATTGCCGCAGTTTATCAAGAAGTTCTTGATTTTTTAATCAAACGTCCGACACCAGAAGAAATTACGACTTTCAAAGTCTCACCGCTATCTCAAACACGTTTACAAGAATTATTAGAAAAAAATCGCTCTGCAACACTCAGTCCAATGGAACTGGCAGAATTAGATGTTTATGAGCAATTAGAACACATGATGCTTTTACTAAAAGCACGAGCATCCTAAGAGAACGATTGGATTGGTTGTTTACTGAAGCAGGTATATAACTTTTTTTAGGAGTAATGGAGTGCGCTCGCCTGATAGTCAAACAGATTCCTTGCCACCTATTAAACTCATAGAGCTCGAAAATGGGAATGCAGCATCTGGTAATACTTCTAGAAAACTAAGTGGCAGACCGAAAAAGATCACGGCACCGATTGATATTCGTTGGGTGAAAGTACAAGAATTTTTACGCAGCAGTAACCTTAGCCCCAATAGCCGTAAGTCATATGAACGAGAACTTAAGCGCTTCCTGGGTTGGACGGAACTGCACTATCATGAGTTACGCTCTCGTCACTTTGGGCATTACAAAGAATATTTGATGGAGCAGGTGCAAACGGACAATGGAAAATCTCTATCAAAAAACAGCATTAACAGTGCGTTGACAGCTATTAAAAGTTTTTTCAGGTGGTTGACCTTGGCTTACCCTGATATTATTTCCACTAACCCAACAGTTGGAGTGAAGTTTGAAAAAGTCCCTTTGCCTCCTGCACAAAGCTTAACCCCTGAACAAATGGAACGGGTATGGGAGGTGTTGGAATTTTTGGGTGAGACTAAACAACGAGATACTGCTCTGGTTCACATTCTCAGTCACGGTTTGAGGGCAGGGGAAATTGTAGACTTGAATGTGGGTGCATTCGATGGTAGGCTGCTGTTTTTAGCAGATACAAAAACTGATGAACCAAGACTGGTGCCATTGCGCTCTGAAAGTCGTCAAGCATTGCGGGATTACCTATTGTGGCGAGAAGAACACGGTGAAATCATCACAAGCGATCGCCCCTTGATTATTTCCCATCACAATTCACATAAGGGGGAGCGATTAAGTTATCACGGTATATATTTTGCTGTGGAGAAGATTGGAGAACTAGCGGATATTCCTAACTTACATCCCCACCAGTTTCGCCATACCTACGCTACGGATTTATTGCTCAAGGGGATCGACCCTAGCCATGCAAGACGGTTAACTGGGCATACTAGTGAAAAAGCATTTCGTCGGTATACGCTCCGGAGTGAGCAGGAAGCGGCGATCGCTGCTTACTATCGTGCGATAGGGGAAGATTGACGCACCCAAGAATACTGCTGGTTATTCAGCACTGCTAGAGTGATCGCCGAGATACGTGCATTTGTGTGATTCGTTCACTCGAAATGAGTAGTAATACTCACAAAATGAGTGGCAGGTTGAAAAATTGTGATTTGAACCAACGCGTGGTTCTAAGTTTGAAACCCTGATTGGGAAAGGATTTCAAAAACAGTACTTTTTTCGCTGACGTTTTTATTAGGTTTAGAGACTACAAAATTTAAGGACTCTTGGACAGCCTGATCCTTCCATTTTTGGTCAAAGGACAAGTTATCGTTCCCATATCAGGAATCTTTAACAATTCCCTCACGTAAGAATCAGGGTTTCAGGCTCTAAAATACTTGGTTATGCTTTCAGCCCCTGAAAACTTTTGGGTAAAGTGACATTCAGGCTCTAAAATACTTGGTTATGCTTCCAGCCCCTGAAAACTTTTCGGTATAGTGACAGTAAAGTGACAAAAAAACCCGTGTGACAAGCACGGGAATCCTTTATTTCTTATGTATTATGCAAAAGTATAACAAAAATGTTGTATCCGTAGAACAGCCTCAGCCTAGAAACATACGCTCCGATCAAAATTTTTCACACGAGTGAAAATTGTTGGTCGAAGGTAAAAGAATTTTTGCGCTCGCAAGCTGCCAGAACCTACGAAGAATTAGATCAAGCCATCACAAATGCTCGCTTATGCAGTGACTAACAATGAAATTATTGGATGCTTTACTCACTATTGTTAGTATATTGCACCCAACTGAGAAACGCTATAGTCTAGATTCCACATCTTAACGAAAAACTCATAATTTTCTTTTAGAGACTTACACTTACTTTACAAAAATTGTGATATTGTTTCATTAACAGTAGACATATAACTTTCCTATAAAATAGAGAACAAAAGTGTAGACTTGGAAATTGACTCTTAGGCACTTGTCATGATTATATTAACAGGCTATAAAAATTTAATAGAAAGGAGCCGGTATAGTAATCGGGGCAGTGTTTACCTCTTTGCGCCGATGGTAAACTTCAACGAAATGGCTGAAGTAGGCGAAACTCCACCTTAGTCTCACTACATAGATATTTTCTCATCTCTCGGTGCTGAGGTCAAAATTAAGCAAGGTGTAACTTTTCAGGGATTAAATAATACTCCAATCTCGATTATAATTTAAAGGAGATGTTATTAACCCTGCCACTTCTTCGAGGGGGTGTAGAAGGCCTTAGTAGGCGGTGTTTTTTGGCTTTTCTTGAGACTTCTTATCATTAAGACGACGCCCAAAAGCACATCCATTTGCTCGTTTTAGGTGGATAAATGCATCGTCTACTACATTTAAACCAAGAAGCCTCGCCATTTTTTCAGGATCAGACTCTCAGCACTCTATAGTAGGAGCTTAACTCCAAGATTGTGGGTGCGCTTCCGCCGAGCTATGTCCAATAATGTCGTGAAAAAAACCTTCTAAGCATCCAGGGTAAGAATAAATTGGACAACCCGCCGGGCACTGGTTGGCGTGGACCTCTGCAGGCATGCTTCGTAATTTATTTTTTCACAACCCCTAACACCTCCCAAGCTGACCACGTATGTCGACGCGCTCGAATTGGAGCGAGGGTCAAATTCGAGAGTCGGGAAGGCTTAATCACACCTACTAAAAGTAATTATGCTTTATCGTTTAGGCACTTGCCTTGAAATAAAATACCAGCCGTCTTCAGGCATTCTAGTATCGGACCAACCATTTAATTAGTACAGGGCTGGTATTTTATTGAGTGCGGATCTCCCTCAAGCCAAGAAGCCTTCCCAACTCTCCGAACTTCATGCGTCGTAAGCTTTTAGGCTTGATTGTCGGTACAAGCGAATACTCCTGCCAAACTCTTCAGTATAGTCAAGTACCCCATTAAAGGGAAGAGATACGTGCCACTTTTTCGGAGCCTAAACCAGACATTCATGGCAGGCTTCTTGATTAGATGTGTGGACTTGTCACTTAAAGGAGATGGTGTTAAAGGCTGCTATGAGTGTTGCGGCTTCTTCGAGGGGGTGTAGAAGGGCTTAGGCGGCGCTGTTTTTCTGGTTCTATTGAACCTTAGATTGAGAAGGCAGCGCCTAAAAGCACAACAGGAGTGCTCGTTTTAAGTAGATAAATGGACTAAATTTACAAGCTGCTCACCACAATACTCACGTGAGCGCTTAAAGAGTAGATACTGTGTCCATCTAACTAGTTACCTATGTAGTTTCAGAGTAAAATTAATGAATCAGTCTATAGAAAAATCTTCTCGATTACGTCTTCATTATTTGGATGGTTTGCGTGGACTTGCAGCTTTATATGTAGTACTTGTTCATATTGAGCCAGAAATAGGAGCAACATTACCTTTATTCTGGTCGCTGTTTGGGAAAACTCTAAGATACGGTGGATTTGCAGTAGCAATTTTTATAGCTCTATCTGGTTATGTTTTAATGCTTCCCGTATCACGCTCCCAGAGTGGTTATATTTCAGGTACTTTAGTTGACTATATTAAGCGTCGCTCGCGTCGAATTTTACCACCTTACTATGCGGCTTTACTGTTTAGTTTATTACTAGCATTTGCAATATTTTTGCTCGAGAGATTTAGTGGATTTGAGTGGAATCAGATTGCCGGAAAGGGACCATTCTCTCCAGAATTTACATTTATAGATGTATTATCTCATTTACTATTGGTTCATAATCTTAGTAATGCCACTCATATGAGTATAAACCCACCGATGTGGAGTGTTGCAACAGAGTGGCAAATTTATTTTATATTTCCAATAATATTACTGCCAGTTTGGCGGCGCTTTGGCTTGCTCGCATCTATAATCACAGCTTTTGCGATTAGTCTCTTGCCTCTATATTTGTTAAATGGTTTATTTGAAGCAGCTTCACCTTGGTATCTAGGAGTATTCGCTTTAGGAATGGGAGCAGCAGAAATTGGTTTTTCGACTAAACCAAAATTAGTAGCAATGAGAATTTCTCTACCTTGGGGTACGCTCACTGTTGTATTTATTATTATTGCTTTTATCACCGAGTGGAGAAAACTTGGATTACATATATGGATAGGTCATAGCTTTTTTGGAATAGCAAGCGCTTGCTTATTTATTTACTGTACAAAGTTTATTATTGATGGAAAAAAGGGATCTCTAATTTTAAATATATTCGAGCATCCTCTTGCAGTAGATTTGGGAACCATTTCCTATAGCTTATATTTAACTCATGGACCAGTACTTTCATTAGTCCGTTACGGTTTATTCAACTTACAATTACCTGCTAGTACATTTGCAACTGCATCTTATTTGCTAGGTACAATTGCATCGCTACTTTTCGCTTACCCTTTCTACCTGTTGTTTGAAAGACCATTCATGTCAAATTTTCTACAAAAACGAAAATTACAAGATACTAATTTTCAACAACCTAATAATACAAAAAAACTATAAAAGATTTTTAGTAGTGCAAATTATGACTGAAAACTTTATTCAGACAACAATTTCTGACGAACGAAAATTTCGTCTTCATTTTCTAGATGGAATGCGTGGTATCGCTGCTTTTTATGTACTACTTACTCATCTTTGGATATACCAAGGAGAAAATTTACCTCAGTGGATAAATATACCAACAAAGTTAACCAGGTACGGTTCGTTCTGCGTTGTAGTTTTTATTGTTCTGTCTGGATACTGCTTAATGCTACCAGTGGCAAGGTCTCAGACAGGTTATATTCCTGGGACTCTATCTGATTATTTTAAGCGTAGAGCACGAAGGATTATACCACCATTGTACGCAGCGATTTTATTTTGCTGCTTGCTTAGTTGGGGCATATTAGTTCTGGAGAGATTTACAACTTTTCAATGGCAAATGCTCAATAAAGATATGTTCTCTCCTCATTTTTCTATAACGGACGTACTTTTACATGTTTTTTTGATTCAAAACTTTACAACTAATGCCCAAACTTACATGCTCAATATCCCATTATGGAGTGTTGCACTAGAATGGCAAATCTACTTTTTCTTTCCTCTATTGTTTTTACCAATTAGACACCGCTATGGTTGGATAGTAGCGATAGGGACTGCTTTTTTTCTTGGAATTATGCCTCATTATCTTCTGAATGGCTATATGGATGTAAGCCACCCTTGGCTAATGGGCTCATTTACTTTCGGAATGCTAGCAGCAGAAATTACATTTTCACAGGTACCTTTTTTAGTTAAGCTAAGAAACTCTTTACCTTGGCATCAGCTATCAATAGTTTTTGCCGCGATTGCAATTTTAACTGAGTGGAATAAACTAGGAATACCAGCTTGGATATACGAGTCTTTTGCTGGTATTGCTGCTGCTTGTTTAATAGTTGACTGTACTAAAATTATTCTGATTGATAGAAAAAGACATATCATTTTGCGAATACTTGAAAATCCTGTAGTCCTAAATTTAGAAGCTTTTTCTTACAGTTTATATCTGACTCATGCTCCAATAATCACATTACTACGGCAATTACTTACTCAATTTAATATGTCTCCTACTGCATTTACAATCACGCTTTACACAGTAGGTATAGCAATATCGTTAGCGTTTGCATATGTGTTCTATTTGACAATTGAGCGACCTTTTTTGTTATTACTGAAAATTCGTAAAAAACTAGCAGCTAACTGATGTACTCAAACCGAAGTCCAAGGCTTACGCTGAAGCTGCTTGTTTACATCCAAGAGTTGGTTAATAACCTGTCTATCTAAAACTTCATTTCTAAATAGCAGAGGACAACTTGAACATAACCGTTTTAAAGCGAGAATGGTTCTCCAACACTAAAGCAGATATACTAGCTGGGACTGTAGTTGCTCTAGCACTGATTCCAGAGGCGATCGCATTTTCTATTATTGCAGGCGTTGATCCAAAAGTTGGGCTATACGCTTCGTTTTGCATAGCAGTGGTAACAGCTTTTGCTGGGGGTCGTCCTGGGTTGATTTCCGCCGCGACGGGAGCAATGGCGCTGTTAATGGTAACATTGGTCAAAGAACATGGGTTGCAATATCTGTTTGCAGCAACGATGCTCACGGGAGTCATTCAAATTATTTGTGGGTGGCTGAAGCTAGGTCGGCAGATGAAATATGTGCCACGAGCCGTCATGATTGGCTTTGTTAATGCCTTAGCAATCTTGATTTTTATGGCGCAGTTGCCGCAACTTGTAGGGGTTCCCTGGCTGGTATATATTATGTTAAGTGTGGCTCTTGCCATTATTTACTTACTACCACGCTTCACCAAAATTGTACCTTCACCCTTAGTTGCAATCGTCGTATTAACAGCTTTTTCCATAGTTACTGGAATCAAGGTTCCGACAGTAGGTGATATGGGCGAATTACCTAACACCTTCCCCTTGTTCAGCTTCCCAACAATTCCATTAAATTATGAGACATTCACAATTGTCTTTTCCTACGCCTTACCTTTAGCTGTAGTGGGTTTACTAGAGTCACTGTTAACAGCGTCACTGCTGGATGAACTCACCGATACCCCTAGTGATAAAAATAGAGAAGCCATCGGTCAAGGTATTGCCAATATTGTAGCTGGATGTTTTGGTGGGATGGCAGGATGTGCGATGATTGGGCAGTCAGTCATCAACATCAAATCTGGGGGACGCAGCCGTCTTTCTACCCTATGTGCTGGGCTGTTGTTACTGTTCTTCATTTTGGTGTTAGGTAAATGGGTTCGGCAGATACCAATGGCATCCCTAGTTGCAGTGATGATCATGGTTTCAATTGGAACTTTTAGTTGGTCATCTCTAATGAACTTACACCGTATACCGAGAAGTGAAACTGCTGTCATGATTACAACTGTTTTCATGACCGTACTTACACACAACTTAGCAATAGGAGTTGTCATAGGTGTAGCATTTAGTACCGTTTTGTTTGCCCGCAATATTGCCAAAATTGTGTTTGTAGACACAGTTCTTAGCGATGATAAAACTTTTCGGATTTACAGCATTATTGGTCAACTTTTTTTTGTATCAGTAGAAGAATTTCTCACCGCTTTTGATTTTAAAGAAGAATTGGAACGTGTGAAAATTGACCTGACCCATGCCCATATTTGGGATCAAGCAGCAGTTGCAGCTATCGATAGAGTTGTGATTAAGTTTCGCAGAAATGGTGTAGAAGTAGACCTCGTGGGACTGAATGAAGCGAGCGCCACGTTGCTAGAAAAGCTGGCTATTCACGATAAACCAGGCGCGCTAGAAAACCTTAATGACCACTAAATTACCACAAGCACAATTATGAAAAGAATTCTTCTATGCACTGACGGATCTTCTTTCTCCGAAAGGAGCTATCACTATCGTAGTTAGCTCCACGCTTGTGTGCTGCAGTAGGACTTGGTGTATTTTAGGTTGGGTTATTATTTTAAGTTGGTCAGACTTAAATCTTTCCCCGTTCTTCTAGCTTTCTGAGCTGTTGCTCGGCTAGATTTCCTCACCTACATGGATAGTGAGTTGTCATTAGATGAGGATAAAAAGTGCGAACTCTACCTTGTATTGGTTACTCATCTAAAGCCAGTCATCCTTAAGTATCTTGTTACTTATTTCGACTGAACAAATCGCACAGTAGATAAGTGCGTCGTCTTGCTTCGATTTTCGCAACAAGACCCTGGTGCAAGATACTAAATCAGCAATTTTGTACACCTCTAAGTATCAAAATGAGGTTAATTATCATGACTCCACCTTCAACAACACTCAAGGCTAAAATCCATCTTTCTTATTTGGATGGGCTACGTGGTATTTCATGTCTGTTTGTGCTTTTCTTTCATCTGATTCAACATCAAGAAGGAAATTTGCCTATCTGGATAACCTTACCACATAAGTTACTGAGATATGGTTTCTTAGGTGTACCAGTTTTTATAGTGCTATCTGGTTATTGTTTAATGCTGCCAGTAGTTCGCTCTCAAAAAGGTTATATTCCAGGTACTTTGCTAGCTTACTTCAAGCGAAGAGCGCGACGAATCATTCCAACATATTACGCATCTGTTATTTTTTGCTTACTCATAACTTTAACTATATACATCTTGGAGAAATTGACTAACTTCCAATGGCATGAGCTTCCTTGGGACTGGTTTTCACCTAATTTTTCCTTAACGGATGTCATTTTACACTTTCTAGTGATCCATAATTTGGCTTTAAGACCACAAGCTTTTAGCATTAACATTCCATTTTGGAGTGTAGCTGTAGAATGGGAAATTTATTTTCTGTTTCCAGTACTGCTGCTACCGTTATGGCGATTTTGGGGTTGGGGGTTTGTTTTTAGCGTTGCTTTTGTTATTGGACTCATTCCCATTTATTTATTTAATGGTGTCATGAGTCATACTAGCTTTATTTATTTAGTGTCATTTGCTTTAGGTATGCTAGGAGCAGATATAGGTTTTTCACACAAACCATATTTGCAGTGGATGAAAAAGTCTTGTCCATGGGTTTTACTGACTATAATTTTTACTATTTTTTGCTTATTGACGGAGTGGCAAAAATTAAAAATAGATGAATGGGTTTGCTTAATGTTTGCAAGTATGGCAACTGTTTGTTTGATCATCTACTGTACTAACTATGTGAGTGAAAGTAAAAAACTGCCAATGATTGCCAAGTTATTGGAATCTCCCATCCTTATAAAACTAGGAGCATTTTCCTACAGTTTATATCTAACTCACGGACCAGTAACTACGCTTGTACGGCACTTTCTGCTCAACCTGCAATTGACTCACACTATATTAGCAGTGTCAATATACTTGGTAAGTGGCGGGGCTGCTTTGGTTTTTGCTTACTTATTTTACCTAGTTTTTGAAAAGCCATTTACATCCACGTCCCCCCATTAGACCCAGTTGCTGTTGATGCAATTGTTAATGTTTTGGGAACTAATGACCTGCACGCCGAAGCTTTAGCTGCTTTTCATCGTGTCCATTTTCATTGAAATTCTTCAAGTTTTACATATACTTCGGTAGGTTGAGAAATTGCATATGAAATTTCCCACTCTCTGAATCCTAAACTTTGATATAGCGAAAGCAGCAACTTCATTCTCTTTGCGTGTTCCTTGTGTAGTACGTTTGACTCTATCTTGCGATCTGGCGCGAAGAAAAACGCCGTCGGGAACAAGATGACCTGGGCAATGGTGTGAATTCTGCTGCAGTTTTTGCGGCGATGACCCGCCAGGTGCCTGAAAACGCCGTGATCTCGGTAGATGTGGGAAACAAGGCGTTGCATAATAAAGGGAGGAATGGAGGAGACCTACTGTGAATTGTCCATACTGCGCCTCTACTGAGATTAGGAAAAATGGCTTCCGGTGAGGTAAACAGAATCACATCTGTACTAATTGCGGTCGCCAATTTATTGATGTCAAAAGCTCACCAAAAGGGTACTCACAACAGAAAAAAATAGAATGCTTAAAAGCATACGTGAATGGTGCTGGGTTTAGAGCAATTGAACGCCAAACAGGGGTTCATCATACCACTATAATTAACTGGGTCAAACAAATTGGTGAAAAGTTACCGGAGGCACCACCAACAGATAAAATACCATCCGTTGGAGAATTAGACGAACTGGAAACTTTTGTGCGGTCAAAAAAACAAAATTGGGATATGGACGGCGATAGACCACTTTAGTAAGGGAATCTTGGCTTGGGTTATAGGAGACCATAGCGCAGAAACTTTTAAACCTTTATGGAATATTGTTAGCTTCTGGAGGTGCTATTTTTACGTCACAGATGGATGGCCTGTTTACGCTAGTTTCATTAACTCGGAAGACCATATTATTAGCAAAACATATATGACGAGAATTGAGGGGGAAAATACACATTTACGCCATTATCTGGCACGCCTACATCCCAAAACATTATGTTACTCCAAATCTGTAGATATGCTTAAGCTCTCACTCAAATTGTTACTACACTATTTAAAGTATGGAGAAATACCAGTATTTAGCTGATTCATCCCGCATTTATGCAACGCCTCGATTATCTCCCTCATTTAGACGAAATGCAGGATATAACTTGCACGTATGCATGGTCTGTGATGGCTATGAAATGACGGATAAGCAATGTGGCTTTTTTGCTGGAAGTGAAGCCAGCATTGAAGAAATGATATTTAACTTAAGCTGGTTTACGCCTTATATCACCATCTTTACCCACGGCTTATTTCCAGTCAGTACAAAACTCCGCCAAATATTACAAGAATATGGCTATCAGCTCATCGAAACGCCGATCAAACAATTTCTGGGTAAAAACCATCAAATGACCGGCGTAGAACTGGTGGATGGATTTGTGATTCCCCTCGAAACTGGATTGATTTCAATGGGAGCACGCTATCACCATCACTACCTCAATGGTTTGAATCTTGAACGTAAGGGGGGATATTTGGTTACTGATAGGTTGGGACGCACCTCCCATCCCCGTATCTTTGCCATTGGCGACTTAAAAGTTGGGCTGAACCAAGTCGCAGTTGCTGTAGGAGATGGTGCGGTCAGTGCGACCCAAATTTGGCGAGAAGTTCGTCGTCCGAGAAAGTGGATTGAAAATTTATCGGTGGCAGTTTAGTGTCATCTGCCATGACTGAACACCTATACTCAGTAAACCAAAAAGTTTTTTAGAAGCCTTGCCATGCGGACACTTGACCTAAATGGAGGCATTCTACAAAACAACCTATTAATGAGCATTTCAGCCGATACCACCAGCGACATTAAGGCGATCGCTCTTAACCGAACGCTGTTTGCCTTCTTGTTCACGAGGGCTGGAACCCTTATCATTACGTTCGTTTCCAAAAGTTTTGGTTTACTGATACTGTAAGAGAAACCAATGTGGGAAAGTGCGGTTACAGCGTATTTGCATTATTTGGGCTTCATGCTGGCGTTTGGCTCGTTAGTCGTTGAAAGTCAAACGCTGAAAAAAGATCTCAGCATACAAGAAGCTTGGAGAGTAGTTACGGCAGATGCGATTTATGGCTTATCGGCAACTATGATTCTGGTTACTGGAGTTTTGCGAGTCATCTACTTCGGTAAAGGAACTGATTACTACCTTAGCAGTCCAGTGTTTTATACAAAGGTCGGGCTGTTCCTTTTGGTGAGTTTACTGTCTATCTACCCCACCGTTTCGTTTGTGTCCTGGGTTAAGGATTTGCGAGATGGCAAAAGTCCACACCAGGAAGAGGAAAAAGTGCAGCTACTGTGCTGGTTAATCAAAGGGGAATTAGCCAGCTTTGCTTTGATACCTTTGCTTGCAGCGATCTTGGCACGGGGGATTCAGATCTTTTAGCCCAGCCGTTAGAGGTGGGCGTAGTATTGGATAGTTACATATGGTGATGAGAATTCATATCTGATTCATGTTGCTGGTTATGTACGCCTACTTGATTGAGTTGGAGTACGCTCATATTCACTCGACCAAGGCTGACCAATCCCATCGTAATTATTCCGGCACTGACCAATCCCATTGAAACAAATCCAACAGAAATTACGCCCATTGGTACTAGCCCAATGGAGATTAACCCATGAGGAATTGCACCAATCGAAATTAATCCATGAGGTGAGACTCCAATTGAGAATATACCATCATGGGGTGCAATGCCGATCTCCAGCAATTTTAGCTTTTTAGGACGGGATGTTTGACGTTCAACCATAAAGCGCCTATTGACAAGCTACTACCCTCGAACCTTAAGCTCATGCCTAAGTGATTGTCAAAAGACAGCCTGTCAATTTTCACCTATTCTAGCAAGGAGTTTTAAGTTGATAGCAGAACATATATCTCTCCGTGTTCCCTGAAACACTGATTAATAGTTGATTTTTTAGAGTCCAGGTAGTTCACCTCGTACTGATAACACGCTCTTGACATCAGCAACAAATTCTAAACACACTAGAGATTGAAATTTCATTTAAAGTAAATGCAAAACACTGATGAGCTTGAGCGATGGAACCAGAGATATTCTAGCGAGGAATATTTTTTTGGTTTAGAGCCAAATGAGTTTCTGTGCTCTCAAAGTTACAGGTTCTCACCAAAACAAAAGGTACTTGCCCTAGCAGATGGTGAGGGTCGCAACGGTGTTTGGCTGGCTTCGCTTGGACTTGACGTTTTGTCTGTAGATATCTCACCAATTGCTCTAGAAAAAGCGCAGCACTTAGCCGCTAGTCGTGGTGTCACTTTAACCACAGAAGTTGCTGACCTTTCCACTTGGAGATGGGGAATAGAACAGTTTGATGCTATTATTGCAATCTTTATCCAATTTGCCTCACCGGATTTACGTAGATTAATTTTTGAGGGAATTAAGGCATCTTTGAAAACTGGAGGTTTACTAATACTTGTGGGCTATACCCCAAAACAATTAGAGTATAAAACTGGTGGTCCTCCATATATTGAGAATATGTACAGCGAACACTTACTACGAGAATCGTTCTCAGAAATGGAATTTCTACATCTGGAAGAATACGAAGCGATCTTATCAGAGGGGGTAGGGCATAGCGGAATGTCGGCTCTCATCTCACTGGTTGCTCGTAAGTAATTAACCTGACCATTTTTTGAATTCAAAATTCAAAATGCACTCATTAAGAAGAAAAATTCTGAATTAATTAATTCTGGATACAAGCCCCCACTGATTTAAAAAATCAGTGGTGCTTCTAGGTGGCGGGTTTCAAGCCCCCACTGATTGTAATTTTGAATTAATAATTTTTAATTTTGAATTGTTTTGACGAGCCAATTGTTAGCTTTAAGTTAATTCCGGTGTCGCTGAATCTTAGGATGATTTGCACAGCCATTTTAACTAGTGAGTAAAATTTGCTCAAACACTTGAGAGACTCTAGTAGAAAAGCGCTCGCGGTGCTTGAGTAACACAAATTGACGGGTGATATCAGCAAAATCTATAATACTAATTTCACGAATGGTACCAAGTTGCAGTTCCTTGTTCACCATTAATTCGGAAATTGCCGCCACTCCTACTCCACTTTCGACGGCAGCCTTAACCATTTCACCTGTACTCATTTCCAAAATAGCTGTTAATTCGGCTAGCTCAACTCCGGAGTCTTGCAAAGCTTTCTCAAATCTTTGACGAGTTCCGGAGCCTTTTTCTCGCATCACCCAAACTGTTTTAGACAGTTCAGACAGCTCAACACTTTGGCGTTCAAACCAGGGGTGGGACTTTCCCACCACCACAGCCAAGCGATCGCCTCCTACCACTCGTTGTTCTAAACAGTCCCTAAGCGATGGCTCAAATTCCCCTTCTACAAAACCTAGGTCAAACAATCCTTTTACTGTCCCAGTGCTAATCTGTTGAGTATTGCCTAAGGTACAGTTGATCCGAATTCCCGAATATTGTCGTTTAAACTTGCTAATGAAGTAGGGAAGCCAATAATTGCCAATAGTCTGGCTCGTGCCTAATCTCAGTTCGCCTTGTTGCAGATTGTTTAATTCCCGCAATCCCCGCTCGCACAAAGCAACTGCATTGAGAATTTTCTGCGCTTCGACCTGTAGCAACATCCCTGCTTGGGTTATCTCTATACGACGACCAATGCGATGAAACAGCTTCACGCCATATTTCTGTTCCAAGTTTTGGATGACTGCACTTACAGAAGACTGAGTAATGTAGAGCGCATCAGCTGCACGGGTAATGTGCATATGTTGTGCTACTGCTAGAAAGATTTCTAACTGGTCGAGGGTCATCCTTGGCATGGAATCGTTTTCCCTAACTCAAACATTTAATCGTTTCTTTCTATTATTTTCACAAAAAAGAACGTTTGTTTCTATGCTTTAGCTTGTTTAAAGTGAAATTAAGCACAAGATGCAAACAACTCATGAAAAAATTTAGTAGTCCTCTAATAACACCACAGACAAGGATATTAGTAGGGGTAGAGGTGCGAAAACTTCTATTTCTATGCGGTGCCTTTTTATGCCTGCTCAATTGGATTTATCCACCCTTAGCACTAACGCTAGGGATGACTTTATCACTAACTGTACACAACCCCTTTACTCGTACCAGTAGGTACATCGCTAAATATCTACTGCAAGGTTGTGTTATCCTGCTTGGTTTCGGGATGAATTTAACGGTTGTACTGAAAGCTGGTGAGAGTGGTGCATTATTTGCCGCATTTAGCATTATAACTACTTTCTTTTTCGGTTATATTTTGGGACAGCGCCTGAAGATTCCCGTGAAAGCTTCCGTTCTCATTTCGGCAGGGACAGCCATCTGTGGCGGTTCGGCAATCGCTGCTGTTGGTTCAGTAATTAGCGCTACAGAAAGTGAAATTTCTGTAGCAATAGGAACTGTTTTTCTACTTAATGCAGCAGCATTATATATCTTTCCACCTCTAGGTCATCTGCTGCACCTAACACCAACACAGTTTGGCACCTGGGCTGGTGTAGCAATCCATGATATCTCTAGTGTTGTCGGAGCAGCATCAGACTTTGGCTTAAGCTCACTCGACACTGCGACCGCAGTAAAACTCTCGCGTGCTTTGTGGATTGTCCCTGTCTGTGTAATAGCAGCTTTTATTTTCCAACGTGATCACACACAGGATACGCAACAAGTTTCAAATCGAATACAGATACCTTGGTTCATTGGCTTGTTTCTTCTAGCTTCAGTCGTCAGGACGTTTGTACCAGGGATAGCTATTTGGTCACCCCTACTCAAACATCTATCAGAATCGGGGTTGACGCTAGTACTGTTTCTTATTGGTACAAATTTGTCACGACGAGCTTTAAAAGCAGTTGGTTGGAAGCCGATGGTGCAGGGAATGGTGTTATGGGTATTTATCAGTGTTGGTTCTGCGTTAATTATTCAACAAATTGTTCATTAAAACGCCATCTATGGCTGGTGTATTCTGAACGCCAGATTCCTACAGAGGGAGACCCTCCTGCAGAACTGGCTCCTCCTGAATTCTGCCTCCTGACTCCTCTTTTATTGACCTCTCTTCTGGCTAAAGCCAAAATGAGGGGATAATTGAACGTCTAACCCCCTCATTGAAATAAGCTCAAATCGGAATCTTCCGCTATGAATCGCGATCGCTAAAGCTAAAGAGTCACAGAGGTAGCATTATTACTCGCTAATACTTCTGGAAAATGGTGAGTATTGGGAGCGTGCATTACCTGGATGCCTAGTGCGGCTCGATTGAGGATATCAGCATAGGTTGGAATTACCTTTCCCTGACTGTCCAGAATGGATTGATTGAAATTAAAGCCATTCAAGTTGAATGCCATCACACCAACCCCCAAAGCAGCAGACCAAATGCCAATAGTGGGCAAAGCAACTAGCAAAAAATGCACAGTGCGGCTGTTGCGAAATGCCAAAGAGGGAACCAGCAACCGTCCTAGATAACCAGCATGACCTGCCATCAGGTTATAGGTTGCTTCCTGCTGTCCAAAGTGATATCCAGTATTTGCCGATTCTAGTTCCGATGTTTCCCGAATCAGGCTTGCCGTCACCAGAGACCCATGCATAGCGCTCAATAGTGCACCACCAAACACACTTGCGACACCAATCATGTGCAAGGGATGCATTAAGACATTATGGTCAGCTTGAAAAGCAAGCATAAAGTGGAAGGTGCCAGAAATGCCTAATGGTAAGCCTTCTGAGAAGCTACCTTGCCCAATAGGATAAACTAAAAGTACGCTAGTCGCAGCGGCAACTGGACCGGAAAAGGCAACGGCAATCCAAGGACGCATGCCCAAACGATAGCTCAATTCCCACTGACGACCCATGTACGCAAAAATGCTAATTAAAAAATGTAGCACAATTAACTGGTAGGGACCACCATTGTAGAGCCATTCATCTACGTTAGCCGCTTCCCAGATTGGGTAGAAGTGTAGCCCAACGGCGTTGGATGTGGGAACAACTGCTGCAGTTATCAAGTTGTTGCCATTGAGTAAAGAGCCGCTGACAGGTTCGCGGATACCATCAAGATCCGCAGAAGGTGCAGCAATAAATGCGAGGGTAAAAACGATCATTGCCACTATAGCAGTTGGAATCAGCAACACACCGAACCAACCTACATACAGCCGATTTTCGGTACTGGTCACCCAGCTACAAAACCAATCCCATAAGCTACTGCTACGGCGGTTTAAAATTGTAGTCATGATAGCAATTGAGTAATTAAGGTATAAGCGAGCGCAGAAACTCGCATAAAAATATTATAACTATATAGTTATATTGTTTCAAAATAGATGTAAAATAAAAAAGAGTCGTGACAATACTGCGTAGGATAAGCAGGGGAGACAGAAATACCTATATGCCATCATTACCTTTACTCCAAATTGGTCAACACATTGCTCGCTATCCCATCATTCAAGGTGGGATGGGGATCCGTATTTCTGGAGCACACCTTGCTGCTGCCGTTGCCAACGCAGGCGGTATTGGGATAATATCTGCTGTTGCTCTAGGGCTAAACTCGCCTTACTTTGATATCACCCAGCCCAGTCGCAAGCGCAGAGAGCAGTTTTTTGAGGCAAATCGGTTGGCGCTGATTGATGAAATTCGAGCAGCCCGTGCCTTAAGCCCTAACGGGATTTTGGGGATCAATGCAATGGTTGTTGCTCAAGATTATGAGACACTGGTTCGAACTGCGGCTCAAGAAAGTGTTAATCTAATTATTTCTGGTGCGGGACTGCCGTTGCAATTGCCAGAGTATACCCTGGCGTATCCAGAAGTAGCATTGGTGCCAATTGTCTCCAGCACTCGTGCAGCTCGAATTATGTGCCGGAAGTGGGAACGTCAATACGGACGGCTACCTGATGCCTTTGTCGTGGAAAATCCCAATTCAGCGGGTGGGCATCTGGGGGCAAAACTTGAGGAGTTGGGCGATCTCACTAACGAAGCGGAACAGGTTATCCCCGAATTAGTGTCCTATCTCAAACAGGAAGTTGGTGAATCCATTCCAGTGATTGCGGCTGGCGGAGTCTGGGATCGGGCAGATATCGACCGGATGCTAGCATTAGGAGCGAGTGGTGTACAAATTGGCACTCGCTTTATCACCACAGACGAATGTGATGCCGATATTCGCTACAAAGAATTTCACCTGCATGCCAAACCAGAAGATGTAGTGATTATTTCCAGTCCAGTAGGAATGCCAGGGCGAACATTACGAAATGCATTTGTAAACAAGGTGATTGCCGGTTCACCGGATGTAGAAAAACGCTGTTTGTTTAATTGTCTCCATGCTTGTAAATGCCGCGATGAACAGAAATCCTTCTGCATTATTCAGGCACTGGATAAAGCTACACGAGGAGATATTGAAAATGGGCTAGTTTTTTCCGGCAGTAATGCAGGACGTGCCAAACAAATGATACCTGTTGCGGAACTAATGGCAGAGTTAGTCACTTCAAGCAAAGCCACGTGCTTTGCAAATTGAATACGCTACTTGAAATCAAGGATATGCATTATGGACAAAAGTCTTCCATTCGAAGGTTCATCCCTATCCCGGCGACAACTCCTCAATTTTTTGACTGGAGCCTCTGTCGCTACTACGGCAGGTTCTGCCCTTTACACTGTAGGTAAATTCTTCATCCCTCCTGCAGAATCAACGGGAGAGGGAGGTGCCATTATTGCTAAAGATATTCTGGGTAATCCAATCCCAGCCACGCAAATCTTAGCAGAAGTACCAGGAACTCGTGCCTTGGTTGCAGGTTTGAACCATGAACCAACGTATTTGACAGTGACAGAAAGTAACTCTTTGGATTCTATTGGTATTGTGGATAACTGCACTCACCTTGGTTGCACCTTCCCTTGGAACCCTATGGATCAGCAATTTCAATGTCCTTGTCACGGTTCCCTCTATGCTCCTAATGGAACTGTAGTTCGTGGTCCAGCACCCCTCCCACTCAAGATTGTCCACGTTACTGTCATCGACAACAGCATTTTGATCTCAACTTGGACACAGACTGATCCCCGCACAGGAGAAAAACCTTGGTGGATTTGATTATATTGGGTTAGAAATTAATGAACATTCGTTAACTCGAAACCTCCACTCTAACAATACAGCCCGACATTGTAAGCAAATTAATGCCTTAAGTAAGGACGCTATCCCAGTATCATTAGTTGGGTACATAGACCCGATAAAATTTGAAGGAATCTGTGCAGTGGGCTGTAATTCAGCAACAAAGCCAAACAGCCTCTGGTTAGAGAAGGAGCTATTTACAGCCCAACCTTGATTATTTAAAGGTGTCAGTTGGGAAATATTTTCTGGGAGTATTCCCAATTCTCGTTGGAGAATTTTATGTACAGTTGTAATAATGTCTTCTCCTTGTAGAACCCTTCCCCCAGGGAAATCAAGTGTTTTTTCTCCCAATCCTGGACGATAAGTTGGTGGTGGTAAAATCAACTGTTGATTTTGAATTGGTAAAATAATTGCCGAGTCTGCTTTTTCTACCCGCCAATATTCCAAGATTTGTCCTGTTTCATCCTGGAGATGTTCGCCTATCACTGTCAGCCAGTGCAAGTGCAGTTCTAAGAATCTATCCTGAGTTTGCCAACCTGTATTCATGGTCAGTCCCATATACAAATTAAGTGCGTAACAGCTTAACTGATAACTCTTAAAATAGTTGCGAGTAACTCATCTAGCTCTACAGGCTTAGCTAAGCTTGTTTGAAAACCTACTGATTCTGCCTGTTTTCTATCCAATTCGCCAGCATACCCAGTTAAGGCGATCGCCGGAATCTGTCGATTTTGTTCTACAACACTTGCTCTAATTTGACTCATCAACATATAACCATTAACATTTGGCATCCCAATATCGCTGATGAGTAAATCCTGCTGTGAATCAACCAAAACTTGTAATGCTTGCTCAGCTGATCCAGCAGTAGTGACAATTGCTCCATACTCTTCCAGCATAAATACAAGCATTTCTCGATTGTCTGGTTCATCATCGACCACTAAAATTTTTAAGCCTGCTAGAGGCAAAGGAGTAGAACTAAGATGTGGAAGAGTTTTTGAGTTCTTTATTTTTTCTATTTTATCGCTATGTTGTAAAAGTGGTAGTTTAACAATGAAACTTGCTCCTTGACCTTGTCCCATGCTCTGAGCATCGATAGTTCCACCATGGAGTTCTACTAAGCGGCGAACAATTGCCAGTCCCAAGCCTAAACCGCCAAATTCTCTAGTTGTGGTATTGTCTGCTTGGCGAAAAAATTCAAAAACATAAGGTAAAAATTCAGATTGAATTCCTATACCTGTGTCTGTAACTTTAATCTCAGCAAAATTTTGAGTTGATTGTGTTAGATTAGAGTTCTCTTTACCACCAACAATAGACAGTTGAATCTCTACTCGACCCCCGTGTGGTGTAAATTTGATAGCATTAGACAGCAAATTCCAGACAATTTGCTGTAAACGTTTCGGGTCACCTAAGACATAATATGGTTCTAAGGAAGTTTTCAGATGACTCAATGAATGGCATTCCAAATATTCGAGAGATTTATCTGTATTTCCTGAATCTAAATTTCCAATTGACAATAACAAATTTATTGCTTTTTCTTCTGCCGTAAAACGAACTATTTCTGTTGCTGCTTCAATAGTCGATACCAAGTTAACTGGATATAACTCTAAACTGATTTTGTTTTGTATGATTCGGGAAATATCCAGTAAATCTTCAATTAATTTAGTTTGCAATTTGGCGTTACGTTCAATAATTTGAAGAGCGTAATTACTAGTATCTGGATCTAATTTTTGACTTCGCAGTATTTGCGCCCAACCTAGAATTGGGTTAAGGGGCGATCTTAATTCATGGGAAAGGATTGCCAGAAATTGATCTTTACTACAATTTGCAGCTTCTGCTTCAGCTCGTGCAGACTGCTCTCGCGTAAGTAATAAGGTTCTTTCCGCTTCTACCTGTTTACGCTCAGTGATATCAGTTAACATTAGAAGTACGCCATTAAAATTATTTTGAGTACTGACAATGGGCGTAGTGGAAACAATTGCCCATAAATCAGAACCATCTTGAGTCCGAAAACGACAATCAAATCGCTGTCTTGTGCCTTCCTGCCATTGTACCAAGACTGTTTGAACTTCGTTCTCAACTGTTTCAACTATTAAGTTCTCAAAATAACAATCACTCATTTCTTCTACGCTATAACGCAGCATTTCAGCTAGACGCTGGTTCACGTACTCAGTTTGCAACTTTCTATTCAATAACCAAATACCTTCGTAAGCGGTGTCAACAATCCGACGATACCGTTCTTCGCTCAGTTGAAGTTTAAGTAAATTGGCTTCAGATCGCTGTCGAGCAATCCGGAGTGAGGTATTTAAAGAACTAATCAGCAGCGCAACTATACTAAATAAAATTAAGTGGAGAAGATTTGCTTCATGCCGAAGTGTTAAATTATCGTTAAGTACGGGCGTTAAAAAAAAGTTGCTGGCTAAAACTGACAAAATAGTTGCAAGCAATCCCGATCCTAAACCCCCATACCAAGCACTAAAAGTTACGGCAGCAAAAAATACAGAGAATGCTGTCGATTTTATGAGAGACTGTAGTACAATGCTCAGTAATAGAGCAACTACGACTGATAAAATCGTGACGCTATAGCGAGCTAAAATATCACGATTCAGGTAATTACGACAGTATTCTGGCAGGAGATTTATCAGATAACTCATGCTCAATCTTTCTCAACAATCTATACGGTTAATGTATTACAAACGGTTAAGGCAGTAGCTTTTTCGGGAATGTGTATAAGCCTTGTTATATAAGGCTTGCAGAAAATTTTAAACAAAGATTTTTTATCTGTTTAAAGTGTAATTTATACTTCAATGCTTGGAAAGTTTTATCTGTCAACGTATTTTCGTCCATCTAGTTACAAAGATGGATTCTAATAGCTTCGTGTGATAATTCTCTGTCAAATTTGTGTAGTTTGTGTGACTATCTCAAGTTAATCTCGCAATACGATGCTTAGGCATCTATATTATGAGCTTCCTCAGTCAAGTTGTTGAGTACTACATAATTGGCTGTCGGTTTAGAACCCAATCCAATATTTAGAGGTTTTTAGTCGTTCAATCATTTTTATTTATCATTTTAACAAAAAAGAATGATTGCTGGTATGAATATGCTTACGTAAACTTAAATTAAGTACTTTGGGCAAAATTAAAAAAAATAAAAAGGAGTCAGGAGTCAGAATACAGGGGTCAGAATGCACCCTTCTCAAGAGCGGAGACGCTACGCGCAGCCATGCCCGTTCCTCGCTAACGCCAGTCGCCCACGGAGGAGCCACTGCGTTGGCGGGGTCTCCCCGCTTAAAGCAAGTGGCGTTGGAAACCCGTTTCTTGCAGCGCTGGTCTCACCACCCATAAAGGGATGGTGTTTTAGGAAAAGTTTCAATCCCTATCTCGTCGACAAGGAACGAGGTTTTAACCAGTATTTATCATTCTGACTTCTGACTCCTGACTCCTGAATTCTTCTTCATAAATTTTATCTCTTAGTTCTTAACCAGAGATTTACAAAATTTGAGTCAATGGTACACAAAACGATGGATACTGTTTTACTTTGTCTAATATTGGGATTAATTGCGGGAATAGTCAGCGGAATAACTGGAATCGGAGGCGGGATAATTATTCTGCCTGCTTTAATTTTCCTATTGGGATTTTCGCAACATCAAGCTCAGGGTACAACATTAGCTTTGCTTGTTCCTCCTATCGATATCTTGGCTGCATGGACTTACTATAGACAAGGATATGTAGACTTAAAAATAGCAGCATTACTCTGTTTGGGTTTTGTATTAGGTGGATGGATAGGAGCTAAAGTAGGAACCGGATTATCTAATGTAGTTTTGGAAAGAATATTCGGGGTTTTACTGCTTGTCAGCGCTATCCGGGTAATTTTTACAAATGTTGGTGATTCGGTTGGATAAATCATCTCCTCAAAATCAGTAATTTAAGTGCCGTAAAATTTACAAAAGTGAACATTTTAGAGTTTTCCTTATTAGTTTGGCTTAGCTCCTTAACCGCAGGTTTTCTGGGTTCATTGACTGGGTTAGGGGGTGGAGTGGTAATTGTGCCTTTGTTGACTGTGGTGTTTGGGGTCGATATTCGATATGCTATTGGCGCTTCACTAGTGTCTGTAATTGCTACATCTAGCGGTGCTGCATCTGCCTACGTCAAGGAAGGTTACACTAACATGCATTTGGGGATGTTTCTAGAAGTAGCAACAACTTTTGGTGCAATAGTCGGGGCTATAGTGGCTGGTATGGTTTCTAACAGAGCGATCGCTATTGTTTTCGGAGTTGTTTTACTTTATAGTGCTTACGTATCGCGTCAACACCGCGTTGAACATCTAGACAACGAACCCCCAGATCGTCTGGCAACTGTTCTCCAACTCAACGGTAGTTATCCAACTCCTGATGGAGAAAAGTCTTACAACGTCCGTGCTGTACCTGTTGGATTTGGGCTCATGTTTGTTGCTGGTATACTTTCAGGATTACTTGGCATTGGCTCGGGCGCAGTTAAAGTTCTGGCAATGGATCAAGCGATGCGTATTCCATTTAAAGTTTCTACCACGACCAGCAATTTTATGATTGGAGTGACTGCAGCAGCTAGTGCTGGAGTTTACCTGAAGCGGGGTTATATTGATCCAGGATTAGCAATGCCAGTTATGTTAGGGGTACTATTAGGAGCTTTGTTAGGCGCAAGAGTATTGGTAAGAGCTAGGATTGGGCTTTTGCGAATTATCTTCAGCCTTGTGATTTTGGCTTTGGCAATTGAGATGATATATAAAGGTTTAACTGGAGGGATTTAGATGGTTCAACTCGGACGCAGATGGAATGAATATCGAATCGAGCAGTTTGTCGGGAACCTTTTAAGATTTGGAGTCCTCTTTGCGACGACTGTCGTTCTGGTAGGCGGAGTTTTGTACTTGATCCGCTACGGTAATAATCCTGCCAATTACCGGTTTTTCCAGGGAGAACCTGCAGATTTTCGCTCTCTTGAAGGAGTAGGAACAGCAGTTTTATCAGGTGGTCGTCGCGGTATTATCCAATTTGGATTACTACTATTAATCGCCACACCAGTCGCCAGAGTGCTTTTTTCTCTGTTTGCCTTTGTGCGCCAAAGGAACTTGACTTATATAATCGTAACTTTGATTGTTCTAGCTGGCTTAATTTACAGCCTTTTTGGTGCAACTTCTTAAAAAACAGAACTATTGTATACTCCAATCCCCGCGCCCCAGGTTTGGTAGCCATTAGGAGAATGTTTGCCCGAATTATGCTTCCTGCCTTTTGCTTTCCTGTTCACTGTTCCCCGTTCCTTTTTTTGGTAATATTTTGCCAACAGAGTCCTAACTATCGCGAACCTTTTCTCCCTTTCTAGATCCCGTGAAAAGTTAGATGCGCCGGGACTAACCTAGTTTGTAGAACGAAAGGATGTACAAATCTTTCCAAGTTCTTGACATTTAATATCTAGAGTAGGATTAAGGAGGTAATATAGAGGCCAAAGCTTTGTTACTTATCAAAATTAGTTTCTATAAGCTCAATCTTAAATGGATTTTGCCCAGGGAACAAGTCAACAAGTAAAAACAAACGCATAGCTCTTACCGAATATCTATCTTTCATAGGAAGCAGAGAGATCTGAACTCTTTACCCACGAATGAGCGCCTTGGGATTGAAAACTTGGACGCCACAGACCAGAGCGCGTGGCTCACATCTTGCACCTGAAAACCTGGTTGTATTTTTATTAGTCAGTATTAAGCTACAGCCCTTGATTTAGCGATAAAAACCAAGAAAAATCAGGTAGCCTTATCGTGCATCTTTTTACGCTGGGTTTGTACGGACAGGTGAAAGATATGAGGTGGCGTTTCGAGTGAGGCACATCTTTTTTTGAAGTAGGCTTTAAACACACAACCCACATTTTTTATTTTTTCAAGGGATAATTTATGAAAAGGCTAATTTACACTGCTACACTCACTCTAGCTATTGCTTCTTTTAATTTCTGTGTACAAGCCACAACTATTAAAGCATCTGAACCGTTTGTTGACATTGTTAATGCGGTGCAATTTCCTAAAATAGTCAAGCCAAGTAATGCTAATGTTGTTCGACAATCTTTTAGTTTATGGATTCCCCAAACCAGTAACAAAATTTCTGAAGTAATACTTAATATACCTCCAGGGTTAAATGTAAGGAAAGACATAACAGTATCTGATAATTCACAGATAAATCTTCAGGCCGGTATTGCTATCGATGGAAAGAAAATAGTTATAACTTTCCCCCAACCGGTTTCCTCGGGAACGACTCTTAATGTTTCTCTAAACGAGGTAAATATTCATGGTATTTCTAATGGCTGGGATTATCCAGTTAAGGTGAAGTTTGTCGGAATAAACACAGATATTCCTGTTGGAATAGTTCAGTTTGGAGTCTACTAAACAATGAGAATTTTAATAGTTGAAGATGATGAGAGAATTGCTAAACCATTAGCTGAAGATTTAAAACATCAGTATCACGTTGTGGATATAGCAGGTGATGGCATAGAGGGATTGTCACAAGCTACAACAATTCCCTATGATCTGATTTTATTAGATTTGATGCTGCCTCTTCTGGATGGCATTAACTTGTGTAAACGGTTACGTTCTTCTGGATGTAAGATGCTGATATTGATGCTGACAGCACGAGATACAACAACAGATAAAGTGATTGGACTGGACGCAGGAGCTGATGATTATCTTGTCAAGCCATTTGAACTAGAAGAACTAGCTGCTAGAATTAGAGCCTTATCACGTCGAAACGAAAGCCATCAACCACCATGTTTGACATATGGCAAATTCCGATTTGAGCCAAGTACACGGATCGTAACTTATAATGGGAATATTATCTCATTAACTCCTAAAGAATATATGATATTAGAAGTATTTTTGAGAAATCCTCATCGAGTTTTTACTCGCTCATATTTGTTAGAAAAGCTTTGGGAAATTGATAAAGAATCTGGAGAAGAAACTGTGAAAACTCATTTGACTAATTTGCGTCGGAAACTCAAAACGGCAGGTGGGGAGCCAGAAATAATCGAGACTGTATACGGCGTTGGTTATCGCCTGTGTATTTCTTCTTAAGAAACTGGTTAAGGAATCAATCTGTGTTTCAGCAAATCCAATATAAACTATTATTATCTTATTTGTCTGTTCTGGCTTCAATACTAGGAATATTTACCCTTGCTGTGCGAATTTTCTTTACTCATAACCTTAACCAACAACTTATAGAAAAACTGAGAACTTTAGGACAGAGTGCTGCTAATGCTGAGGTAGATGATGGTCTACAGAAAGGAGAAAGCGATTTTCCATTACAAGAACTTATTAATAATCATCAAGCTTTGCAATCATTTGATGTGGAAGGCCGCTCCATTGATCAACAAGGACAATACATATTAACCTTACCGCTTTCTCATCAAGAAAGTATACAAACACAGAAGATTGGTAAAGTTCGCATTCTGGGAGTGACTTTACCTGTGAAAAGTGGCAATGGTCGCGTGATGGGTTATGTGCGAGTAAGTCAATCTTTAGAAGAGCTTGATGAAACAATTAACAAATTGGATTGGGGGTTAGGCGGTGGTGTTGTTATTGCTCTAGTTTTGAGTGGAGTTGGTGGTGTTTGGCTAACTCAACAGAGCCTGCAGCCAATTGAGCAAAGTTTTCAACGACTGAAGCAGTTTACCGCAGATGCGTCTCACGAACTCCGTAGTCCTTTAACAGTTATTAAAACTAATATAGCAGTAGCACTAAAATATCCAGAAGGAATACGCTCCACAGATGCAGAAAAGTTAGAAGCGATCGCTAACGCTGCTAATCAGATGACTCGCCTAACAGAAGATTTACTACTATTGGCCCGTAGTGACCAAGCTCAGATCCATAAACGCGACGCAGTAGCTGTAGAGGAGATTTTAGATAGCTTAGTCCAGCTTTATCAGCCACAAGCCGAATTCAAACAAATTCATCTGCTCAAGAGTTTTCATACAAAATCTCAACAGGTGAGTCAACAATTGTTTGTGCTGGGTGATTCAATTCAACTGACAAGAGTGTTTGCCAATTTAATTGAAAACGCGATCCAGTACACACCTGCTCAAGGTACTATTGAGATCAAAACTCGTCTTGCTGGTCAGCAGTTATATGTCTGTGTGAAGGATACAGGGATTGGAATTGCACCAGAACATCTTCGCCAAGTTTTTGAGCGATTTTGGCGGGCGTCTGCGGCAAGGTCGTATCACTCTGGAGGTTCTGGTCTGGGACTGGCGATCGCTATGGCTATTGTTCAAAACCACGGCGGGGAGATCACGCTGACAAGTCAGTTGGGTATTGGTAGTTGTTTTACAGTACGTTTAGCTTTGAGTTAAAGCGATCTGCTACCGTTGGTCTTATGTATATAAGGCACTTAAGGCATAAATATAAATAAATCGAAGAACCTGAGTCTGTGCCCAGCAAAGCTAAACGTGGTTGGTCATGGGCGCAGTTAAGTACCTGGACAGAATTAATTACACACTTTGTTTTGCTGTTCCCCGTTCCCTGTTAAGAGTTCCCTCTCTCCACCTATGAATTTAATTTTGTCCAACTACTTAGTAATTCGTTTAAGGCGGCTATTTTATTTTTATACATCTGGAACGGTTCAAGTCATAACCTTCTACCAAGTGTTACTGTGTCAAAGAATCTCCGTCCGGAGAGTCGTCATGGATCTCCCCAAGCACAGCAGTCTAGACTCTTTTGCGCTTGAAAGAGTTGAGAAACTGTTTGGTCGTTCTAGATGTGAAAAATATCCCAACAACCATAAGCGCCATGATAACGAGCGAAGAAGTGATACGACTTAGTTCGAAGCCTCCTTGAGAGTGCGGCTTGGTTAGGGTGTCGCCGAGTGTAGCTCCCAAAGGACGCGTCAGAACATATGCAGCCCAAAAAAGTACGTTGTCTCGAATATTGGTAAAAAAGTGTGCGATCATCACAAGCCCAAGCAGGACGGTGAATACGAGAGCACCTTGCTCAAATCCAAGACCAGTGGTTGTAGCGACGAAATCGCCTAGTGCCGTGCCAAGCGTGTTTGACACCAGAATCGTCAGCCAGTAGAAGACCTCGTTCTTCTTGGTAGTTATGTTCTCGAACTCAATTGACCCAGTGACACGACTCCATATAAAGAGGACGACAATGACACCGCACAACAGTAATATCGATGATTTCACGTAGCCAAGTCCGACGGTGCGATCAAGGTAGTCCGACATTGTTGTCCCAACGGTTGTGGTGGCAACCACAACCGCCCAATAAAAGAACGGGTGATACCGCTTCGACATGACCTGAGCAACAAGCGTGATACAGAAGAACCCCAAAAAGATCAAGCTACTGACGGCATAGCCGAGCTTCAAAGTCATGGAAAGGGCATCGCCGCCTGTTTCCCCGACTGTTGTCGCGCAGATCTTGATCACCCAGAACGCAAAGTTGACATGCGGAACCTTACTGACTCGGTTGCCTGTGTCGTGTTCATCTGATTGTCGAAACGCTTTCATCTTTTGATTTGCCATAGCCTCAAAGTGTAAAGCCTCTTTCAATTCAGCTTAATGACTTTACAATAGATATCAAAAGTCAAGAACTAGGAAAGAACATCAGTGGTAAGTTAAGAAAACTGCACGAATGTCTTTTAGCGATTTTTAAGTAAAATTGACAGGGGAATGCAATTTTGGGGTCGCCACAAAAACAGAAGTGTTTATTAAGTTTCAGCTTTCCTAATTCGCACATATATGGGTTCGCACATTTATATGTACTTGAAAACATAAAAATCAGCAAAAAGCTTATATAGCTTGAACTTTACGCTGTAAACCCGGTACTTTTAAGTGTGATCGCTCCCCAAGTTACCGCAGCATGTTCCGTTCTTTTTTTTTTAGCTTTACGCGATCAGCCAACAGACAATTCCGGTGTAGATTTTATTTTGGTGTGGAGTTTTTTATTCCGTCAATACCAGCAAGCAATGCCTCTTGGGAACTCTCAAAGCAACTGAATAAATATAGATGCTCAGGAGTGATCGGTTCAGGGTTTAGTCGTAATTGGTCGGTAAGCGTCAATGTATATGAGAATTTGTCAGGTTGAACAGGATGAGCATAGACGCTCGCTCGCCAATTACCATAAGCTTTTTCAACGATTGGGTGTTTCATACTGGATTTTAACTAGACTACAATTTAAACTAAAACTCTCGTGTGACAATTCTGTGTCAGGCTTTTGAATTTGATTAGACGGTTTGATATACAAGCAGGTGAATATATTATACAGTTAAGGGATGTCCAATTACTGCTTGAGAACAAAAGCGGTTAATAACTGTGCCAAAGGCTTGATCGAAGTCTAATCGAGTCATGAGTCGTTGATCATCACCCATCTCATCAATACGAGTCCCAAAAACCACTCCCTGCATAACGTCTGTTGCTCGCAGATTCCAAATTTTACAAGCAAACATAATGTTGTTAGAACCATGTACTTTGCTCCAGTGATACCACGAGCCTGCTTGACGAGGGAAAGGAAATCGATCTTGTCTTCCGTTGTACTCTATCTCGAAGAAGCCTTCTGGAATATCAGTGTTAGGTGTCCCATACTCACCCATTGTCCCCAATTTAACCAAATGAGCCTGGGGGCAAATATCCCGTATCGCAAATAGTAGATTAAATGTTGTCGTAATGTTATTAGTCTGTACAAAAACTGCATGAGAGACATCGATCATGGAGTATGGTGCGGAAGGACACTCACCAAGATGAACGATCGCCTCTGGTTGGAATTCCCGCAAAACCTGCGCCACAAAGGTATAATCGCGTAAATCTCCTGACCAAAAATGTAGCTCACAGCCAAAACGTTCTCTAAATGCTTGAAGTCGCTCTTCCATAGGAGCGATAGGGATCGCGCTACAAGAGTTCATCTCCTCCACCCATTGGCGACGAAAGAAGATGTCTACTCCAGCGACTTCATGTCCCCGAACAGTCAAATACTGCGCTAAAGACCAACCTAAATATCCATCAACTCCAGCAATTAAAACTTTCATCTTTATATGTTCACTCTTCTATAAACAAATGCGTCCTCCTAGTATGACAAACAATTAGCTGCTAGCTTTCTCTTCGAGAAAGCCACCAGATAGAATTCGCAGATGTCGCCCACGCCAATGGATTGTCCGACCTGATGTACCTGCTAGCCAAATCGCAAAATTCTTAAAATCGTGAATTGGAAGCGTCCACAGACCCCACAAGAGCCTAGTACAGCCCATACTATATATACATATCACTGCTTGAGCAATTCTGATAAATACAGTAATTAAGCAAATAATAACTGCCCATTGTGCAGCATCGGAAAGTATTAGTAAAGGGATGCAGTAAACAGTTCCATATGTAAAGGCGATCGTGTAATACAACCACCCTCGATTCCATCTGCTCATTCTCGCCCAACGTAACTCCCTTTGTAACAAATGTTGCAAACCTTCAAGTCCGTTGTTAGTTTCCAAAATATATTGTGACAGTTCGACGCGATAGCCAGCAGCAGCTACCATATTACCAATGTAGTAATCACAGCCTATCCGGTTGACAACACTTTTTAACCCACCAATTTCCTCCAGTACAGATTTACGGGTAGCAATGGTAGCACCAAGAGCAAATTTGAGACCCCTTTCTAGACTACGAGCTATCAATACACTGGGGATAAAGTCGATGCATCTTCCAAAAGAAGCAAACATTGCAGGTAGAGAATTTGGCTGGTGACCAAGATAACCACAGGTGACAATGCCTATCTTCGGATCTGCCAAGGGCGATGTTACTGTATGCAAATATTCCGGTTTTACCCATATATCGCTGTCTGTCAGGACAATGATTTCATGCTGTGCTGCCTCAAGTAGATGAGTAAGATTACTGAACTTGTGGTTAATACCGCGCTCCTCCAGACAGAAGACCAGTTTAGCGCGGTTAGGGTATTTGGCAACCAGTTCTTTCAAGATGGGAACAGCTGGGTCATTGAGATTCATGACGCCAAATAGTACTTCATAATTTTGATAATCTTGTTGGCAAAAGCTGTTCCAATTTTTCTGAGCATCTGCATCAACCCCACAAACTGAAATCAACACTGAAACAGGTGAATGACTCTTGTTTTGAGACCGTGATTTCGCTCTGAAAAAAAGACTAGTCTCAATAGCACACCAAATGTAAAATATCACCGATCCCCCAATCAGAAGCAGTAGGAATACCTGTAGAGCAAGCATCATTTTCTTTGATTTTCTCCCATTTCAGCGACCAATACTGGAAGCATTTAGTTTTTTAAATATAAGTTTAAATTATTCCTAGATGTATATGCCAAAGTTTTTTGGCTTTTTTCATCTCATCTGGGCTGTTTTATCCAGGTTTTCGCTTCAGGGTAAGGCAGTCCCAATGAAATGAACACCATAGTGCTGCCGCTACATTGTTCCCGGACAAAACAGGACAAACCAAGTTCAGGGTTAGGTGTTAAACATCTATCTAGTTTTGCGCTTGCTTGTCCTGTTTTGTCGTGGATTCCCCCAACCCTAACACCCTGTCATCAGATCAATGCATTGAAGAAGGCAGAAGTACGAAGGCAGAGGGCAGAAGGAACACTTTCGTTGGGGATTCAGACCCCAACCAATTGTAAACACCGTGTAGACGATGGGGTTTTAGACCCTTGTTCCTTTCAGTCACGGGCAGACGTCAGGAGCCAGTATTCCCTTCAGCATAGCTGCCTCCTGCCCTCTGCCTTTCTTGATAACTTATGCAATAAGTATTTCAACTTGTTGCCAAATTCTTGATTAATCGTCCAGACTAGAGAAACCATATTTTTATAAACTAAACGACCAATTTGACTGACTGCACAAAGACTACTAGCTTGTGCTTGAGATTGAACAATACTACGAACATTACGAGGACTGAGATAACCATTAAAGCGGAGCCTGTCGAAGTCCTTCGGGAAAGCCTTACCGCAATTAGGACATTTATCAGGCTGATACCCTTTACAATTTTCCTTGTGGTTTTCAGATAGTTTTTGTCTGCATAAAGCGCATCTAAAATCAGAATCTAGTGACATGTCTGTACTCATTATATTTTTATTTTATATAAAGATAAATATTCGGGAACCTTTCAAGAATAAAATTGAAAAAGTAAAAAACTCGGGAAGTTCTACAGGAGTTAAATATTTCGTAACGATATAGGATTTGAAATTATGCAAAAGTAAAGAACTCGGAAAGATTTATTTTTTGTCTTTAATCTCGAATAATAAAAAAAATGTTACTATATATAGGGTATAGTCTTGCATATTCATAATAGACATACTTCCTTCACCAGATAAATAATAGAAGTACTCTTGTGTCTTACTAAGAGTACTTTTTTATCAAAAAGAACACATTCGTCAGAATTCAGGAGTCAGAAGAATAAATGCTGGTAAAAACCTCATCTATGAGGGGATGAGATAGGGGTTGAAAATGAGTCTTAAAACACCATCCCACGCATGTTGTCAGGAGAGGAGGGCAGGCTTAATTACTTTTTTACAAGCAATTGACCTGCGTTATCTAAATCTCCTACTTTACCGACTTTTTGCCAGCCGTTAGATGTCTTTTCGGAAGCACAAGCTGCAATTGCTACTGGTAGAGAACTTACTACCCAGCCTACACCAACGAAAGTTAAAAAATTGCGACGATTCATCACTGCTCAACCAAAATCACAACTTATGTACATACACTGCTTTTCAAGTATTTTGATGTAAAAATTTTTACTTTCATGAAACCCAACCCCCCTTTACAGCAGAACCACAGTTTGCTTTCTACCACACCAACGTGTCCGAATATCAGCCATCTTAGAAGTGCGATCGTTCTGCCACATTTAGCCCAAATGCGCATTCGCAAGCGATCACCCACAGTGTGGCAGTTGATTTTGTAAAATTTACCACATATATTATAAGCAAAAACAAGCCACACTACTATACAAAGATTTGAGTTGTTCCAACTCTTCGGTATTAGTTTGTAATGTGTCGTTGTCATCAGCAATCTGACGAGCGCTCACTAACACTTCACTGTTTATCCATTGTTTGAACCGTTTTGCTACTGGTTTCCCACTGATCATTATCAATGAATAAAGTCCTGACTTATTAGTAAACTTTAAAACATGCCATAACTGACCTGTATTTATTACATATTCCCTCTCTAAGTAATGCGATAAACCTTCTATATCGTGACTTTCTATCGGCTCAATATAACCAAGCGCTTTACACAAGTCTTGTACAACAAACCATGTTTCGCCTTTTAGTGTTATTGTGCGAATGTCATACTGCTGTTCAAACTTAAACTGTTGTATTGTGTATGTCATTTGTTTTGCCCTCACTTTCTTTTCCTCACAGGAAGTTAAGATAAAGATCTCACAAGTGTAATTTTTTTGCGCTTACATCTAGAACACCGATTCATTAATAAAATTCGAGATCGAAAAAGCTTATTGTAAGGTCTTACACAATCAAATATTCCTTCTTACAAAACCAAGAAACCAGGTTTTTGATGATTCCGATTACTGAATCGGTGTTGTAAAATGAGGTGATGCGCGGGAGAATAAGTTTTCCAAATCCATACTCAATACTAAAATAACTTAGGTAAAGAACTCGGAAAGTTTTGTATAAGTTCAAATTTTTTAGGTTCTTGGCTACTTTTGGCACTTTTATGAAGAAGAACTCAAAACACATCCGTCAGAATTCAGCTTGGGATTCTGTACGATAGCGCAGCTGTGTTCGAGTCATCTCCCAAGGGGAGACGCTTTGCGAACGAGCGTCTGAGTGTGGGTCAAAATGGAATTTTAAATTAAGCAAAGGTAAAGAACTCGGAAAAATTTATTCCTAAGCTGAAAATCCTTGTATACTTCATTAGTATTAAATTGTCGATTAAATTAGTGAGTGCTTCTTTACTAAATATGCATTTAGGGAAACTAGGAGTGCTGGGTAATAGACCGCTTTGTAGCATTAGTCACTACAACGAGGCTGTGCTACCCTACAGGAAGCTTCCCTCTTAAACCCCTTGTTCCCTGTGCTATGCTTCCGAGACGGTTCTAACCCAAGCGTCTAAGAGAAGAATCCATAATGCCAAATAGACGCGGGGACGGTCTGAGGGGAGACGCAGAAACTGATATTTTCATCTTTGGTTGTCGGCGATCGCCCGCGTAAGAGTGACTGACTTGTAAGTAGGGAACAGGGAACAGGAAAAAATTCTACTTACATGCAGTGCGGGGAAACTTGTTTCATTGTGACTGCCTTTGGCGATAACAACACGAAAATGCTATGAAAATTCTTTTAGTTGAGGATGATGAGCGTATTGCACAACCACTTGCAGAAGTGCTGACGGATCAAGGTTATGTTGTTGATATCGCTAGCGATGGTCAACTAGGATGGGAGTTTGTTAAAGCCTTTCCTTATAACTTGATACTGCTAGATTTAATGCTACCAAAGTTAGATGGGATAAGTTTGTGCCGACAACTACGGCAAAAAGGTTATTCTTTTCCGATTCTGTTGCTAACTGCACTAGACACTAGCACAGATAAAGTCATTGGGCTAGATGCAGGAGCAGATGATTATGTCGTCAAACCCTTTGATCTACAAGAGCTGATGGCTCGCATTCGTGCTTTATTAAGACGGGGAATTACAATTTTACCTCCTGTATTTGAATGGGAGAACTTGCGTCTAGACCCAAGTAATTGTCAAGTGACATATAATGGACAACCAGTACATCTAACTCCGAAAGAATATAAAATTTTGGAATTGTTTCTACGTCACAGTCATCAAGTGTTGAATCGCAATGATATTTTAAAACATCTTTGGTCTTTTGAAGAGCCGCCTGGAGAAGAAACAATAAAAGTCCATATTCGCAGTTTGCGACAGAAATTAAAATTGGCTGGAGCCAGTTTTGATTTTATTGAAACAGTATACGGTTTAGGTTATCGACTCAAACAAGTTTTTTAAGTGGATGTTTCAGGCTTTAAGTAGACGTCTTTTGTTTTCTTACCTAAGTGTAATGGTGACAATTTGGGGAACCTCGACTATAGTTGTCTACCATTTTTTATCTTACAATCTTTATCAAAAACTAGATAGAGAAATTGTAAACTTAGCAACGGCAGCTTCCCACAACTTAATAGCAATGCAAACTGATAAAAAAGCTATTGATACTAAAATTCCCCGAATTTTGGATAGCGATGATGGAGATTTAGATATCCCTTGGCAAGATTTACGCCAAAATCGTCAAGGAGTAGAGTGGTTTGATGTCAAAGGTCGACTTTTGGCAAAAGCGGGAAATACTATTTCTCAGGAGTCGTTTACTGCTAATTTTAATGTTAGCCAATACAAAAAAATCCGCAGCATTACTATTCCTGTTTATCCGCGTTTGACTGGAGGACAAAAAAAGCTTGTAGGTTATGTGCGGGTGAGTGAATCCACAAAAGAATTAGAAAAAGAGCTTGACAGACTTTTATTAGGATTTGAATTGGGAGGAATTATTGTCATAATTCTTAGTAGTCTGGGTGGCTGGTGGCTTACAGGACAATCTTTGCAGCCAATTCAACAAAGTTTTCAGCAGTTAAAACAGTTTACTGCAGATGCTTCTCATGAGTTGCGTAGTCCTTTAACAGTCATTAAAACTTCAGTTGATGTGCTTATGAATTATCCAGAAATAATTCATCCATCTCATGTAAATAAATTAGAAGGAATTGTATCCGCAACGAACCAAATGACTCGATTAGTAGAAGATTTACTTTTATTAGCTCGAACCGATATACTAACAAATACTCAAAGGAGTGAATGGATAGCTATTCCCCTCGACGAACTTTTAGAGGATTTGGTGGAGTTATTTGAACTGCAAGCACTATCTAAAGATATTCAGCTGATATCAGAAATATCCACTGAAGTTTTTGTCAAGGGTGAAGTTATTCAATTGAAGCGATTATTTTCTAATCTCTTGCAAAATGCTTTGCACTACACACCCGAAGGAGGATCTGTCATCGTTTCACTTGTTAAACTTGAACACCTAGTAGTCATCACTTTTCAAGATACAGGTATTGGTATTGCTCCAGAACACCTGACGCTAATTTTTGATCGCTTTTGGCGGGCAGATCAAGCTAGAAGTCGACGGGAGGGGGGAGTCGGTTTGGGATTAGCTATTGCTTTAGCTATCGCTACAACTCATGGAGGAGATATTAGCGTCACTAGTGAAATTGGTGTCGGTAGCTGCTTTCAGGTTCGGTTGCCATTATTTTCAGCCTCGAAGCGAACCCCCTGACGAGAGTTGACCAACGCTCAACCGGGGAGCGGGGTGGAGGGCAGAATCGCCAAACTATGCACGGACACATAGACCAACCCGCACGACTTTATGATCAGTTGACTTCTCCAACACTGGCAATCTTACTACGCTATTTCGAAGAACTCTCGTTTTTTACTCGGACGATAGAAGTTTGTGAAAATAGCAGTGTTCCCGAATAGTAAGCACTGCTATTTTGTGGAATGAACCGAAAAGGGTGCTTTAGAACCTAGCGCCACTGGGTATTTATCACGTTCCATTCCAAAGTCCGGTAGTTTATGAACGTTGACTCAAGGGATCTGCAATGTAACGGAAATTTGGCTCTGAGTTCCAAGGACCACGTTCATCTTCTATCCCGTTAGTAGACAAGTTATAGTATATGTCAACGGTGCTATCAGGTTGGACATTACCAAACAACGGATCAGTTAATTTACCTAAGCTATTCAATGCATTCATAAACATTTGGGTATGGGAGATTTCCCGTGTGAGAAGATGAACAAGTGTGTTTTTGGTTCCTTCATCGGTAGCTAACTTAATCAACTCCTCATAGGTTTGACGTGCACCAGCTTCGGCAGCAATATTAGCTCGTAAATCCCGTACTACATCGCCACCTTCATTTAAATAGCTAGCTGTCCAAGCATTACCTTGACTATCTAGAAAGTGCGGTCCTTTGCCACGTACAGCAAACAAAGTACTCTTGAAAGCCTCGGTTTGGTCCACGCTTTTAGTGTGAGCTTCAATCATTTTGCCTACCATTTCCAAATGGCTAAACTCTTCAATAGCTATGTCTTGAAGCATATCACGGATACCTGCATTCTCCACATGGAAAGACTGTACCCAATATTGTAAAGCCGCAGAGAGTTCACCTGTTGCACCACCGAATTGTTCTAAAAGTAGTTGAGCAAAACGTGGATTAGCTTCTTTCACATCAACAACATGAATTGTTTCTTTCTTATGAAAAAACATTAGTAATTTCCTTACTGTTGCAGTTTAGGTTTAACTTATTAAGAATAATTTTTTGAAAATTTTACTCTTAATAGTTAGTTAGTTAGTCATCTTCAAAACTTAACTAATATCGTTAAACATAGCAGCTAATCAAACATACACCATGAGACAGACTTCTTCTGTAAATCTGTATTGCTAAAGTCTGATTATGCCCTAACGGCATCGAATTAATTCTGATTTGTGAAATCTGATTTCTTTTTTAGGTTTTCTGATTAGTAAATTTATCCTTCTGGAGGATAATTAAACTCAATCCGCATCGTCTGTATACCTTGTTCTACTTTCACTTCAATGACCTGTAGCTCTCGTGCCGCCGGAATGACGCTGATTTGTCCGCTACGTTCCCAACGAGCAATTTTTACCTTATCGGGCTCAGATAAGTGGGCATTGCTACGTAAAGATGCGAGTAACTCAGTTACCGAAACGACGGTCTTCTGCTAAGCGCACCATCAACAACCCTGCTATATAAATAACTATGGCACGTAAACCCATTTGTAAAAGAGTGAACGTCTTTGGCTGTAGGTCTATACCCAAAGCCGAACGAATACATTCGCAGGCTTGATAATCCATATTACGAGTTTTGTAGTTGTTTAAGATGATTCAAAGCATCTTGGTAATTATCTTGTTCTCCTTGAGATTTAAAAATATCCAAAGCTTTTTTCAAATCTGCAATTGCTCCCTTTTTATCCCCTAATTTACTACGAACTTCTCCTCGATTGTAATACGCAGCAGCATTGTTAGGATTTACTTCTAAAGCATGAGTATAATCTGTTACTGCTGCTACAAATTTTCCTGAGCCAAAATCTGAATTTCCTAAACTCAAGAATAAAAGAGACTGATCTTGTTGAAGAGAAATGGCTTGAGCTTTTTGCTTCTTAACTTGAATCATTTCCTGAGAACGTTCCGAATTTCTTTTACTTTTTAAGTAGTGGGTATACGCAGGAAAGACATTTTCCCTCAGTGGAGTTGCTATTGTAAAAGTCATAATAGCTAAGTAGATAAATTTCATATTTTGTCAACTTACTTTACTCATCCAATTGGTATAAGTTATGACTTTTTTATTTTCTCTGCTTTAAAGAGCCTATGCCTTTAGCTTAAAGATAGAACTTAGATTCTCTTCATACTTATGGTTGAATTTTTGACGAGGCCTTTGAAAGTGAGAGTAAATTGTCAACTTAACTTAGATAGAGAAAACAAAAATACTATCTTTGGATATAGAAAATTTAACTGATTCCTAAAGCCAATGGTAGAGAATCATAGATTTTTTATTAGCTAATATGCTAGCCGTTATCTTTGTGGGGAGCGTTTAGAAGTTGGAATTTGCCAGACTGATGGCACAAATAACTTCTTTGAACTGACTGGTCGTCCTCCATTACCACCCCGTTGGGCGTTAGGCTATCGTCAATCACTCTCTTCCCAAAGTAACTCAACATTGTTTAGAAGGTAGAGGTAGCGACCATCGAGAAGCGTATAATGTATATGGATTACTGGAAGCGCGCGCTGCGTATGAAAGTCTGTGCTATTATCGACCGCGTCAACGTCCTTAAAGATTGAGTGTACAAAATTTTCTAAAATTCGAGTGTCTTAATCCAGGCTTGACTCAATGGGAGCTTTATTCTGCGTTGCATTGGATTGGTAACGTAACCCCAAAAACCCGGTTTCTTATAAGTTGACCTAAAATTGGTCTTCACAACGACGGAAATCGGGTTTTTTGTCTCTGTTGCTTGGCTAATGTATTGATGTTTATCCCCATACCCTAACCGAGGATAGATTGCAACAAAGTCCCGCGAAAATAGGATATCGGTGGTGTTACAGATTTGTGATTTGAAACTACTAAGTTTAAACAAGTATCAATCTGAATTAATAGCAAATTTGAAACACTACCCATAAGCTCGAAAAAACTTTAACCTGTAAGGAAAGAGCAATGATTAAACAAGGATTAGCTACCTTATTAGCCACAGGAGCATTTCTCTATGTAGGAGGAAAAACCTTAGCACAACAAACTACCCCTATACAAAATACCTCGGGGCAGTCTAACCAAACTCAGACAACTCCAATCAGCTCAAACACTAAGCAGTTTTTGAATAAAACTGCTCAAGATAGCGCCTATGAGTTGGCATCAGCAGAACTTGCTCTGCAAAGAGCTCAGAGTCCGCAGGTAGCACAGGTAGCTCTCCACATATTTAATGACCATGCCCAGTTTCAAAGAGCATTGCTAGAGCTAGCCCGTCAGCATAATATGAGTGTGCCAGTTGATTTAAGCAAACAGGATCGGAGTCGACTGGAGAATTTATCCCACACACAAACAAGGTACAGCCTTCGATCAGGCATACACTCAAGAGCTAGCTAAGTCAAATGCCAGTAGCGTATCTGAGTTTCAGCGTCAAGCTACTACGACAAAAAGCCAGGATGTGCAAGCCTTCATCAGAAATTTTTTACCTACACAACAGCAGCATTTACAACTAGCTCAAGCGGCAAATAATGGCGGTAGTATTACTGAAAGTGGTGGGAATGGGAGTAGCCCTGGCACCAACAGTAACACCAGTGGTTCCAATACAAATGGCAGCACAGGCCAGTGAAATAAAGATGTGTGGCAGTAGCTAGGTGTCGTTAAGTGCAGGCTTTACATGAGTACTTTATATTGAGGCTTAAACTCTCAGTTTTTTGTACAGCAAGATCTATAAATAAATTTTTGTAGTGCAAATATACTGAAGAAGTTTAAATTGCAAGTAGACATTTTTAATAGCCTGCTGTACTTCAACTTAGTTTGATTAAATACAGCAGGATTTTGCTACACGGGATATAATTATTAATCACAAAGTACATCAAACTTTTGAGAAACTTTTCCACCATCTGTAAAGGCTAGAAACACCGAAAATCGTGAAAATTTGCGCCGAGTTAAAATTTGGTGGCACGACAAAACAGGCTAGAGTCAATTTCAACTCTAAACAAAATAATAGTAAATACCCTGACCTAGGCTGGTCTTATTTCAAACAATCTTCTGACCAGGATAGTAGCATTGCTACTTGACTAATATAGTAACCATCAAAGCCCAGAACCACGCTCATTCGCAGGCTTAAGAACACTATTGTTAATCCGGTTTTAGCTGCCAGGGTAATTCTATTATAAAAGTTTCTCTACATAAGTAACGGGCGGCGAACGCCGCCAGTGGGGGTGATCCTAAGTTAAGCTTAATTACAGAACTTGACAACAAGCAAAAATGCTCCATATAGATTCCAGTATTAGCGATCGCTTTGCAACAAAGCCAAAAAGAAGTTAACAAAATATTCCTCCGGCTAGAGAATGAACTCTTAGCTATGCGAGATATTTAATAATAAAAGAGGCAATAGGTTACCTAACTCAGTACCACTTGCGGCTATCAAAAATCACTCAAACTTAACAACCTCGGCTTTTCTACTATTTTTAGTCAACATCGCACTTTCCAGGGGCAGGACTTATAGCCAAAGTTTTTAGATAACATGTCAGACAATAGGAACAAAAATAGTTTAAAAGACCGGCTTACCCAAGGCGCTCCCCTAACGTTTTGGTTGGTGGTGATAGCGTATATTCTCTACAGATTGGTACTGGTTTTAGAGATAGTTGCTGTTGCAGGGCTTTTGGCATTGGTTATGCAAATGAGTTTGGAGTGGCTACAAAGAATTGTCAAGGTGCGTTCGATAGCAGTACTGATAATGTTAGGCTTGGTTGTAGGGTTCGGGGCATTTATTGGGCTGGTGCTGATACCGAACTTCATTGTTGAAACTCAGGTTTTGCTTCAGCAATTACCAAATTATGTAGATTATCTGAGGAACTTTGTTGCAAGCCTTCACAATAAATGGAGTTTTGTCTCTAATTTCACCTTGGGTTTAGATCAGTTAAGGAATTATCTAGGACGAATAATTACTTCATTTCCTTTAGTGCTAAGTAATACATTTAATCAGACTGTTCAAGCAATAGGCACAGTCATTTTAGCCATATACATGGCAACAAATCCCAGTTCTGTACTTGAAGGAATCCTACGGTTAATACCACGCAGATACCATGATCAATTCTTGAGGTTGCTACCTGCTATACGAGTTCGGCTTCAAGGTTGGATATTCGGTGTGGGAATAGCAATGGTATTTGTTGGTGTAGGGGCTGGAGTTGGACTATATTTTATTGGAATCCCGTTGTTTATATCCTTTGGCTTCTTTGCCGGAATACTAGAAATTATTCCCTACTTTGGCTCAATTATTGGCACGCTTCTACCGGCGCTCATAGCTTTGACAATCCCTCACGGCCAAACAAAGGTATTGTTAGTCTTGGCGTTATTTTTGGTATTGAATCAAGTAGATGCACACATAATCCAGCCCCTAATTGTGGGTAAACAGGTGGATTTGAATCCAGTAATTGTTATTATTGCTTTTCTCGTAATGGGTGAGTTGTTTGGATTAGTAGGTGTGTTATTGGCAGTACCAGCGGCAGCAATTTTTGTCACTCTCATAGATGAGTTTAGCCCCGATTAGCCGCTAGAGAAACCGCTATCAAAACCGGAATTGCACCAAGAGTGTACCTTGAGTACTGGCGACTGAAGGCGCACAGGTCGCTACTATTGCCCGCCATCAAGAACAACAGTTATTTATGATATCACGCAAGCCCCACATGTGAATGTTAATGAGATCCTGATAAGACCAACACAACAAGAGCACTGATTCGGATATCATCAAACATGACAGAAATTTATAGGAGGTAGGAGATGCCAAAAGCAGTGCGCTTTGACCACTACGGGAATGTAGATGTTCTTAAAGTTATCGATGTTCCAAAACCATCGCCTAGCCCTGGTCAAGTACTGGTTCGTGTGGTCACCGCCGGTACTAACCCTGGAGAGATTGCTATACGAGAAGGCAAACTTGACAAAATGTTTCCCTCAACATTCCCCTCAGGTCAAGGGACAGACTTCGCTGGGGTGGTTGCTGAACTGGGCGACGGTGTAACTGCTCCTAGTGTAGGTACGCCAGTCATCGGCTGGTCGAACAAGCGCTCAGCCCAGTCAGAGTTTGTTGCTGTTCCTGCTGAGCAACTGGTTGTCAAGCCTGAATCCCTGGACTGGGATGTAGCTGGATCCCTTTTCGTTATCGCATCGACGGCGATGGCTTCTGTCTCTGCTGTTAAGGCTCAGCGTGGAGAAACAATTCTAGTGTCTGGTGCCTCCGGTGGGGTAGGATCGCTCACTGTGCAGCTGGTTCTGCGTACAGGGGCTTCTGTCGTCGGTACTGCCGAACAGTCGCACCATGACTGGTTGCGCTCAATAGGTGTGACACCAGTCGACTACAAAAATGATCTGCGTGAGAATCTGATCCGTGTTGCTCCAAGCGGCTTTGATGCTGTGATTGACACTGTGGGTCATGGGTATGTTGATTTAGCAATTAATATGGGTATCGATCCGGATCGGATCAATACCATTATCGATTTCGCTGCAGCAGACAAGCACAAAGTTCATACTGACGGGAGTTCAAAGGGTGAGTCTAGTGACGTTCTGGCTAAAGTCGCTGGGTTGATCGCAGACGGGGAGTTACAGGTTCCTGTGGCTGCGGTGTATGACCTCAAAGACGTGCGTCAGGCATATACCCAGTTAGCCGAGGGGCATACAGGTGGTAAGATTGTGCTTCGGGTTTCAGCACCGTAACTGATGAGCTGCTTACATCAATTCCTTAATGTTTTGATTAAGCAGCCACCAGTTAACCGGATAGCTGGTGAGAAAGCCGCAGACCATGCCGATCTGCATCATAAACCAGAACACGGGATTGTTTGGGCGTAATGTTTCTGGGGAAAAAAGAATAAACAGTGCGATCGCCATCCAGCCATACATTCCGATTTGCCACGCTGTTAATGAAAGAGTATCTGCTTTCACCGCAGCTTTTAGACCATCAATCATCGAAAGTCCGCGCATCGGTTGGATAGTGAAGTATTGAAAAGCAATCCCAAGCATGAAAGCAAGAATATAATCTAATAACCAAGTGCCAGCCACATGGCTACCAAAGATAGCAAACGGCACAAAAAAAACGAACCATTCAGCACAAATATCTCCTAAAGTGCAACCACTACCGCAATGAGTTGCTCCGACAGCAACACTTTGCCAAAATGGCTTTTTCTTATTTGGAGGTTTTTCGCCTTGCTCTTTAGCTCTTTGAACTCGCTGTTTAGCACTCAAGCGACCCACTTTGTAGTAGCCATAAAGCCCTAGTGGTCCTGACCATAAAGCTGTGACTGGCCAAACGACCTGCATTATCCACATATTTTGTGGATTTTTGGTAAAAATATCAATAGCAATGATTAAAAAGCAGATTCCAGCAGTGACTAATGAGACAATTGCAAGGTCGTAAAGCCATTGGGGCATTTTATTAGTCTCCTATGAGCTAGAAATATATTGAAAAATTAATACAGGTAGGTTTACACATTCTAAGCGCAGAAGGTGATTCCGCTTCATTTTACGGCGACAAAACTGGACTGCGGTGAAGCCAAGCCGCGCCATGTCCATAATGCCCAATGTTCAACTCCTACATATTAGCGCGGCGGGAGCGCACGCTGGAAAGGGAGTTAAACACCCACCATAAAGTGTTCATATTGTTCGGTTTTATTCATGTTTCACCTAACCCAACCTAATATCTCAAATTCAAAACGGTATTAGTTGTCTAAGCGGCTGAAATATTAGAGTAAAAGCATCTAACTTAGGCTTGATAATTTCGCCGCTAATCAAACGTAACAGTGTAATTATATTCTTCCCATTTCCTAGTTTCAATCCAGAAAAAGGTAAAGTTAAGTGGCTGTTTTTGCCTATCAATAACAGAAATATCTACAAAATAGACTCATAACTTTGTGGAAGTAGAAGGCGTATCTTTATACCCTAATTTAAGATGATTTCCTTTGTTTAGGCTATAACTTCAAACTCATTGAAGAAGGCAGAAGTACGTTCGCGTAGCGTCTCCGTAGGAGAAGGCAGAGGGCAGAAGGTTCCTTACGTTAGGGGATTCGACCCCAACCGAAAGGGTGCAACTTAAGGAAGTTGGGGTCTTAAACCCTTGTTCCCTCCGCAGATCGGGCTCCAGATCTGGAGGCAGAATTCCCTTCTGCCTTCTGCCTTCTGCCTCCTGCCCTCTGCCTTTCCCGATAATAATTCTATCTAATGGACGAGGCTTTTTTTATATCTAAAGAAAGACTTTGATTTCATTTCAATTTCATTTTAATGTATCATTAATTGAATTATGTATACTCTGTACATAAAAACTTGACACGGCTTATTTATGAAGAAGAGTTCAGGAGTCAGGACTCAGAATGATAAATACTGGTTAAAACCACGCGTTAACTTGCTGCTCTGCGAAACTTTTACTAAAACACCATCCCTTTATAGGCGATGCATTCTGACTCCTGTATTCTGACTTCTGACTCCTTTTTATTGTCAGAATTAGAATTTTATCTTTATAGGCTTTTAATACGATTATTTATCATAGTAGTGATATCCTCCTTTAGTAAGATTACCTTATATTCAATAATTTGACACAGTTTATTCATAGTTATGCAACATTAAGTTGCTATTTTAAAAATGTGGGCTTCACAAAAGACGAATTAATTTTTTGAATTATAAAATTTGTCGTTATGGTCAAAAAAAGTCTTCAGCCTCATTTTTGGTTTGAGGGTTTAAAAACTGTTGGATTAAGTTTAATTATTGCGTTCGGAATTAGAGCCTTTGTTGCCGAAGCTCGTTATATTCCTTCCGGTTCAATGGAGCCTACTCTCCAAATTAATGATCATCTCGTGATTGACAAAATCAGCTATGACTTTGAAAACCCGCAAAGAGGCGACATTATTGTGTTTAATCCCACAAAAACACTTTTAGAAGAAGATTATCACAGCGCTTTCATTAAAAGAATCATCGGTTTACCAGGAGAAAAAGTTGAGGTGAAGAATGGAGTACTATATATTAATGAGCACCCTTTAAAAGAGAAGTATATTGCTGCCAAACCGGACTATCAATGGGGCCCGGTGATTGTACCGCCTGATTCGTATGTAGTTTTAGGGGACAATCGTAACAATAGCTACGACAGTCATTATTGGGGGTTTGTTCCTCGCCAAAACATTATAGGTAGAGCAATTATCCGCTACTGGCCTATAAGCCGCATTGCAGAATTGGATCAAAAACCTCAAGTCTTATTTGCAAAGACTAATTAGCATAAGTAAAATCACTTAAAATCAAAGATTTTTTGAGAAAAATGAAACACGATCAACAGGATTTAGAAAGGGATCTTAGGTTATCCGACAATAAGCAACCAATTGATAGGCGTTCGACTTTACCGAAATCTGCTACTAATTTGTTGATGTTCTTATTGGGGGCGGGAATTGCAATATTAGCAAGTTATTTAGTATTCCACAATCAACAACCCCCTAAGCAATCTGTCGGTAATGTCTCAACGTCTGCACCAGTCTCCGCGCCAAATCCTGCAATGGCTCCTTCCACTACGGCGATAACACCTGCTGCTAACTCAATAGCTAATATAGTTAAGCAAGTAGGACCAGCAGTCGTGCGGATTAACTCGACAAAAACTGTAACTAGTAAATTACCTGAAGAGTTTAGCGATCCGTTTTTCCGTCAATTTTTTGGTTCTGACATCCCAAATCAACCTTCTCGTCAAATAGTTAGAGGGATTGGTTCTGGTTTTATTATCAATGCTGATGGCCAAATCCTGACCAATGCTCATGTTATTGATGGTGCAGATAGGGTGACGGTAACTTTAAAAGATGGTCGTACTTTTCAAGGAAAAGTCTTAGGCGAAGATACTGTGACAGATGTGGCTGTGGTCAAGATACCATCTGAGAATTTACCAACAATGACGTTAGGTAATTCGGATCAACTGCAACCGGGAGATGAGGCGATCGCGATCGGCAATCCTCTCGGACTTGATAACACTGTAACTTCAGGGATCATCAGTGCAAAAGGGCGTACAATTTCTGATAAACGAGTCGATTTTTTACAAACCGACGCAGCGATCAATCCTGGTAACTCTGGTGGACCGCTACTTAATAGTCAAGGACAAGTTGTTGGGATAAATACAGCAATTATTCAGGGTGCTCAAGGTATTGGCTTTGCGATTCCGATAAATACAGCTAAACGTATTGCAAATCAATTGATAGCTAACGGTAAAGTTGAACATGCTTACGTGGGAATTGAAATGGTAACCCTTACCCCGCAAGTTGAAAAAGCCATCAACAGCGATCCTAATAGTGGCTTAACAGTACAATTAGATAGGGGCGTGTTAATTGCCAGAGTCTTACCTAATTCTCCAGCAGCTTCGTCAGGATTAAGGTCGGGTGATGTTATCCAAAAAATCGATGGTCAGACGATCACAGATTCGAGAAAGGTTCAGGAATTAGTTGACAGTAAATCTGTAGGTAGTAACCTGCAACTACAGCTAAACCGTACTGGACAAATCCTCAATCTCTCCCTACAAACCGCACCACTTCCAGCAAATACACAGCAAAGTGAGTGAGAAAATCTGGTTTTGGATCTCAAAACAGTGAACAGTTATCAGTGATCAACGCCTATGATGGGCGTGATAACTGATAATTGATAACTGTAAAAATTGCTCACTTGGGGTTAAGAAATTTTAGAAGAAAGGGTGAAAGTTCTTGGTTTAACCGACCTAAGCGAATAAATTCGGCATAGGTATCTACTTCAGTCATCAGTAGTTCATCCACCAGTTGTTCTGTCACAAAGTTTCCTAGATTGGGGAACTCTTCTTGTAGTTGGTCAACTTCTGCTGACAACTGCTTGATTTTCTCGTCCACTTGGGTTTCCAAGTAGCTGCAAAACTCTGGTTCGATTCCAGGGCGTTTATCTATCTGCGATAGGTGTTGCTGGACACGATTTAGAGCAGCCTGACGAGCAACTAATTCTAAATACCGCTGACGCAATGGTTGATCGCCAATTAACTGTAACTTTTCTAATAAAGGTTGAATAGTTAATCCCTGCACAAGTAGCGTAAACAGCACGCTGCCAAAGACAGTAGCAATTACTGCTCCTCGCTCTGGTATACTGATCGGCACACTCAATGCCAAAGCAATGGAAACAGCTCCCCGTAACCCACCCCACCAAAGCACCGTTTGCTTTCTTACAGAAATCTGGGAGTTGGCAAAGCGATTGCTGAGAAAGCCCAAAAAGTAGATAGCGATCGCGCGTGTCAAAATCATTCCCGCAACTGTAGTTGCTATTATTCCCAAATTGTCTCTGAGAAGCGTAAAGCGAATTTGGTCGCCAATCACCAGGAAGATAATCGAGTTGACAAAAAACGCTAGAAATTCCCAAAAATCACTAACAACCAGCCGTGTACGCGCGCTCATCCCAATACGAGAGCCAAAGTTACCTAGAATTAGGCTTGTGGTAACAACTCCAATCACCCCAGAACCACCTAGATCGTCAGTAATGAGATAAGCACCATAAGCGGAAACTAGAGTAAAAGACTGCTCGACTAATGGTAGATCGAAGCGTTGGGTAAGGTAGGAAATACCAAATCCAATTAAACCACCCACCGCAATACCAATGCCAACAACTTTAACAAACTGAACTAAAATTGGTTGTAATGCCAATTCAGCATTTCCTAAGGACGACGTAACTAAAAAACCAAAGGAAACGACTGCCATACCATCGTTGAATAAACTCTCACCTTCCATCAAAGTTATGAGGCGCTTTGATGTTCCGAGTTCTCGAAATAATGCCGTGACAGATATGGGATCAGTCGCAGAAAGACAGGCTCCAATCAGCAAAGCAGCAGAGAGTGAAAGCCCTGTTATTTGATTCAACCCGATTGCCACTCCGGCAATGGAGATAACGACCCCAATAACAGCATACAGACAAATTGGCAGCATATCCCGCTTTAAATCTGCCCATCTCAAATTCCAAGCAGCTTCAAACAACAACGGTGGCAAAAAAATCGACAAAATTAAGCTCGGGGAAAGATACACCAATCTAACATCTGCCAATGCGAGCAGTAGCCCCACAATAACTAGCAGCAGGGTATAGGGAATATGACGCAACCAGCTAAAAACCCGCGTTAGCGTTGCCACACCCAAGGAAACCGAAAGCACTAAAAGAAATTGCTTCAGATTTGCTTCAACTGCGGCTCCTTCCACTGCTGATTCAATCGCCATGCTAAAATCACCTCTAAAATTATGGGTTTATCCTAATAACCATTGGAATTTTCAATGATTTTTCAGTCATTCTTTATTTATACCCGAGTTTTCCACGCATCTTTAAATAAGGTATTCGTATTCATATTCATATTATTATTCTCAAATAGCAGATGCTGCACGTACCAAAATTACAGTTTGATTACTATTACGAGAGATGGTTGCTGGGATGTTACCATGCACGACTTGCGACAACATCCGCTCACGAGAAGCTCCTAAAACAATTACATCACTACGGTTGTGCTTCGCACAATCCAAGATAGCTTCGGAAACAGAATTTGCATTAACTGCAGAAATTGTTACTAAACCATTAATTTGTTGTTCCAGGAAATTAGCAGCTTTTTCGAGATTCGTTGTATCTCGTTTGGCTTGATCTGGTTCAAAGACTTGACATAACTTGACTGTTGGGGTTTTACTCAGTGAGGTCAGCGCCGGGAGCAATTGAATTGCCTGTCGAGCATTAGAACCACCCGCTATCGGTACCAACCAGCGTTCAAACTGGCTATACTCATTAAGCTTAACTAAAACAATATCACAGGCTGCTTGCCGGATCACTGCATCTACCACACGACTAAAGACCCTTCCCGGTGTGACTGTGCTACCTTTCCAACCCATTAACACCAAGTTAACATGGCGGTCTTTGATGGTTTGCAGAACTGCTTGTGACAAGTCGTGGGCAACTCGAATTTGGGTATGAACTGGGATATTGTGTTTACGCCCTAAACGCACCGCTTGTCTTAGTAAACGTATACTTGCACTGATGCTTACTTGTGTTTCTGCAAGAATCCTGTGACGGGGGACAACTATAATATGTAGACATTCTATTTCATAGTGGCGATCGCGAGCAATCACCATAGCCATTTCTAACAACATACCTGCTGTCTTCGGATTGCTCAACGGTAAGAGTAAACGTCCCCGTCCAGTTTCCGGCGCTTTAGTATGGTAAACTACATGTGACGGTTCGGGTTTGGAACTTGGAAAGTCTTCAGAAGCATTTAAATAGTCAGCTTCGGCTCGAATAATATCACCACGAGTAATAATACCCACCAAACGCCTTCCTTGTACAACTGGTAAACAGTTGATGCTATAACGGTTAAGCAAGTGTAGAACATGAGTAAGGGTATCATCTGGACGAGCAGTTATCGGCTCTGGGGCCATCACTTCTGCCACCGTGGGGTTATTATTCAGGCCTGTTTTAGAGGGATTTGTGATATCTCTTTGGGTTAAGATCCCCACTAGTTGACCGTCTTCTAGTATTGGAAAGTGACGGTGGGAAGATTGGGAAAATGCCTGCAATGCCTCATCCAGACTCATCGTACTTGTCAGGGTTTCCACACGGCGCTGCATAACATTCGCTGCGGTTAGCTGCATCCATGGTGCTTGAGAGGTAGCTTCTTTTGATAAATGAATTCCCTTAAACTCCAACAAGTGGTCGTATAATGATCCTTCTTCTAAAGCTTCCGCTACTAAATAAGCAGTCACTGATACAATCATTAAGGGTAAAACTAAATTAAAGTCCGTGGTCATCTCAAACACGATGATGACTGCTGTAATTGGGACTCGCGCTACTCCACAAAAAAACGCTCCCATCCCCACCCGCGCATAGGTTGTTGCCAAACCTAAAGCTAGCAAGTTGTGTGATAAAGTTCCGACCAAATAACCCAAAGCTGCTCCCAACCCTAATGTTGGAACCAGTAATCCAGCAGGCGCACCAGAAGCATAGGTAAATAGAATGAGCAGAAACTGAACCCAAAAAACCAGTGCTACCAACTGCCAGTTTGCTTCACCCGTCAACAGTAGTTCCCGTAATCCAGCATTATCACGGAATACTAAGGGTAGGCTAGCCAGTGCCAATCCTGTCACCAATCCTGCTAATCCCATTCGCCAGGGTAAGCTGATTTTGAGAAACCGACGCCTTAACTCCAAACACGCAATAATCCCGCGATTAAAGAGTATTCCCCCTGCTCCTGCCAAAATTCCTAACAACAAGTAAAAAGGAATCTCTAATGCATCAAAGCTGGTGTTGGGAGTTGCTAAATGCAGATTTAAATCTAAACTACGGGTGCCACAAATACGAGCAACAACAGAACCAATAAACGAAGCCAGGATGGCAGTTCCTAAAGTGATGTCAGAAACATCTTGCAAAAGTTCTTCAACGACAAACAGTACCCCAGCAATTGGAGCATTGAAAGCAGCAGCTAGTCCTGCACCTGCTCCAGCAGCGATTAACTGACGACGGTGTTCGGGTGAGGTGGGAAACCAGCGGCTAAGCTGATTGGCTAAAGCTGCCCCAATTTGAACCGTTGGTCCTTCACGCCCCAAAGGTATACCAGATGCTAGCACCAGCGTTGCACCGACTAATTTCACCAAGGCAATTCGGAAGTTGAGGGGCATAGGTACCTTTGCCAACACTGCTTTTACCTCAGACATACCGCTGCCAGCCGCTTCAGGAGCAATGCGCTCTACCAACCATCCTGCGAGAAATCCACCTGATACGCCAATTATCGGCAGCGTTAATAAAGCAGGTAACAAGTGAGATACGTGCTGTCTCCAGCCACCCAACCATCCCACACCTTGCCCTAACAAGACAGAGGCTAGTCCAGAAACCAAACCAATTAGACAAGCTTGCAGCATGGCAAGAGGCTTAGGACGGGAAACTCTATGAGATAAGCGCTTCCAAAGAATTCGCCCCCTTAGGTGTGATAGCTTCACCCATTTGGTTCGGATAAATTTTACCACATCAACATAAAAAAGTTACTTATATTTTTTATGCTAAGAAATAATTGTGGAAATCTTGAGGAGAAACCGGGTAAAAGTCGGGTAGATCATCATAAATGTCTTTCAAAAGATAGAATTTTGCCTCCCCCTTTGGTAGTTTGAAAATTTCTTTTTTCACAATCCCTTAGCAACTTCTGTTAAGCTTTGAGCAATTCTGATAGTAAATTTTGTACCTAACCCCACTTGACTTTTTACATCAATTTCTCCTTGATGCAAATCCAAGCATTTTTTTACCACAGCCAAACCGAGTCCTGTCCCAACAATTTTACCAACATTATCACCTCTACGGAAGGGCTCATACAGATACTTTTGAAATTCTAGACTAATCCCAACTCCTTCATCTTCTAACTCAAAAATAACTACTTTTAGTTCCCTACGTAAAGTCAACTGAATTGTTCCCCCTTCAGGTGAATACTTAATCGCGTTTGAGAGTAAGTTACTGAGAATTGAATAAAGCAATTTTTCATCTAATTTGGCGTGAGTGAAGTTACATTTACTAACAAACTTAATCTGATGCTTTGGATTGATACTGAATTTGATATCTTCTATCAAATTAATACAAAATGCTTCTACATCAATAATTTCTGGTTGAAATTTAAGTTTTCCTGCATCTGCTCTACTTAAAGTTAAAATATCTGTCAGCATTTGATTCATTGATCTGGAAGCAGATTGAATTCGGTGCAAATTTTTGATTTTTTTTTCTTCTGTCCACTGCTGGTCGCTTTCAGATAATAATTGAGCAGAGCCTAAAATAATACTTAAAGGTGTACGAAATTCATGGGACACCATTGAAAAGAAATTCAGCTTCAGTTCACTTAATTCTTTTTCTTTAGCCAAAGCTAGTCGCATAGCTTCAGATTGCTGGCGCTTAACCATTTGTTGGTAAAGTACTGCAAAAACGCTTAACAAGATTGTAAAAGTCAGTAAAGTACTACCAAATTCAACAAACATCCGATTACGGATACTATATTGAGATTTTCTTACCCAGATCTGTAATAAGTCTTGTTCTCTATTTTCCATCCTAGCTAGAGTCTTACCAATTTCACTGCGATTATGGTTGATTTTTTGAATCAATGAACCTTGCAAAGTTAGGCTTAATTGACCCGATTGATAAAGGTCTAAAAACTGTCTGGAAAGCTCACCTCTTTGAACTATCAAAGATTTCAGTTTAATTAGTAGTTGTTGTTGACTGTAATTATCAGCAACCTGCTTTTCTAATGTTTCGACTTTAGCATCCAAGCTGTTCATCGCCTGCTCGTAACGTTTGAGTTCTAGGTGATTTCCAAACAGAATGTAACCCCGTCGTCCAGCATCAGCATCGTTCAATGTAGCAAAGACATCTGTAATGTCTTTTAGAGCTTCATGGGTACGCTTTACCTTATCGCCGCTCTGAATTAGCTGAGTAGCATTTTGGTAAGAAATCATACTGACAACACCCATTAGCAGTAAGGATAACCCGAAAGCTCCAGCAATCCATTCCCGTTCTCGCCAACATTTCATAAATAATACTTAATTTAAGTTATCTTAAAGTTAATATTTTTGTGCTGCCTACTGTTTATTAAATTTAAAAATAATCTAACAATGCGCATTTTAGTAGTTGAAGATGATACTCAATTAGCGGAAATGCTGACAGAAGCGCTAACTGAGCGTCACTATGTTGTGAATGTTGCTGTAGATGGTGAGGAGGCTTGGAACTGTGTCAAGGTGGGTGTGTATGACTTGGTTGTACTAGATATTACTCTACCGAAATTAGACGGTGTGAGTTTGTGCCAAAAGCTGCGTTCTCATAACTCTGCCTTACCCATCCTCATGCTAACAGCCCGCGATACACTCGCAGATAAGATAATTGGTTTGGACGCTGGGGCTGATGACTACATGACAAAACCTTTTGAAATGCCAGAGCTAATGGCGCGGATTCGCGCTATGTTGCGACGTGGCAGTGTTACAGCGTCGGCAAACCTTTGCTGGGGAGGTCTGCATTTAAATACCAGCACCTATGAAGTTACTTATGCAGATAAACCCCTGCACCTTACGCCAAGAGAATACACCCTCTTAGAACTGCTGGTTTCTAACGGTCGCAGGGTACTGACTCGGGGAGGAATTATTGAGCGAATTTGGTCACTGGAAGATCCACCCAGCGAAGAAACTGTTAAATCTCATATCAAAGGTTTACGTCATAAACTCCGAGAAGTTGGCGCTCCTGATGATTTTATTGAAACAGTTTACGGCTTGGGCTATCGACTGAAGCAGCTTTAGGCGCTTCTTCTAAGAGAAGCCCGCACCTACCCGAAGGGAGGTGTGTGGAGTCGTCACTTCATAGTGTTATCTACCCGACTTTTACCTGATTTCTCCCCGATATTTCTACAACTGAGCCTTAAACTCATATTTAAGATAACTCCTCGAAACACTACACAGTATAATTCCTCAAAGTTGGAAGATTAGATTTGCTTTGAGGAATTTTAATTTTAACGGGCAAACATTATGGAACAATATCGCCTACTTAACTTAGACAGAACATCTTTGACTGATTGTTACTCATCTGCCCGATTTCTGCTCACTTTCTCCCCAGCTTTTATACTTTTGGGGGATAAGCTAAGGTCGTGTCAGAGTTAACTTAGGGAGACCATTCAAATTTTACTGACTAACTAAATCCATCACCTTTGAATTGCTTACTTTAAGGTTTAAACCTAATGGTTGCTAGTCTTTATCCTCTGAATTTCATGAAATCATCAAAAAGTCCTGCAACTTATTCGACAAATAGTAAGCCTTTTTACGCACTTCTTTCGGTTGATAGTGATCCTTCCCTGAAGATAGGTAAACAAGGAGCATGTGGAAAAAATATTTACGTGCGTGAATTGGGAATAGCACTAGCAAAACGCGGTTGCCAGGTCGATATATTTACTCGAACAGAAGACTCCAAGCAGGAAGAAATTCTGGAACTAACGCCTGGGTGTAACGTAATTCGTCTCACAGCAGGACCCAAAAAATTCATTACCAAGAACGATGTGTTTGAATATCTGCCGAAATTTGTCGAAGCCTGGCTTGACTTTCAACAGCGCACAGGACGTAAATATGCATTAATTCACACCAATTATTGGCTTTCTGGTTGGGTGGGATTGCAACTTAAGCATCGATTGAGGTTACCTCAAGTTCACACGTATCATTCTATAGGGGCAGTTAAATACCGTAATGTTGAAAATCCTCCTAAGATCGCTGTAATTCGACATGGTGTAGAGTTGGCCTGTTTAGAACAGGCAGATTGCGTTATAACTACTAGCCCTCAACAAGCTGAAGATCTGCGTGAGCTGATTTCGCAACACGGGCGCATCCAAGTGATTCCATTTGGTATTAACACCGACCGCTTTAGTATGGTCACTCAGGAACTCGCTCGCCAACAATTAGAAATTCCTCCGGATATCCGAATAATTTTATATGTAGGATGCTTTGATGCCAATGAGGGAATTGAAACTCTGGTAAAAGCTTGTACCAAATTACCCCAACCCTATAAACTCTACTTAGTTGTAAGTAGCCTCGAGAGCGTTGTAGACTGTCAAGAACAACAAAGAATTAGAGCCTTAGTTAATCAACTGGGGCTAGAAGAGGTTACACTTTTTATCGGTGACTGTTCGCACGAACAGTTACCGGCTTACTATGCAGCAGCAAATGTTTGTGTGGTGCCAACTCACTACGAAACCAATGGCTTAGTTGCTATTGAAGCAATGGCTTCTGGAACACCAGTAATTGCTAGCGATGTCGGTGAACTTCAGCATACTGTCGTGCATGGTACAACTGGATTACTTGTTCCTCCTGGTGACTCCGATACTTTAGCGCTTACAATTTGGAATGTATTTGAAAATCCAGAAATTTGGAAGTCTTACGGCACGTCTGGGCGAAGTTGGGTTCAGTCTTATTTCAGTTGTCAAGCCGTTGCAAGTCAAGTTCATAAACTCTATCAATCTTTGACTTTTTCAACGGTGGTTCAAGAATTAATTACATCGAAAAATTTCGCCTCTAATTTAGAAAATTATATACATAAATTATTAGAATCAAGGGCATTAAATTCCCACGAAATTGATGATCTCGAACAATTAGTTGAATCCCTATCCGAGGGCTTAATTACATAAATAAATAACTAGTTAATCTCGAAAATTAAGTCTTGCTATTATTTCTTACTTCCTTGACCAAACAGACTACGTATATGAAACTACTTTTTGTAACTGATTTAGACAACACTTTAGTTGGAAACGAACGAGCTACCACTATTTTAAATCAGCGGATGCGAATTATACGCGATCAGATTTACCTAGTCTACGCTACGAATTACTCCTATCTATATAGTTGCAAACTTATCAAAGAAGCAAAACTTTTACAACCCGATTACTTGATTACCAGCGTGGGTAGTGAAATTTATAAAGAGGGAGTTATTCTAGACCAGGAGTGGGCTGGTTATATCTCAAAAGATTGGGATGTGGAGACAATTTTGGCTATTGCTGGGCAATTTTCAGACTTAAAACCTCACCCCAAAATTGAACAAACCCCTTGGAGAATTAGCTTGTGTTTAGATAAGAACTCGTCGCTTTCAGTCATTGATGAGTTACGAGATTTATTAAACTTTTCTGGATTAAAAAATCAGATAATTTTTAGTAATGGGCGAAATGTTGATATTCTACCTGAATACAGTAATAAAGGTAATGCCACTGCCTATTTACAACAACTACTAAAAGTAATACCAGCTGACACGCTTGTTTGTGGTGACTCTGGAAATGACATCAGTTTATTTGAACAGTTAGCAATGGGAATTATTGTTAGTAATGCAGAGACTCAACTTCTGTCTTGGTATTACCGGAATCATTGTCCTTGGCACTATCTGGCTCAGTATCCTTACGCCGCAGGTATTATAGAAGGACTCCTTCATTTTGATTTATTCCCTGATAAAAGCTGGTGTTCTCTCCCTATTTTTAACTAACAAATTATTTTGACAATCACCTGAATTTTAACCTATACCGTTAATACTGGTGAATTCATAATACTTCCAAAATGAGCTACTCTCAATCCTTAATTTTTTGGGTCATGGGATTATTTTTAGAATATTTGGGAGCCTTTATGAAGAAGAATTTAGAAGTCAGGAGCCAGAATTCAGCATGAATTCTGAGTGACTGGCAGATGAATATTGGTTTAAAACCTCATCCTTTGTGAACGTGCGGAGGGATTGACAATGAGCGTTAAGACACCATCCCTTTATGGGTGATGTATTCTGACTCCTGACTCCTTTTTATGATATTTCAGGTAGCATTATTTATGCCTTGCTTAGTTATTTTATCATTTCGTCAATCTCAAACAAACTCACAATTGCTTCAGCAAGACGTAACTGTAGACAGAGGAGTTTGACAAATTTCTGTGCAAAAATAGTCCGCTAGGTAGGTCTCATAGGTTGATGCTTTACACAAAAGAAATCACCCTAAATCCCTAAGTACTTTGTAAAACTTTGTAAACTAGCGATAAGCAAATCATCATCATGAGTGCATACATATCAGCAGCTTGGGAAAAAGTTCATTCAATGATTATAGGGTTCACTGCACTGCTACCTAATATTTTACTGGCATTTATTGTCTTTGTAATATTTTTCTTAGCTGCCAGGGGATTTAAGAGAATAATCAAACGGTTAACTCTCAACCGACGCTACGCTAGAAATCTAGGATTGGTGCTGGGACGCTTGGCACAGGGGACGACAATTCTAGTGGGTCTATTTGTTTCTCTATCTATAGTGATTCCCTCCTTTAAAGCAGGTAGTCTGATACAATTGCTGGGAATCAGTGGCGTGGCAATTGGTTTTGCGTTTCGCGATATTTTACAAAACTTTTTAGCTGGTATTTTAATCTTGCTAACCGAACCGTTTCAAATTAACGACCAGATTGTCTTTAAAGATTTTGAGGGAACGGTGGAAAGTATCGAAACACGTGCTACAACAATCAGAACCTACGATGGTCGGCGAATTGTCATCCCGAACTCTGAGTTGTTCACTAACTCTATCACTGTGAATACTGCCTTTGACAATAGGCGATTGCAATACGATGTCGGTATTGGTTACGGTGACGATATCGACCAAGCTAAGGATCTGATAATGGAAGCTATACGTAGCGTAGATGAGGTATTAAATGACCCATCTCCTGATGTATTGGTGATGGAACTAGCTGGAAGTACTGTTAATATCCGTGCGCGATGGTGGATTAAGCCCCCGCGACGCGCAGATGATCTTGCCTCGCGCGATAAGGTACTATCAGCGATCAAGAAAAAGCTCGTCGAACACGGTGTTGACTTACCTTTTCCAACCCAACAGATTCTGTTCCACGACCAAACAGAGGAAACTGATGGAAACCGCTCGCTTCAACGTGAGGGCTGGCCTGGTGGTAAAGGTGAAGTGCCAAAACCGCGTGGTATTAGCGACTCACGCGCGATCACTTGCTCAAATGCGCTCCACTGATGATAGCAACGGTAAGACAAGTTCCCCCAAAGACAACGAAAAATGAAAA
>NZ_JAAKGC010000292.1 GCF_017591665.1 Aetokthonos hydrillicola CCALA 1050 | reverse complement strand
CACGTAGTTGGGGGTGCCAGCGTTCCGTAGCTCTTGCCCATAGTGAAATTACAGGTGCACAACCAGCAATCACAACTGTATTATGAAGTGTGTCCAGATTATCGTCTAGGAGCTTGACTCGAACTCTATTTGTACTTACCTGTTTTTTCGTCTCACCGTCCGGATTTGGTGGGTTGCTTATGTAGCTGGACTGTTTTGGTAATTCTTCTTTTGGGAAATCATTAGGATCAGAGTGTCTTCCCACCCCAATTGCTTCACCATCAGCTGGAATCATGTCTTGGCGAAAAGCATCTTTACCAATTAAGGGATAAGCTATCCATTGTCCTCCTACACGAGCTACACTAACTCGCGATCGCTGACCATCAGTAAAAGGTTTGGCTGCAACTGCTTCGATTTCAGGTACATCTTGCTCTAAAGAGAATATATCTTCAACTTGACAGCCAAGCGCCTTTGCTAAGCGAAGTGTGATCACCACAGAGGGGGCGTATTGTCCTGCTTCTACACCACTAATAGTTTGACGAGTAACACCGGCTAGATCAGCCAAATCCTGCTGGCTCATCTTTAAACGAGTTCTGATTGACTTCAAGTTATTACGGAGCTTACTATCCTGCTTCATTCCCTTGATCTCTCCATTGTAAAAAGGCAGAGCGGATTTAGCTAAGTCTGCCAAGACAAAAGCACGGTCTTAGTTTATTAAACAGAATTCAGAAGTCAGGAGACAGGAATCAGAATAAATACTGGGTTAAAACCACGGATGGACTCTTTTTGGAGACACGAGTTGAAACTTTTCGTGAAACACCATCTTTTTATAGGCGGTGCATTCTGACTCCTGAATTCTGTCTTCTGACTCCTGTTTATATCATTTTTCTTCCAAGATATTTTGTACTTTGAGTGTCTTGATTTTTTCAAAAATTTTACGAGTATGCTATCATAACGGATCAGCAAGTTAGTTACGAAATGTTTTTTTGCTAGTCAGTCATTCACACTGGTTTTGGCAAAATCAAGTGTAAAAGTATCAGGTTTACGGAATCTCTAGTGAGTTGAAGCGGATTTACCAAAACAAAAAAAGCGTATCAAATCTATACTTTGATCTTGCGTCACTTTAGATAAACTGTGATTCATTTCCGATTCGGCGTTGTAGTGTCCTGATTAGCAGAGTTTATCCCCTTCTAAAGTACGACTCAATTTACTCCTCAAGTTTTTTCTGAGGAGCGCTTTTTTTGATTCCCAGTCTAACTATAGCATACAGATTGCCAGTTTATTTGCCAATAGCTAATTTATTTGCCCTCTGGGATCTACTGGAGTTGAGGGGGAGGTTGTACCAAAAATTAATTAAAAATTAATTTCTTGTTTGTTATTTTGAATTTTGAACTCAAAAGACAGTCACTTAGTCAACAGAAAGCATGACATCAGATGCTTTGATAACAGCATATGCTTTTTTACCAGGTTCAAGTCCAAGTTTCTCAGCAGATGTTTTTGTGATCACTGCAACCACTTCAACCCCTGGTGTGATTTCTAGTACAACTTCATCATTGACGGCTCCAGTGTGAACTGCTTTGACTGTTCCTGGAATGGCATTACGAGCACTAACTTTCATCGGTTTGGGCCCCCGATTTTATTCATTTATTATCCACTTATAATAGCATGTCATTAATTATGGTTTATCTCTGGTGGATTACATCTGAGGTGCTGCTACTACGCCCATTAAGCCGAATCAATGTATTGCGCTTCACACTTCCATATAAAGAATTTGCCTTTTTTGCCATTCTGGCAACTCTTGCAATTAAAGGATGAGTATTGTTTGTAGAGTCATGCTGACTGTGCATTATCTGAGAGACAGTTCCAACCATAGTACTAGTAGTCAGAAATCATCTTATTATCACGGAGCATCAAAATATGATAATTAGCGCCCGTAATTCGTTCAAAGGCACTGTAAAAAAAATCAGCCGAGGACCAGTTAATACAGAGGTCATTATAGAAATTAATCCAGGGGTAGAAGTGACAGCAGTTATCACAAAATCTTCTGCTGATAATCTTCGCCTTATTGAAGGTGGGGAAGCGATCGCGATCGTCAAAGCATCGGATGTACTAGTCGCTGTGTAACACAGGAGCTTACAAAGGACAGTGGCATCATAACACGAGTGCGCGCAAAAGTAGCGTTTCGATTTTTTACAAATGCGCGCATTTCGACATGTTTACTGTAGATTACGACTAACGCGTATGTATTGAGATGCTGGAGTTTGGACTAAAAGCTCAGACAGAAGCAAAGCACGGATAGAAGAAAAGATAAAAAATAGACATTAGTACTGAGGCGCGGATTGATTGTTAGAGAGGAAAGCAGTCAGAAGTTACACTGACTG
>NZ_JAAKGC010000291.1 GCF_017591665.1 Aetokthonos hydrillicola CCALA 1050 | reverse complement strand
ATTGGATATGAACGAGCGATTACAAATTGATGCTGCTTAAAGGCGAGTTTTTTTTCTAAAACCTCATCTGGGTAAAAGTTTCAGCCGTTGCGTGGCGGCAAAATCTCTCTTCGCTACTTTTACCCCAAAATGCTGCTTCAAGAGTGCTTCGAGAGTACTGATGTGCCTTCTTAGGGAGCTCTTTCAGTACTTGTGGTTTAGCAGAGTTTTAGATATGAGTTACTAAAGTACTGTAAACCGATATATATACTATATCTTTAAATAAGATATAATCTACTCATTCTGTATTGCCAGGCGACAGCCATTCAAAAGTTCATTAAGTTCTTTCGCTGTGTGAAAGGGATTTCTTAGAAAAAAGACAGATGCAATCACAGCTTCATAAGGATTTCTGCCTGTTCTTTTCACAGCAGCGATCGCGTCCTTGTTAGAAAATCCTCTCACACTCACTAACCATGCAGCTAGGACATGACCAGTGCGACCAATACCACCCGAACAGTGTACAACTACTTTCTCATTTTGTTTATCTGCTGTTATTAAAAAAGGAAGTATTTTCTGTGTGAGTGTTTCTAGATCGCAAACGTGGAAATCTTTAATGGGTGCCCAACAAACATGTTGGCTACCAAATTCTTGTTGATATCTTCCTAAAAGATTTGTGTAGGAGGCTAGTTGCGTTTCAGGAAGAAGACAGCAAACTCGTTTAATATTTTTTTGTTGCATGAATTTAACCCAATCAAGCACTTGTTTATGGGAGTAACCAGGTCTGGAAGATCCAAATACAATAGCTTCCTGCTCACAAGCAGGAGCAAATTTGTATATATTTTGAGTTAGGCTATCTATCATATCCCTTAATAAAGGATTGCTATAAATTATGAAACAATTTTAGCTAATTTTAATTAATTCAGGAAAATTAATATCATTGTTATTAACAATAACTTGAGCTTTTGAAATCGGATGACAGTCATTTATATACATCTTTGATGCCTTATGATAGCGCTCTAGGTATCTTTTTTCTGTGGATAACTCTCCCCCAAGACGTGCTTGATCTCTTTGTATACCTCGCTTTAAAGCAATTTCAAAGTCAGTCTCAACAAAAATACGAAAGTCCCAATAATCATTTAGCTTTTCTTTAAATAAGAAAGTGCCATCGACAACCAAAATTGTATTTATAGACGCAACTTGTGGCTCAGGATTCACGGGAATATCTGTTTCTAAGTCAAGAGATTGGGTTTGGTAAATCAAACTACCCCCTTTACCCAAAGGCTTTAGTAGACGTTCTATAAGTGCATCGTAATCGTGAGCATTTTTATAATAGGCATGGGCTAAGCTTAGTGCTTCGGAATAGCGTACTTTTTTAGGATGATGAAAATCATCAATAGATGCTTTAATACAGGGATAGCCTCGGCTGACAATTTCTAAAGCGATTTCTTGGGCTAATGTACTTTTCCCTGAAGCTGTAATTCCACTAACTCCTACTCTAACAGGGTGCTCCAGTTGTAATTTTTCAATTTCGGTGACAATAATTTTTATAAGTTCATTTCTTTGCATATTGACACTCTCCGCCCATAAAGGTATCGTTTTCATCTGAAATAGGGGTCACGGCAGAATATTCCCAGAATCCTACGCTAAAGCCAAAATTGAGAGCAAATCAAAGCCATTCAGCCAATGAGGAACCTAACGGCGATGACGGTAAATCCCAATACATCGGACAACCTTCTATAACCAAAGGTGGTTTCAGACGCTGCGCCGCCCCCCACGCGGTAGCTTCGATGGCTGGAGCGAGATCATTGCTATTCTCCGCCTCAATCTTTGCAGCAAGACCATTTTCAACCGGATAACAAGCCAGTAAAGCTGCTGTTCTGGCAAGCGAAGCCCGTACTTCCATACCTTGGCCGCTCGTCACACGCCTAATTAAGCCTCGTATCGCTGCTGCTGCAAGCAAATACCCCGTTGCATGATCAAGAGCCTGCACGGGCAATGGAAATGGGCAGTTTTTATTTGCTTTGACCATCCCGGTATGTGCAATACCGCTTGACATCTGTACCAGGCTATCAAATCCCCTACGCAATTTCCATGGCCCGTTCCAGCCATAAGCATTGACTGAAATATCAACCAGCCCAGGACGCAACTTTTGTCTTTCTTCACTGTCAAGACCAAGATTTGCCAGTGCGCCAGTTCGGTATCCATGGATAATTACATCAGCATCACCCAACAGTTTTTTCAGTGCGGCCATACCATTGGCATTCTTTAGATCAAGCCGGGCACAGCGCTTGCCTAATACCACTTCCGGCACAACACCTGGTTCTTCCCATCCTATCGGATCAATACGCAATACTTGCGCCCCATAACTGGCAAGAAACCGTGTTGCAA
>NZ_JAAKGC010000067.1 GCF_017591665.1 Aetokthonos hydrillicola CCALA 1050 | reverse complement strand
AGTCAGTGTAACTTCTGACTGCTTTCCTCTCTAACAATCAATCTGTGCTTCAGTACTAATGTCTATTTTTTATCTGTTATTCTATCCGTGCTTTGCTTCTGCCTGAGCTTTTAGTCCAAACTCCAGTATCAAATTATTCTAGAACACAGCGTAAGAATCGACGATGTTCTTTCTGTAATTTCGCATAGTCCATTTATTCCACCAAAACGTGAGTATCTGTTTGCAAAGGGATTGTTTGCAGGACTAACTGGAGACTTTTTCACATCTACTCATATCCTGATTCCTCAAATTGAAAATTCTATCCGATACCTAATGTGGCGACGAGGCATAATTACTTCTGGACTAAACTATAGCGGTGTTCAGAACGAACACAATTTAAACTCTACTCTTTATCGTCCAGAGATAGCTTCTATCTTCGATGAAAACACACTATTTGATTTAAAATGTTTGTTGGTAGAACACGCTGGCAGTAACCTGAGAAATCGTATGGCTCATGGTTTAATCAGTGACAGTGAGTTTTTAAGTCCTTTAATGTCATATATGTGGTGGTTTACATTGAGACTTTGTTGCTTACCGATCTTGATACACCAGCAACAGCTTAAGCAGTCTGAAACGAATACTGACACAATTTAATAACCCGATAGACTTCAATTATCGTCATGTAACAGTGGCTCTGAGTTATATTGGCAACTGTATTGGAGAACCAGTAGCGCTACTATCGTGTTTAAGAGTTAAGTTATTTTTACCAGCATTGGGTCACAAGTTGGCATTTTATACTTATTGTGATTTGAACCAACGCGCGACCAAACGGTGACAATATAGTTCAAAATCTTATAGGACAAGGTATAGTTCAAAACTATAAACTGAGTTGAAAAACCTCAAAACTTAATCACGGCAAGCAACAGGGTTTTTGTAGTTCATTTGTACCTACTGCGATGCGCGAGAAATAAAAATTGAAGTTTCGGGCGATCGCGCTTATCACTTAATTTTTGGCTAAGACTATTTTTGAACCCTCCGCGTGGGGATATTGAACCATATTTTGACCGCAAGTTGAAAATTTTAGGTCACATTCATGTGTTTTGGCCTGGGTTTTTTACAAAATGCACATTCCTAATTTTTGGTTAGACTATCGTTCACATTTAAAACACACGGTCATAGTTTGATTCATAGCACGGGGAGATTGATTGCCTCAAAATCCTTGCAATTGCGCAAACCTGGGGTCACGATATGGTGCAAAATTTGGTCACGCGTTGGTTAAAATCACACTTAAATAAAGATTAAATTCACATCTTGCACCTGAAAAATGTGATGTAATTTGATTACTCAGTATTAAAATACAACCCTTGATTTGCCGATAAAAGACCATAAAATTTAGGTAGCTTTATCGTACATCTTTCGATGTTATCCGGGTTTGTACGGACAGGTGCAAGGTTTGAGTTAAACCACCAAAGTATATTTGAATAAATCGTTAGAGGTTAACCTTGAGTTTACTTCCGTCTTCATTTGAACAAACACTAAAACTGCTGACTGCTTTCGGAACAGTAGTAAGTTTTTTTTGGGGAGTTTGGATTTGGCGCGACAAATCGCACAAGGAACTTTTCCAGGCAAAGATTGACGCGGAAAGGTCAGCTGAAAGTCGTCGTATTGAAGCAACAAAATCGTTTCTCGAACGCCAGTTGAAGCTATACACAGAGGCTTCTCAGGTTGCAGCGAAAATCGCCACATCAACGGATGTAAATGAGGTTGCTGATGCTAATAAGCGTTTTTGGGAACTTTACTGGGGTGAATTAGCTTTAGTGGAGAACAAAGATGTAGAGGCTGCAATGGTGGCGCTGGGCAAAGCCATAATGGATTCCGCACCCCAGAAGCAGTTGCAGCAATTATCTTTGAGATTAGCCCACGCTTGCCGAAAATCACTAGATCTCTCTTGGGCAATAAACGCGTGGAGCCAACCCGATTAGGCAAATATCCGCCAAGGAGCAGGAACAGATTCCAGAAGTTAAATCTATAAGACATCTCCAAGAAAATTCCAACCTGCTGCTGGAGTTGTCTGGTGTTCAGGGGGTGCGATCGCTGTTACCTTGATCCCGAGGAGAGGTGCGGTTTCCGATGAAAATAAGTCTTCTGGGTGTGCGAGCAGAAAAGCGTTTAGTGGTTGGCGATCGTGTATTCTGATTTCCTTGCTGGGAAACTTTATCCGGGCGATCGCACTCTACTTAGTGAGGTGCGAACTGGCGATCGTCCTGCATCTAAGGTTAATTTTTTCTGAAGCTTGATTGGACAAGGGATAGAGTTACTGCAAGTGCCGCTAGAATTTTTTCACATTACCAACTTTCGCTTAAAAGTTAGTAAGGTTTTTATTCGGTATGTGGTGGCAAACGTCAGCTTCGGTAAGCTTACCCCATCATTGGAAGTGCGTTGAAAGTAAGTAATAAATCAATAACTCGTCACAAGTAATAATTAAGTCGGAAGTATCCCCAGTCTGTTCTAAATTATCGCTACTGTTTAATGAAATTAAGCAGAATTAAATGAACCGAGGCGCAAGACGAGTAGCCGGATTTAAGTCTGAGCATCGATAGTTTTAATTCCACTTACCTGTTCATCAAACATCAAAGAGAGCCAAGTGATGAAACATAACATTATTGAAGCTGACAGCAATGTAGACACAAACCAAAATTTACTTCTAACAGCAGATTCATCAGTGACTATACTATCAAAGCCAGTTTCTCAAGATGCGGAACTGGCACTTTTAAGTAGGAACAATCCCCATGAGCCTGTCACGAATGTGGGAACGCCTCTGCAAAATGACTGCTGGATTTATCGGATTGTAGTTAGCGCATTGGCATTAATTATACTATCATGCATCGGTAGTGCGGTTTGGTTGCAATCCCAGGATAAAGAAATTCCTGAAATTTTCATTGGACTGGGAACAGGAGCGTTAGGTGGTTTGGCGGGACTTTTGGCACCTACCTCCTCTAGAGAATAAATGCTCTAGCTGCGTAAATTTATTTAATCAACGAAAATTTACCTCAGTTCAAAACCGAACTGAGGTAAATTTTCTTCTTATGAAAGAATATAATTAATTTACCTCCCCCTTATATGACTTACGATTGACTTATAACTGAGTTCTTTACGGTGCATTTAGAGAACTGTATGATAAGGGCATTCTCCTTATAGGAATCCAGCGATGGGACGCTCAGTAAGAGTTGCTAAACAATTTATTACTAAAGTTAAAAATGCCGTTAAGCATCAAGGATATGCACGCTGTAAGGATTTGGCGGAAGATGCAAGTATTTCTCTCTCCACTGTTAGCAATTTTCTAAATGGCAGACCTGTGGATTATCTAAATTTTCTAGAACTTTGTGACAGATTGGGACAAGATTGGAAAATCATACAGGATACTAATACCAATGAGAGCGAAGACGCCTTTTTGTGTGAAGATTTGGTTCAGATAGAAAATGATTCAGAGGAGGTGGGCTTTATTTATGTTGAACGTCCTCCCATTGAAGAAACTTGTTATCAGACGCTTTTGCAACCTGGTTCTCTGTTGCGGATCAAAGCCCCCGGTTTGCGGGGGAAAACATCACTCATGGCGAAAATTCTTCCCTTGTTGATGCGAAAGGGATATCGCACTGTATGTTTAAATTTGCATTATGCAGAGACAAGTTTGTTTACTAACCTAGAGAAACTGTTGCAATGGTTTTGTATCAGTGTGGGTAAAAGTTTGGGGATGCCAAACCGATTGAGTGATTACTGGGATGAGGAATTTTCAAGCCCCAAAATGAACTGTAAAGAATACTTTGAAAAGTATCTTTTAACAAAATCAGCAAGTCCCTTAGTTTTATGTTTGGATGAAGTAGAGCGGATTTTCCCTTATCAAGAAGTAGCTTCTGATTTTTTAGGCCTATTGCGAGCTTGGCACGAAGAGGCGAGAATTTTTAATATCTGGAAAAAATTGCGGTTGATCATTGTTCACTCTACAGAAGTTTATGTTCCTCTCAATGTGAATGAGTCCCCATTTAATGTAGGTGTACCAATAGATTTACCTGATTTTAATAGCGAACAAGTCCATCATTTAGCACGGCAGCATGGACTTGATTGGGATTTCCAACTGGTAAATCAGTTAATGACAGTGGTAGGAGGACATCCTTATTTAGTAGGGGAGGCGTTTTCTTCCCTTAAGGTAAATCGCCATTTGACACTGGAAAAATTGCTACAATTTGCTGCCACCGAAGCAGGTATTTACAGCAATCATCTGCGTCGATATTGGTGCTTAATTGAACAGTATCCTGAATTGGCAGAAGCACTGAAAAAATTAGTGATGTCAACAGATGGGGTACGTCTACCACCAATGCTGGTATATAAATTACACAGTATGGGACTAGTGAATCTTACGGGCAATGAAGTGACAATTGGGTGTAATTTGTATCGGAAATATTTGAGTGATCGCTTTGGATTGATTCCCTGAATTTTGTTTGTGATTTTTTAAGACGAGTTAGGCGCAGCCGTAACGCAATATATACAATGACAACAACTAACGATAGTATATTAAGCTCCCAAAGGCGCACCCTACAATGTTCAATTTAACTTGATTTAATATGAACAACAAATCAACATTAACCTATCAAGTAGGGGGTAGCTTACCTGTTGACGCCCTCAGTTACGTTTACCGTCAAGCAGACGAAGAATTTTATCAAGCACTAAAAGCAGGCGAGTATTGTTATGTCTTAAACTGCCGACAGATGGGCAAGTCTAGCTTACGAGTGCGAACCATGCAAAGGTTGGAACAAGATGGGATTCGCTGTGCGACGATAGATATTACCGTCATTGGTTCCCAACAAGTCACGCCACAGCAATGGTATGGTGGTTTAGTAAGACATCTTGTCAACCGCTTTGAACTTTCAGAAGATTTTAATTTGCGAACATGGTGGAAAGAGCGAGAATTTCTTTCACCTGTACAATGTTGGGCCGAATTTATCGAACAAGTGCTGCTGCAACAAATTTCTGAAAATATAGTTATTTTTATTGATGAAATTGATAGTCTACTAGGATTTAGTTTTAAAGATGATTTCTTTGCTGCTATCCGCGCTTTTTATAACAACCGCACGGAAAAGCGAGAATACCAACGTTTGACTTTTGCACTGTTGGGTGTGGCAACCCCCTCAGATTTGATCGGTGATAGAAATCGTACACCTTTTAACATTGGTAGAGCCATTCAACTGTGCGGGTTTAAGTTAGAAGAAGCAACACTTTTAGCATCGGGATTGTTGGGACAGGTTGAGAATCCTCAAGCAGTGTTAGAAGAGATTTTGCAGTGGACAGGGGGACAACCCTTTCTCACCCAAAAAGTATGTAAGTTATTAGTGAACGGTAAATGTGGAATCGTTAAACAAACTAGTAACTCGCTCTTTGCTGTTCCCTATTCCCTATCGTTAATTGATAATTTAGTGCAATGTTACATCATAAAAAACTGGGAATCTCAAGATGAGCCAGAACATTTAAAGACTATACGAAAGCGAATTTTAAGAGATGAAGAATCTGCTGTAAGGCTATTAGGAATGTATCAAGAGATTCTGCAACAAAAAGAAATTATAGCAGATGGTACTCCCGAACAGATTGAACTGCGGTTATCAGGTTTGGTGGTAGAGAAAGAAGGTTATTTAAGAGTTTACAACCGGATTTACGAACTGATTTTTCATCAAAAATGGGTTGAGCAGGCTTTAGCAGATTTACGACCTTATGCTAAGGCGATTACACTCTGGGTTGCTTCCAATTATCAGGATAAATATCTTTTGCAAGGACAGGTTTTACTAAGAGCGCGTGAATGGGTAAAAGGGAAAAGATTGAGCAACCAAGATTATGATTTTTTATTAGATAGTTATCAATTAGAGAAACATAACTCAAGAAAAAAACTCCTTGTAGGAGGAGGGACGATTCTAGCTATCATTAGCATTGGCTTTTTGCTCTTTTCTGTGAGCAACAGTCTTTCCTCGTTGAAGATGATTCCTCTTACTGCGAAGATGGCTACTGCGTGTACTTCAGATAAATCCTTTCCTGGTAATACCTTGTGCGCTAAGCTTGCTGATGTGCCCAACGTCCCTGCTGGTTTTTACAACTATGGAGGCTCTACAAGCTTTGTACCGCTGCGATCGTCGTTTGTACAAGCCCAGATAACGAAAAGTCATCCCAATTTTCAGCTGCGCTATACCGAGCAACAATCGGGAGCAGCTGGGTCTGGGTCTGGAATCAATATGCTTTTGGATGGTCAGCTGAGTTTTGCACAATCTTCTAGACCATTAAAATCCGAGGAGTTAGAAGAAGCTAAAAGTCGAGGCTTTAACCTGAAACAAATTCCTATTACGCTTGATGGCATTGCCATATATGTCAATCCTCAATTGCCTATCTCTGGTTTAACCTTATCTCAGATAAAGGATATTTTTACAGGGAAAATTACTAACTGGAAACAAATTGGCGGTCCCGATTTAAAAATTACTATCTTCGGTCGTCCTTCAATTGATAGTGGTATCTCACAATTCTTTCAATCAAAAGTACTGCAAGAAGAAACCTTCAGTCCTAACTTCATAGCAGTGGAAAACACCACAGCATCCCTCATGCGTGTTATCACAACCCCAGGTAGTATAAGCTTTGCTGGAATAACAGACGCTATTGGTCAGAACAGCGTAAGACTTTTACCTATAGCCAGCCAATCTTCTCAGCCTTTCGTATCCCCCTGTGGAAATGAATACTGTACAACTATCAATAAAAAGGCGTTGATTGAAAACTCATATCCCTTGACTCGCCAACTCTTTGTAGTCATTAAACAGGATGGCGGCTTAGATGAACAAGTAGGCATAGCCTATGCCAACTTACTCTTGAGTGATGAAGGTCAAAGATTAGTAGAGCAAGCGGGTTATGTGCCCATTCGCTCGGAATTTACTGATAATAAGTGAAATGTTTTGATAACAAATTGGGCTCAATATAAGCTTCGTAAACCTTGGGTATTTTACCAGCTTTGGGTCATAAGTTGGCATTTTATACTTATCCGCCAAAGACTATCCTTGTACAATTGTTGATTTTCAAACTACTGGTGGTGAGATCGCCTCATAACCATAACTAACCTGATACACCGTACCCTAGGCATCGGTTACAAGCCTGTATTCGTTTGTATATCTTCGCCAAGTTTCTCCTGGACGTCTCCAAGAAAATTCCAACTTGCTGGTGGGGTTGTCTGGTGTTCAGGGGGTGCGATCGCTGTTACCTTAATCCCGAAGAGAGGTGCGGTTTTCAACAAAAATACGTCTTCTGGGTGTGCGAGCAGAAAAGCGTTTAGTGGCTGGCGATTCATTTCCACGCTGCGAAAGTTTACCCAGGCGATCGTACCACAAAGTCATCTCGGCTAGTGGCGAAATTCGCATAATAGTTATTAAGGTGTACTTAGTCACAACAAAGAATCTAAGTGAGCGTGAAGGAGCAAAAAAAGTGTTCCAATCGGTTACACAATCCAGCTTATAGGTAGCTCATTGGACAACCGTTTGGGTGGATTGAGGGTTCGATTAGTAGTTACGCTGACAATGAACACGAAATGGGAGTATCGAACTAAATATTGTACGGTGATTTTCGGGTTAAAATGAGTGATAATTTTTTTGATGAAGCGATCGCTAACCCGAAAATTGTTTTTTGAACAACGATTTTGAAAAAACTTTGAAGCAAAGACTGCTGATTGGTAATCTGTTTATGATCTTAACCTGTCAAGGTTACGCATCATATATGTATGTTAAAAGCAGTGTTCTTCATGGGCGATCACCATCCTTAACAAGTGCAACGGTCATAGACTACTATAGCTTAAACAGTAGTGCACTCTCCCTAAGCACAATCTCCCTAAGCACAAAACTTTTCAGTCTGCTGAATTTTGTTAAAGTAAGTACAAAAAGATCTCCGCTGAGTATTCTAGCCATAAAAAACGATTGCAGTAGAAAAAGAGAGGAAGGGCAATGATTTCAGATGAGGAATACTCAAAAATCAGCAGCGTGACAGGTAAAACCCAAAAAATGCCAGCATATATTGCTTTCCAAGGTGGTGGTGCACTTGGGATGGCTCACCTTGGTGCGTGGCAAGAGGTATCGCAAAAGTTTAGTATTGCTGGTGCAGCTGGAACATCTGCTGGTTCTATTGTCGCAGCTTTCTGTGCTGCCGGATACACTCCGTGGCATACTATCGACATCTTTCATCAGCTTAACTGGTCTAAGCTCGTCAATCGTCAGTGGTTCTGGAAGCTAGTTTTAAAGCGAGATGCTTTCTGCGATGGAAAGCGTTTCCATAAGTGGTTAAGGGGTAATTTGGGAACATATGTTCTGGGACAACCTCAAGATATCATCTTCGCAGACTTATATGATTCTAAAAATATATATTTAGCGATCGTTGCTTGCGATCTGAACAGTCAATCAGGATGCCCCATAGTATTCGATAAAGATAAAGAGCCGGGTACAACTGTCTCATTTGCTGTACGCGCTTCGATTTCTATTCCTGGTCTGTTCAGACCGATGTCACGCCTTGATCGTGGTCAAGAACTAGTAGATGGGGGACTGTTACTAAATTTCCCAGTTGAACTTTTACATTCACGAGCCCAACAGGAAAATTGTGTATTAATTGGCGTAAGGTTCAAACAACAGACAAAGTACCTTGAATCACCAAAGGTAGGGAGTATTGCAAGGGCTGCAATTGATCTGATGATGAGAAGAGGCAGCCTACCTCCTACGTATATCGCTCAAGACCCTAACTATATAGACATTGAGATTGATGTATCAAACTTTGACTTTCTAAAATTTGCCCTAGCACTAGACCAAAAAAAGGAATTAGTACGACGGGGAGCAGAAGCAGCAAAACTGGCGCTGGCTCATTACATGGCACGTAGAGAACAGCAAGTTTCTAGATCGAAGCCAATTAGTTTGACAATTTACCCGATACATAGGCAGGAATTAGAAGAGAAATCTCATCTTGCATCAACTTTCTATGTAGAGCGAGTTCCTGATGAAAATCGTTGTTATAAGGAGATTTTACAGCCAGGCGCACTTATCCGTATAAAAGCCCCCTTGCAGATGGGTAAAACGTCTCTAATGTCAAGAATTTTGGAGCAAGCGGTTAAACATGGCTATCGAAAAGTGGTATTAAACTTGCGGGATGCGACAACCACAGATTTTAGCGACCTAGATCATTTCTTGCAGTGGTTCTGTACCAGTGCAGCTGTAATGTTGGATTTAATTCAACCAGTTGATGAACATTGGAGTAGGAGTGTTGGTAATAGTAAGATTAAGTGTAGAACTTACTTTGAAAAGTACTTGTTGTCTGGGGAGCCTCCCCTGGCTTTAGCATTAGACGAGGTAGACCGGCTTTTCGCTTATCAAGAAATTGCTGGAGAGTTTTTGGGTATGTTGCGAACTTGGCATGAGGACTCTAAAACTCGTGACCTTTGGAAACAACTCAGGCTGCTCGTATTGCATACCGAAGTATACACCCAGTTGGATATCAATCAATCACCATTTAATGCAGGAACCGAGATAAAACTAACAGATTTGAGCCACGAGCAAATACAAGATTTGTCAAGACAGTATGGATTAGTCTGGCACAGCGAACAAATTGACCAGCTTATGCATATGGTAGGAGGGCATCCCTATTTGGTTAGTAGAGCCCTTGAACAGGTGGCGCAGAAGAATACAACATTTGAACAATTGTTGCAAATATCTTCTACAATGCTGGGAATTTATCGCAACCACTTAGAACAGCAATGGAAGAATTTGCACCAAAATACACACGTGGTTGTAGGATTTAAAAAAGTAGTCTTAGCAGATAAGCCAGTAGCATACAACTCTGGGCTAAGCCCCAATATAGCTGTTAAGTTGGATGACTTAGGTTTAGTCAAGCTGCAAAGTAATACTGTAATGCCGCGCTATGAATTATACCGTCTATATTTTCGTGATCGCCTTACTTAAGAATATCTTATGAATACATCGCCCAACTCTGGACACCAATATCAAGTTGGAGGCAGTCTACCTGAGTCTTCCACCACCTATGTAAAGAGGCAAGCAGATACAGATTTCTATGAGGGGTTAAAAGCTGGGGATTTCTGTTATGTGTTGAACTGTCGACAAATGGGAAAATCTAGCTTGCGCATACAAACTATGAAAGCCCTCAAAAGTGAAGGATTTGCTTGTGTTGCAATTGAAATGAGGGATATCTGTAGCCACAAAGTAACGGATAGTCAATTTTATGGAGGGTTTGCTAGTCTTTTGATAAGTGGCTTTAGTTTAGAAATTGACCTTGGAAGCTGGTGGGACAAGCTTAATTATATTTCTCCAGTTATGCGTTTAAGTAAATTCCTCGAAGAAGAACTTTTGGACAAGATTAGTCAGAATATAGTTATATTCGTCGATGAAATCGATAGCGTCTTGAGTTTAGATTTCAAAGACGATTTTTTTGCATTTATCCGTTCCTGCTATAATAAGCGTGCCGAGAATCCGAAATATAATCGTCTTATTTTTGCACTACTGGGTGTAGCAGCCCCTGCTGATTTGATTAAAGATAAAATTAAATCCACTTTTAATATCGGTAAAGCAATTGAACTGAGCGGATTTCAACTTGACCAAACGAAGCCTTTACAAAAGGGATTGCAAGGACAAGTTGACGATCCTGAAGCATTACTCAAAGAGGTTTTGGTATGGACAGGTGGGCAACCGTTTCTAACTCAATGGTTGTGTCACCTCGTTGTTGAAGAAGAATTTATTTCTGCTGGTAGTGAAGCACATTGTGTAGAGAAAATTGTGCATTCGCGGATGATTGAAAACTGGCAAGTGCAGGATAAACAACAGCATTTTAAGACAATAAGGGAACGTATTTTCAGCCAAAGAGGTGATACAATACAGCGGCTAAAACTATATGAGCAAATTTTACAGCAGAAAGAAGTTGGATCTGATGATACTTTAGAACAGATGGACTTACGCCTATCAGGCTTAGTGATCAAGCAGCAAGGAAAGTTAAGAGTTCATAACCAATTATATAAGTTTATTTTTAATCAAAACTGGATCAATCAAGAGTTACTAGAATGGACAACAGAATCTAATAATTTTGTACCACTACAATCTTTGTTAATACCCAATACTGTTCATGTAAATCAAACAGAACTTAAGCAAAATACACAGTCATTTATATGGCAGTTACCAAAAATATTATCTTTCTCAACTTCTTTATTTAGGCTACTTTATAAATATTATCCAGGTGTTCAATCAAGAAATAAAAGCATTTATTTTGGTTGTAGTTTATTCACTTTGTTTTGTTTGTTTTTATATTTATTTATAAATTTATTCAATTACTTTATTGTCCAATACTCTTCCCTGGGACAAGTATCAAATAATCAAGGCAACTACAAAAATCTTACTTTTACAGAGTATTATCAACAAGGACAAGCTTTTTATAAGGAGGGAAAATACCCGCAAGCAGTGGAAAGCTTTACCAACGCACTACAAAAAAATCATAAGAACGCTAAAGCTTATATAGACCGTGGTGATGCTCACTATAACTTAAAAGAATATGAAATCGCACTAGCAGATTATAATCAAGCAATCCGCTTGAATTCTAATGAATTCAAAGCCTATAAAAATCGGGGGAAGGTCCTGTTCTTACTAGCCGAATCTAAAAGTGACAGTAATAAAGAATACAATCTAGCAATTGCAGATTTCAATAGAGCTTTGCTACTGAATAGCAATGAGGCTGAAGCTTATGTATGGCGGGGTAAGGCCTACTCGCAGATTGCTCCAAGAAGTGGTTTCCCTAAAGAAGAATATCAAAAAGCAATCAAGGATTTTAACTTGGCACTAAAATTAGATCCTTTGAGCGCAGAAGCTTACTTTGAACGTGGTATTGCTCACACTCAAATGGCCTCATACGTTACCGAATATAACCACGAGTATCAGCAAGCAATTGAGGACTTTAACCACGCAATCTCTATTAATTCTAAGATGGCAAAAGCTTATTTACAACGAGGTATCGCTCGTTATGATATAGTACTAGGTAGTAATGAAAATTTACAAGAAAACTGTACAAAAGCAGCAGAAGATTTTCAGACATCTCAGAAAATGTCTGCACAAAATGATTTGGACACTTCCAAACAAGCCTTAAGTAGGCTACTTGCTATGAAGCAAGGGTATTGCTCCCCTTACGCATTGACAAAAAATCGATACTACGGAATCAAGCCTAACTTCTCTGCTAGAACACCGATTCAGTAATCACATTTATATCCAAAAAACGGGTTTCTAGATTCTATAAGAGGAATATTTGGTTGTGGAAAACCTTAAAATAGGCTTTTTCCATCTAGTATTTTATGGGATCAAGATCCAAACTATTCACTCTGCTAAAGGATTGCAGTACCGTGCTGTTATTTTTATGTGGGCTGACCATTTACCAAAGCAGTTTGGGGATAATTTAGAAGAGTCAGAGCGGCGGTTAATGTATGTTGCTATGAATCGCCCAGGAGATTTTCTAGCGATCAGTGCCTCTGGTAACTCGCCTTTTATCAGTGAAATTGAAAATTCACACAAAGTCGATTTGGCGTAAAAATAGGGCAATGGCTTAGGGAGTGCGATTAAAAAACGTTTAGTGGTTGGCGATCGTGTATTCTGATTTCTCTGCTGGGAAAGTTTATTTGGGCGATCGTATTCCACTTGGTGAGATGCGATCTGGCGATCGTCCTGCGTCTACGGTTAATTTGACTTAAGCTTGATTGGAGGAAGGATAGCGTTACTGCAATTACGGCTAGATTTTTTTCACATTACCAGCTTTCGGTTATTTGTTGGGATTTACAAAATATTTTTAAGGGCGTCTATTTTAATTGCTTTTATGGTGGCGGGTTATTTTCGACGGTACGCGCATAGCGTGTTTGTCGAAAATAACCCGCTCTATGCGTATATTCCACCTAAATGCCCAAATTAGTATATTTTTACTGTAAATTGTTGGGCGATCCCCCAAGGGGCGCAGCGCTATCGCCTTTATAGCTACCATCCTAAAAACTTTTAAACAACTTAACGCTCCATAGGTCTCCAATCACCAGAAGGTATAAATGCTGCCCAGTAATAAGGATGCTGATACTGTTTGCTACGCAGCATCTCCAGTTGAATTTGCTGTAGTGCCTTGCTGCGTCCTTCCTTACCTAAAACGCGCTGGTAGTAAGATACCATTAATCTTTTAGTGGCAACATCATTTACTTTCCACAGACTGATTACTTGACTTTCAGAACCAGCAATAACCAAAGCGCGACGTAGACCATAAATTCCTTCGCCAGCAGAAATGCGTCCTAAACCAGTGTCACAGGCTGAAAGTACCACCAGTTTTGTACCCATTAAATTTAATATACTTGTTTCTAAAGCAGTAAGAATCCCATCTTTTTGGTTTAGCTTTTGCTTAACTCCAGTTAAAACTAATCCTGACAGTAGCATGGGATTGTCATCGAACGTGTTTTGATTTTGTTCTGCCTTTGGAGCAGTTTCAAAAAAACCATGAGTAGCTATATGGAGAATCCTTGGCCTTCTAACCTGTTTAATCGCCTCCACTGTAGCCAGATCACCCGTTAACGGTTTTATTCCTCCAAAAAGTGGAGCGATTGCTTCTGCTTCTTTTGCTGTACCTGGTAAAGGAGGAAAATTTCTTTGAGATAGATCAATAGAGCGAATATTTGCTGGTTTACCAGCAAATTTAGGGTCAGCAATGATAACTGGAGGCTGTTGGCTGGGGAATTGTTTTTGCAATCTGAGCAAGTCCCGTCCCGAGGTAAGGTAAGTGAAGGAATAGTTTTCTACTAGGTAGTGATTATTTTCATCGACCAAGGCATCAAAGGGAATTAGGTTAAGTGCGCCATCGGGACAAACTAGGATTTGGCGCTTGTTCCCTAAAAGCTTGCGGACGGGTTGCATGATAAGTTTATCTAGATCGCGTGCCGAGTGTTTAACTTGTTCAATAGAAGTGCTAGAGTCGCGCAGAGATTCACGGAATATTTCTAAAGTTTGTGCTATTTCTTTAGCTTCTCCTAAGTCTATAGCTTGAGGTTCACCACTCGAAGCGAGGACGTAAGCAGCATAATGGGGTTTGCCAAAACGTTTTTTTTCTGCTGCTTTCGGGTTGAAAGGTTCATATCGCACCAGTTCAATTAAAACTGCATCAAGGGGAATTAATTTTTGTATAGATTCTAAGCTCAATGTGAAAGATTGGGATAGCTGACGGAATTCTGAGCTACGACGACTCAATTTATCTTCCAGTTGTTTTGCTTTATCATTTAATTGTTTGCGATCTTCTTCAAGAGGAGGCTTTTCAAGTTGTTGGTAAACATAGGCTGCAAGTTGACTATACGTGTCGGAAAGTTCAGTTAATAATTCCTGAGTTTTTGAATCTTGAACATGCTGGCGGAGGATTTGTAGACTATTGGTGAGAACATCTAAAATGCGTCCTTTGCGTTGAAAAATGGTAGTCAGGGCTAAACGTGCGGCATCTGGGTTATGATGTGCGGAATTTAGGTGTAGAGAGATGCTAGCGTTGGTAGTTCCGAAAATGTTTGTGCCAATGTAATCACGTTTTTGGCGCTCGAAACCTGTGGCGAGATTATAAACAAGGTTATCTTCTTGTATTTGTAGTCCTTCTTGCCTGAGAGAGATTGCTTTATTTATATTACCTTTTTCCCAATAAAAATTAGCAAAATTAATCAGAATTGTTCCTAGATGTGGATGGGTTTTTCCTAGTATAAAATTCATCATTTCTAAGGATTGAGAGTATAAAGCTTCGGCTTCATCATAACGCTTCTGGCTTTGATAAAACCCAGCTAAATTATTGAGGGTTGTGGCAATAGCGATATGATTCTTCGGTAAAAAGGTTTTTCTTATTTTTAAAGCTTCCAAGTAGCGTGCTTCCGTATCTTGATTTAGTCCTTGACTCTCGTACAAAGAGGCTAAATTCTCTATGATAGTTGCCACTAAAGGATGATATTCGCCCCACAGTTTTTTCTGCATATTTAAAGCTTGCAGATAGAGAGATTCAGCATCTTTGTAACATTCGCGATCTTGGTACAAATCTGCCAAATTGTTGAAAAGTACTGATATATCATCCGTATATTTTTTATTAGTCATTAGAGGTTTTGTCATTTCTACAGCATCCAAATAGCGTGATTCAGCGTCTTTATAACGTCCTTGAATTTTGTATAAAGTTGCTAGATTACTAAAAGTATTTATTACATCGGTAATTAGTAAATCGGGATGACCTTTTATTTGCAAGCGTTTTATTATATCTAGAGCTTGTAGATAAAGAGGTTCTGCATCACTGTAGCGTCCCTGCTCTTGGTACAAAGCAGCCAAATTACTCTTAGCAATTACTACATATGGGTGCTCATCTCCCTGCGAACGTTTCATCATTTCTAGAGCTTGTAGATAAAGAGGTTCTGCATCACTGTAGCGCCCGATACTCTTATACAGAAGTGCTAAAGTACTAATAACAGATGATACATCAGTAATTTTAGATTCTCGTTCTTTCTTAAGAATATCTATTACACGATTTGCTAATGGAATCGCCTCAATATATCTACCCTTGCTGTATAGTTGCTCTACCTGCTGATAGAGCCGTTCTGCTTCTGCTAACTCTTCAGACTGGGCAGTTGATGCAGGAGGAGTTTGTTGTCCAACAATCAACTCTGGTTGCAAAACCCATAGCCCAGCTATAAGCAACACACTTAGCAAAATTAACGCCTGTTTAACTCTCAACTTTCTCATTAGGAAATCCTCCGCTTCAAGTCATCCATTTTCTGCTTTAGTTCCTCTACCTGTCTTTGATCGCCTAATAACTGGTAGTTATCCTGAGCATCTTGGAACCACTGGAATGCTTGCTTTAATTGGTCTAGGCTGACATCTACTTCTCCTAAGCTAGCTCGAATAATTGCTTGTCCTGCCAGATTCCTTTCTGCCTTTGCTCGTTGGAGTGCCGTTAAGTAACGTTCTCTCGCCAACTGATTTAAACCTACTTGTTCGTAAGTGCTTCCTAAAAGTTGGAAAACAGCAGTGCTGCGACTGCCTTTTTTAACTAATCCTTCTAATAAATCAATTGCGTCAGCATTCAAGTCATTGCTTCTATACAAATGTGCCAAAGCCAACATTTTTGATTCATTGCTTAATGCCTCTTGCTGCAACTGTGCAATCTCAGCGTTTACCTGTTTAGTGTCTGCATCATTCAGCACAGAAAATCCTCGAAAACGTCCCTCTTCTTTCTCATTGGAGACACCATTACTAGCTGTAATGTTTACCCAATAACGAGACCCCGGTTTAAGAGGTTGTTTGCTAGAATAAACAACTTGGGGCTGGTTAACTTGGGTTGACCAATTGACATCAGGTCCCAATACTTTTACTTGATAGCTGGTTGCAGTTTCTACAGGATTCCACCGGAAGGTAGGCTGGCGAGTCAAAATTGCGGAATTTCGCGGACTGATAAGGTAGGGAATTGTGGGGTCATTACCAGCACGAGTCGGACTGGTTTTAGCATTTGGTCGTCTAAGAACTTGTCTTGTTGTTGATGGACAACCCTTTGACACCTCAAATTCACCTTTAGAATTTAGATCCCAACTCATCAAGTTATCGCAAATAACTTTCGCTGATGCGCCTTGTGCCAAACGCAACTTATCTGAGGGGCTTAGTGTTTCACCTCCGTATGCTCGCTGGTAGCTTTTCCACTCGGGTTTCTTCATTTCCACACTTCCTTTAATCTCAGAAATAAAATTAAGCCCATGTTGTTGACGTTGCTGACTAAATCCAGGTGTTGCCACAGGAACTAAAACTAGACTGAGCGATATTACAGCTACCCAGTTAGTATTGTGGAATATTCGCATCATTTCCCTCCTTTGCGTAATTGTACCTTGCCTAGATGTAACCATGTATCTTCATCGGGATTTCGGCTTGAACCCAAATCAGAACATTTTTGCCAATGTGAGAGTGCTGTTGGTTGTTTTTGCTTTTGCAAAACTTGTGCTAACAAGCAATGTGCTGCACCAAGGTTATCGATATGCTTCTGCACTATTGCTTCAGGGTTGTTAGTAATACCTATTGCTGCTTGCAGGTTTCGTTGTGCTTCTTCATACCTGCCTTGTTCCAACCTTGCCCATCCCAGGTTTTTAAACAAGCTGTATCTAACTTCCAGCTTTTTAAAATCTGGCGTATTAGTTAATTCAAGACCTTTCGTCAGTAGAAAAGCAGCCTGGGGATATTTTTTCTCTCGAATGTACAAGCGAGCTAGGTTGTTGTAAGCTTCTGGTAATTCCCCTGCAACTGCGATTTGGTATTCTTTTTTGGCTTTTTCCCAATTTTGCCAATCTTCGTAGAGATTACCGAGATTATAATGAGCCTCGGTATTATCGGCATTCAGGGAAATGGCCCTTTGGTAATCTTGTTCGGCTTTTCCTAAACTCTTGTTGTCATAATTTTTTAGCCCATTGTGGTTGTAGATGTTAGAAATTGCAGGTAAAGACAACCAAAAAACGGCCAGCACTCCAGACATCAGCAGAGTATAAGCAAGCTTTACTTCTTGGTGATATTGCTGGGGAATCCTGTTATCCAGTAATTTTTTTAAACCTTCTTGACCTGTTTTGGTAAGTTCGCTACTTACCTGTAGTAAAGCTAAAATACTGGGTAAAACAACTGCTGCTGCTCCTATTAACCCAACTCCCCCTCCCAAAAAGCGAGTAGCAATATTAACCAATAAGCTGATGTTGGCAGTCCAACCAGCAATGGTTAGAGCTTTCCACAACCAATCCCAAACATCCCAAGGGTGAGGCGCTACTGCGTCCAATCTCCACCACCAAGCTTCTGCATTTGGTTGGACGCTCTCACGCCAATAAGCTAATTGCTCGGCTGTTTTATCATTGATGGCTTTGGTAATTACTTTTGCACTATCCCTGAAAGCACCATCTAACTCGATTAATTTGATTAAATTACTGGCAGGAATAAAAGTTTGCTGCTTTAAAGCTGCCTGTACTGCGTCTCGCGCATTCAAAACTCGTAGAATTGTTTCAGCATTAATAGAAGAGCCTGCCTCTTTTAGACGCTTAATCGCTGCTTCATAATGCTCAATAGTTGCGGCTAGTTGAGTATTCATTTTCTCCTAGCGAGAGCGCGAATGGTAAATGCTGATGCTGAATAAGTAAGGAAACACGCCAATAAATCAGTTTTCAGTAAAATTTGACCCCTTATTAGTATAAACTCACATTCCGCAGGTCTTTTACGTAAATAGATAATATTTTTGGCTAAGTTCACTAAGAAACTGTAGTTCAGAAAGAAAATTTAGAGCTTAAGGAATGGTCAGCTATTACCTATGTGCATGACGTTGTAGATTTTGAGGCGATACGTGCAATTGGGTTTTATTTAAATGGAGTTTGGGACGGCAGCCTTCGGGTTACAAAGCAATCCTGAAAGCATGTAAGTGTGCTAAAAGCTTGTTGTCCCAACTAAAGTCCAGTCCTATCACCGGATGAGATGAAGGCAGCCCAGTAATAGGGATGGGAATAAGTTTCACTATTTAGCATGTCGAGTTGGGTTTGGTGCTGTGAGCAGCATCACCACCTTGGGGGTTTTACCAACAATGGGTCATAAGTTGGCATTTTATATTCATCCGCCCGCCAAGGGCTATCCTTCTACAGTTGTTGATTTTCAAACTACTGGTGCCGATATTTCCTCATAACCAAAACTTGTACTAACCTGATACACCGTACCGTAGGCATCGGTTACAAGCCTATATTCGTTTGTATATCTTCGCCAAGTTTCTCCTGGGCATCGCCAAGAAAATTCTACCCTACTGTTAGGATTGTCTGGTTCCAAATTAATTTGAGTAAGTCTTTTTACTTCGGCCAAATCTGGCAAGTACCAGTAGTTTGATCGCCTTTGCATGACAGCATCTTCTAAAGTCCAGTCCCAAAATAATGCCCTGCTTGATTCTGAAACAGCAATTTGCCTCTCATCGCTTAATCTAATTAAACCAGATTTTCGCTCAGGGTATTCGAGAAACTCTCCAAAAACCCGTAGGATTGGCAATGATAGCTTCATCTCAGCGATCTGAATTCCAGGCATTACGATCAAGTTATTCATATCATTATTAATATATTTTTTTGCGATTGACGCGGGAATTTGGTAGGGCGAATTACCGGAGCCAGGGAAATTTATCAGAAATTCTCTGCGCCCAAACTTATTTGCCCAGACTGCTAAAACTTTAGCTTTCGTGTAAAGAAGTTGTTTAGCTTCTTCCTTGGTTTGCACGTTCAGCACCAAAGCGTCCCTAGAAAATCCGATATTCAATTTTGATAGCTCTTCAAGGTTCATGGGGTGTTTTAATGTTGGGTTGTTGGGGGAAACAGCGATCGCGCAGCGCCAAAAGTGCGTGAGCATCCAGCTTGGCTTCACGGGCTGCTTCAATCACCTCTTCATCGCTAGGGATTGCCCCAGAAGCGAGCATTAACAAAAATTTACTTGATGATAAGTCTTCAGGTGTTTCTGTTTGATATGGTTTTCTGAACGTTGCCCCTGATGCCTTTCGTCTGTGGTAGGAATCAAGAACCATCTGCTCAACCAAATTCGATAGTGTTCTCCCGTCACGTTCCGCCCATTGCTCGATTTCCTCTTTAATTTGTTCATCAAGGCCAAACATTAATCGTGGCCTTCTGTATCTACGTGCTGCCATTGCTTTCTACTGGAAACAGCTCTTAGTGTATCTTGAACGCTAATTAGCTGCAATTTTCGTTAACTATTGTTAAATGTGGCAGTGCTGTGTTGAACACTGCAATGAATAGTAACTATGATGATGAAAGAAACTTTCGCTTGTGGGGATTATTTCTCAGATCATGCTGCTGGGATTAAGCAAATGAAAAAGCGCTGGGGACATTAACGAGGTCCTCAACGCGATCACAAATTAATTTGTTAACCCAAGTCATTTACTTTCTGTCAGTACTCGATCCACTAAGGCGTCTACCTTACTTAGATCTATTCCTAAACTGTTTGCCAAAGATTCTCGCTCAATATCTGTAGGGGGTTTACCACTAAAAATTTTATTTAAAAAAGTAAGTGCAAGTCCACCAGGGTCGCCTGAGATATTTTTTGTTGCCTTTCCTTCAAGGCTTACTTGGTCATTAGCTAAGGCATCGTCAACAATGCGCTCAATTAAGTTACTGAGGGTTCGCTTTTCCCGCTTCGCCAACTTTAGTAATGCCTCCTTGGTCCCTGTTGAACACATGAAAATTACACGCGGTCTTTTATAATCTGATTGCTTTCCAGCCATCACATAGATTCACACTTACTCTAATGGATGTTTTCCTCTCAGTTTAACGACTGATTAGCTATTTCAGCTCTTTTTGTAAACAAACATTACGAAATCTCTATTAGATTCTAAAAACATCTAATAGAATCTAATATAAAAATATGCGCAATTTTCGCAAGGAAAGAACCATGCTTGAAACATCATTCTTGCCCGACGAAGGAATTGAGCCCCGAAAATTCTGCCGAATCTGGTTCGGCATTAACCACCTAAGTGCCACCGAAATAAATAATCATGAAGTCCATGCATCCTATAGACGCAAGTGCGTCAAACTTCTAGCCCAGGTTTTAGGTGTGTGTGCTTCGAGCGTGAGGAAATGGGGAGCCGACATTAATTTTTCCGGTATACCGCATCATCACAAGCTTGCTCTAGCTTATGCCCTCAAAATCGCGGTCATACACCAAATCAACAAAGAAACCGCAGAAGCGGCGTGAAAGTTTACATTGTTTCGCGCAACTTTTAGATAATTGCGATACAATAAGAAATTAAATGCAAAGCCTAATTGTAGTTAATCAAAAAAACGCTCTAACTGTCAATTTAGAGCGACGCATTAAAACTCAGGAGAGATCATAACATGTCCACCACCCTACAAGATCGCCCAACCACAGCAACTGCCCCTCCCTACCAAACCCAAGAAACCGGATTAAGCGATGTAGAGAGAATTCATAGAGCGATCGCCTCTTGGCCAACAGCAACCAATATTCTGATAGACATTGGTAGAACATTTGGGGATGTAAAAGGAACCAGCCCAAAGCGTTATAAGGAAATGCTCGAAGCTGCTGATATAGACATTAAGCAGGCGAATAAGCTTATTCAAATGGCAGAGGTAGCAGACGAGATCCCTTCACAGGCAGCCGAAAGACTTAGCATTCATATGCTGATCCAGTTGCGAGCAAAAAATTTAGAGCCTGCATTAGACGCGATTACTTATGAAGACACTCAGCAATCCGTTGCCCAAAAAATGAAGGATCTTCGCATCCCTCCAGTGCCAAAAGAGAAAAAACCTGTGCGACGCATTGGTCGCCGCAAGGCTGGTGGTGGCGATCTATGTATTGAGATACCCAGTGGAGAACAAGCAAATCAAATTGAGCAGGACTTTGAAGGTCATGGAACCCATCCTACACAGTGGCTGATGGAGTCCATCCAAGCACGTTTAAGTTTGGCATCATCATTTGGCATCAATCCTGAAACAGAAACTTCATTCCTTGATTTAACAAATGTGGATGAAGTTCAACAGAAGGATTTAGGGAATGAACTCACAGATGAAACCCAAGAACCATGTGAGCAAGATATAGCCCAGGCAGAATTAGACAATCACGTTGAGACTCAAGCACAGAGTATAGCTCCAGAAGATCTTAGCGATCGCCCCTCCCCTAACCTATCAGGCGATCGCAATGAATCTACAGAGAATCAGGCAGTAATTCCCCTCCCCTACTCCATAGAACATGAGGCGATAGCGAAGCGCTGCCCGCAAAGCGCGATCGCCTACCCCAATGTAAACGACACATTGCATTGGAATGACAAACCCTCAGCAACAGTTAGCAAGGTTACAAAAGCCGGAATTATAAATCTCAAGTATTCAGGCGAAAAGAAAGTCAAAAAACACACTTTACCTGATTTATACGGTTGTTTCTGCCCCCGTCCACTAAACGACGATGAGCAAAAACCACTGGAAGACACAGCAGAGCAAGTGCTGCCGGAAACACCAGACCAAGCCGATGTAGTTGAAGAAGTAAGCCCCACCACTTATCAAGAATCTGATGCCTCACTAACTCCTTCTCAAATCACGGAAACAGAGCAAATAAAATTATTAGAAGTTGGAAACACAGGAGATGGATGGGAAGGCGAGATAGTAGAACTACTGGATGAAGGGACTACTGTTCACAGAGTCTCTCGATTAGATAAGACCGCATGGACGGACATTTATGCCATCCACCTGCATCCAATTTCCAATGAAGAAGGAACAACGCTACAAGCCAAACTTGCTGAAGATATTTTCACAGAATATGGGCTTAGTGTGGGTGATTCTGTTCAATACAAAGTCGATGAAATAACCTTCCCCAGCAACATTGTTCGCCTTACAAGATTAGGGGCGTATATCGATGATGGGGAATCGGGATATATCTGGAAACCATATAGTGAATTTGAAAAAACTCAGGAAGTGAAATCCCCGCAAGTTATTCTCGAAGCGGCTACGAGTTGGAGTGATATTGAAAGGGAAGTCAAGGGCGATCGCCAGTCACTAACTGAACTGCTTGAAAAGTGTTCGCCCGAAGAGAGCAAAAAGGTTCAAGAGTTCCTCATCCAATATATTGAGCAGAACGAAGAAGCTCTCAAAACCCATGCCGTTGACTGGGTTCCATTCAATCTACTGGAAAGCACCTTTGAACTGTTAGCTTTTGAAGTGAAGGATATTTCACAAGGTCTAATGGCACAGCCGATTCGGGGCTGTAAATATCAGTCCGTTAGGGAATTTGGTAGTCAGGAAGATGAAATTTGGAAGTTTGTAACACCCGAAAATCAGACGATTGTTGCTACAAGCCGGTCAGATATTAAAGTATTGACCTTCTGACAGCGTAAACCCGCCGTCACCTACCCACAAAAAGTCCTGGAACTATGCGCTGGCGTTGGGGGGATGACTCTAGGGATGCAAATCGCAGGAGGGTTTGAAACAGTTGCCTTTTCTGAAATAAACCCCTTCTGCCAACAGATACTCGCTGAACGTTTTAGAAATGTGCCGATTATCCCCGATATTAAAGATGTATCAGCCAACACCCTTCGACACCTCGGAATATCAACTATTGACGGCATCGTTGCCGGACTCCCCTGCCCTCCCTTTAGCTTGGCTGGGAAGCGAAAAGCATCCCAAGATCCAAGAAACCTTTTTGATGAATTTTTCAGAATCTTGGAAGATGTACATCCTCGGTGGGCAGTACTGGAAAATGTGCCAGGACTTCTCAGTGCTGAAAAAGGAGAATTCTTCCGTAAAATCATCCGGCGCTTTACCGAGATGGGGTATGTGTGTCTCTGGGGAATTTATTCCGCTGCCGCAGTGGGAGCCGTCCACTTGCGCAAACGAATCTGGATTATTGCCTACTCCGAAAGCGATAGATGGGGAACACCCAGGGATGATCGCCCACAAAAAAGGTCAAACGTTACATCTTGCAACTGCTCTTGCCAAAAAGCGATTGCCGACACCAGCTGCGATCGATGCCAAAGACAATTGGCGCACACCAGCAAAGAGCGGAGCGTCTCTAGGGTACACGATAGGGGTGTCTCCACAATGTTCCCTGAATCCACGCTTTGTGGAAGCCATGATGGGCTTTCCAACGAACTGGACAAATACTTGCTGCGACACCAACAGCTTGAAGAGCAGCTTGAATTCGCAACAATCCCCAGCTTCCCTCGCCTTAGTCGTGAAGAAATTAGAAGCCTTGCGCCAGAAGAGCAGGCAGAATATCGCCAACTCTACGCAGAATACCAGAGCATCCGTAGGGAAAACAAAGAACAGTTAAAAGCCTTGGGAAACGCAGTTGTACCACAATGCGCTGCGGAAATCTTCAAAGCCCTGGTTCTAATAAATTTTGGCAGAGAAATGTAGACCGTCAAACCAAGGCGATCGCTTAATTATCATAAACAAACTTCAAACATTATGAAACCATCAATATCTGTCACACTAATCACAAGTTTCAGGCTGTCTTTCAAAATACAAATAGCTCAAATTATTTGTCGAGTTATCCCTGACTCCTGTCCTTTTGAACAGACATTTATCGTAGGGAATAAAGCGATCCACATTCCGCCATTATGTAAACTAAATCCATTCTATGGTGCATTAATCCAAGTGAAATTTAAAGCATCGACTTTTCTAGCAGAAGGTCATTATCATTTGAAGTGAGTTTGGGTTTTGCATCATGAATACAAAATTAAGGTCATTGTTAACAGCTATTGGAGTCGTTTGCGTTTTCTTAATGAGCATAGCCTTTATAGGTATAACCGTAACACTTGTTGCAAATACCATAATTTTTGCGGGTAAAAAACTTGAATCAATTCAGTCCGATATCACCCATGTTCAAAGAGAGAGCTTTTGTTTACTGATTGGAGGATCTGTTGCCTTTTGTGCTTGTGCAGTTTTTATGGATTACTTTGATAAAAAGAGCGATCGCCAACCAATTACACAATTATCAACTGCGTCAAACATAAAATCAAAGAGTCTCTACTCTCATTGTCAGAATTGCCAGAATTTTCACGGGCAGGCTTATGGAGGAAATACGTTAGTGTGTGCAATTCATCCTTACGGCTGGCAAGATGAAAACTGTCCTGATTTCACTATCAGTTAGGACAGCACTGTTCACTGAAGCGGCAAAATTTCTACTACAAACTAAAAGCGATCGCCCTTCAAAAATGCAAATCATTGCATAAGATGCACTGTTCACTGATTCAATAAGAAGAAAGCTTATTATGAATTACTGCCCATTCTCAGAAACTCAGTTAAACTTTTTAATTGAGGTGAATAACAAAGAAGACTGGAGAGCAGAATGTTTCTCTAAAGTACTGAGACAACATCGTGATGATACAGCCACTAAATTATCTAGCAAGGATTTTGAGGATTTAATACATAAGATAAACAATTGTCCCCCTGAGATTACCCATGACCTGCAAATAGCCTTGAGCATTTTATCGGCTTTTCCAGGACGGATTTATTTTGCTGGAAATACTCAACTTCCAATTATTTGGTGAGAATATCTCCCCTTTAAGATCAGTTAACTTATGTGTAAGTCAGTGCTTAAACTTAAGCTTAATAAAGTCATTGACGATAACTATTAGGATATCGCGCGATAACAAAGAAAGCTTAGTTTTTTTTAGACTCAAGGGGATTTGGGAATTTAGACGCGACAACCTCTGCCCTGGCGATCGCTGATCGGGAATTCCTAGAATGCACTCTCCAGGGCAGGGGTTATCAAGCGGCTGAAAGCGAAGCGCTTCCCAAATCCCCGCCCCGCTCTCCGCCAGGGGTTTTACTTGCCTCAATTTTCAATTCCAAATTTTGTTTAAGTGCAAATAATCTTTCTTAAGTAAACGCTGCAACAGAAACGCATATTTAATCGTTTCATGCGTTAATCGTCGTATTTTTTACTCCCAAAACAATGCAACTTAATTTAACAGCATCCAGGTTAGAAACACGCTTTTTTTCTGATACACCAAACCAAAATGAACTTGGTGTATCAGAACCAAAACCTTTACTTACTCAATATGTTCAGCCTTACACAGGCGCTCGCATCCCAGAAATCATACCTTTAGTACTAGGAAAACCCATCTTTATCAATGGTTTTCATCAGCCCACAAATGGCAGGTCTGGTTGTGGCGAATTTGAATTTTGTCTCGTCAGTATCAATCGCCTTACGGGTAAGCGTAATAGATTGTCTAGCTTCGAGCATAAACGCCTTGTTATCGATTCAGCGGCATTTGCTCGTGAATCAGGATTTTTCCCTCAATTCGATGGACACTTACCCGCCGAAGAATACGCTGCACATCTTAGGAAGTGGGCTGGATTAACTAACCTGCTTGCAGGAGTTACCCAAGACTATATGTGTGAGAAGGCTGTTCTTGAACTGAACAATACCACTGTAGCCCAGCAACAACAAAAGACGATCGCCCGCTACGATGAACTGCTCCTTCTTCTCGAAGACTCTGGCATATACTTGATGCCTGTTCTTCAAGGCTACGAGCCAGAAGAATACGTACAGTGCATCAAATTATATGGTGATCGCCTCCTACCTGGTATGTGGGTGGGCGTGGGCAGCGTGTGCAAGCGCAATGGCAACCCTCGCGCCATCTTGGAAGTATTGCAGGCGATTAAAGGTGAGCGGCCTGATCTTCAGCTACATGGTTTTGGACTGAAGAAAGAAGCGCTGGGTGTTCCTGAAATTCAAGAACTACTTTTCAGCGCCGATAGTGCTGCCGCTGGTTTATCCAAGGGGAGGAGCAGTGAAAAATACAAGGGAAGCAACGATCCGATTACAAATCTGGAGTATGAGAAGCTAATTTACGAATCGTATCTGCGAACGAGCAATACACAAGAGCAAGAGCAGGCTTGTTATCAGGCGATCGCTCGTATCAATGCATCAATCACTCGAATCAAAAAACGAGGCAATAACTATCAAGACTTTAAGGAACCTAGCGGCACACTATACAATTTTTATAGAGATAAAGAACGTAAAGTTCAAACAACACAATATCGATTTAAGGTGAAAGTAAGCGGCAAGTGGAAGACGATTTCGTATCATGTTTCCCCAGACCAATTACCACTTGTTGAAAGCGCTATTAATTCAAAAAAAGGCTCTCATCATATTGTGACTCAAATTTTCAAGAAGACTTGGGAATGGGGTTAGATAAAGCTTTTTAAAAGACTGAAATTGCAAAATTTTTACTCAAATGAGATTAAACAAATGCCACTACCTTTGTTCATGCCCAACCAGTTCTCTTCTGTGCCTGTTTTTCAGACCCACAAACTCGATCTCCCCGCTTGTTGCCCTGTTTCCAAGAATCCTCAGCCAGGAAGTTATATAGAGATTAGATATAAACCTAAAGATAAGCATTTGGAAGTGTACAATCTTGAAAGGTATATAAACAGTTTCGTAGGTGGCCTGAAATGCCCAGTAAGTGGTGAAATCACAGTACGTGAGATGGAGTCAACGATCCAGAAAATTAGTCAGCATTGCGCGAATATTGTTAATGTTATGGTTAGAATTAGAGCGTCTTTGGTGCTTGATTGTGGGTCAATGTTATTGACATGTAGAGCTTACCCACCACAGTTAGGCGATCCACAGACATAAAGTTTACAAATTGAGCAAGAATATTACTAGAAATGTTACTGCTTCCCCAAAAATGCGAGAAGCCAGGATTTCAAGAGCAGTTCTTGCATCAGCTTCCAAAATCAAAAACCTCGTAAGTACGCATAAATTTGAATTTTAGACCGTTTGCATAAAAAGTCGAAATACGTAGATAGTTTTTTGGTTAGCGATCGCATCCAGAAATGTTGTGAATTAATTTGTAGCCTATAGACAGTAACCAACACAATATTAACAAGTACTTCAGTCTAACCTTAAGTTATCAAAAACGTAAGTAATATCACATATTTATTTTTCGAATCTCTGATATTGGGCTTCATTTCAATAACTTGTGCGCTGCTGCCTTGTTTGGAGAGTTTTTCGATATTTGCGAATTAAACTCGTCCCTTACATTCCGATAAACATCATTTTGGAATGCTGAAAGTTATTGCTAATTTGCCGATTGTTGTAAAAAGAGGTGATTTTATGCACGTTTTACATTTCATTGTAATCAACGCTGAGAGTCCACAACAAGCTTGCAATGATGTTGATTGTTTTCTTCAAAAGAACACTGATAATTTTGGATACGAATATTTCACTGTTATAGGTTGCGTGTCTGAGGATGAGCACTATGTACATGACGAAAATGGGATTAAAGACATATCCGAATTGAACTCGATCAGTAAACTTAACGATTACTGTAAACAAAATTTTCAAATGGATAAAGTCTTTACTGAGAAAGCTATCCAAGCTATGGAAAAGTTTAGGTGTGGAGCAGAAATGACCCAGGATGATTGGTGGAATATAAGAATTTTTGCTGGTTTTATGGAAAGAACGTTCGGAAAAGACTTGGAACGTTTTGATATATTACAGGACACATTTCTTGAATATGACTTCCAATCTGATGGCGTTACGGCTTTGTCCATGATAGGGGAGGGAGTTAACAAATATGTAGTATTTGTTGAGTTTGCTGTCTAATGTACAGGCAATATGCTGAGCTTAGTCGCCGTTTGCAGAGCAACAACTGGTTAAGCTAAATTTTCGACTGATGAAGAGCGATCGCCCCCTTTCAAGGATGAGCGATCGCACTCAATTCACCCAAAAATATCAGCGTGAGTTCCGGTTGCGACAAGACGCAGCACGCCGAGTTCTTTTTGGTACAAAAGAATCCAGTCTCCATATATATGGACATCAAAAAGGTTTTTGTATCCCAGTAGAGGATGGTTGCAGTTAGACCTTGGCAACTGAACTCCCTTTTTTAGCTTGTCAAGGACTTGATCCAATTTGTCCAATTTGTAAGGACGCTTGCTCATTCTTTTGATGCCCTTGCAAAATAGCTTTGTTTGAACCACTGTAGTCATGATGGGGTTACAAGTATTTGACTATATTGCCGAGACGGTTGTGCAAAGTGCCAGCAGGACTATGAAAGGTAAAAAACGCCTCTTCATGATTTAAGCCATAACTTTTTTCAATGTACTCTCGATTTTTCTCCATCTGATTATCAAAGTCACAGCTACATCTACTTTTGTGACTACAAAATGGGCATAGAAGGGGACATAATATTTCCTCTTCTTCCAACCTAAATGAGTCAGCCTTACTTGGTAGCTGCTCAATGTCAGAAAGATGAAAATTGAGCTTCAGGTCATCAGGGTTAAATCTGAAAATAAGCTTTTCGTCTGAAGGAACAATTGCAATGGTTTGACCAAGCCACGATTCTGCGGTACTCTCCGCTTGTTCCATAGATGGTGCATCTATTAATAATCGCGCCTTGGTTGTGACTCGGATTTTCCACATGACATCAAAGATTCTGTTTCGGGAACGAGATCTATCCTTGGTGATCGAAACAATCTCGTTTTCTATATCTAAATTAGGCTCTAGGTTTATTCGAGGGTCAATACAGATGAAGCTTAGATGATTAAGTAAGTCGGTTTCCCATAGTTTGTCGATTTCATAACCACTATACGCTGCATCAGTGTATATTTGCTGATATTCAACATTTTCAACAATCAGAAAAATACTCATGACTATTTATTGGGGATAGATTGTAGTGCGATCGCTTGTAAAGGCGGTCGCGTTTCCAGGCAGCGGCTGAGGGTATTCATGATGAATTCCCCCAGCACGTGGACTATACGTGCGTTTGAAGTTTTGTTAGCACCGAAGCTAAGGTATGTTAAAATGTACAAAGGATTGACATTGCCAGTATTTTGTAAAGGTGAGCGATCGCGCTTGCGGATGTGATCACTCTCCCCGCTTTATTTACGAGTACTCCTCATCGCTATAGCTTCAGCTATCCTTTTTGACGTAGTATCTTGCGGGTTGCAATACGGCTTAAAAAATACGTATGCAGATTCCACTGGTGATAAATTATAGGCTTTGCTGACCGCATTGCGCCAAGACTCCAATGATTGATCTGAAGTGTGATTACATGTACGGTGGGTTAGTTTGGGTTTAATATCACTTATAAATGAAGCTGGCTGCACAGTTTGCGCAAATGGAATATCCAAAATCTTGATACACATAGTGACAGTTAAACTATGAATTGTGACGTTTGGAGAAATTGGCTTATCCGGAGTCAAGTAAAAATTGTCCTGAAGGTTTTCGAGAATCAAGTCGATCACATGTTGACTATCATCTCCATCGACTGTGGTTGAAAATAATGACTTCTTTTTCGTGGTGATTTGAGATAAATAATACCCATAGTAATGAGAAAGATCTTTGCTCCTTATTGGATTAAAATCGGTATCGACATTAATGAATGGAAAATTTTCTTTTTGTTCTGAAAATAATCTGCTAGCAGATTTAATTTTGTATATAACAGCAGTGTTCAAAGCCTCATTATGGGCATCTATATACTTGTTAGCAGATTTTTTTTGCTCTGATTTAGTTATTGCTTCAAAGGAAATTGACGCTGCGTGTAGCATATAGCTCTCCTAATTTATTGTTGGATTTTCAGGCGATCGTGTAGATGAGCGATCGCGTTTGCAAGGGGAGGTGGGGGATTTGTAATAACTACCCCCACGAATGGAAGTAAGGCTGGCTTCGTATAATTATTTATTCAGGTTTGTATCCTGAATTTCATCTATTTCAAGCTAACCACAAAATTAGCTTTGCCCAATTTCAACTTAATTCAAGATAGGTATAACTTAACTGCAAGATACTGGAAGTGGCTGCCTGAGGGCTATCTACTCAGATCGCACTGAAGATAACCTGCAAGCCATGACTCATATAAAGGATCTGATTCAGGCATTATATGACTGGGCTGTTCTTGGGTATGTGGTATTGTAGAGCCGCTCTCATTGAGAAGAGATTCTCCCGTGTAGAATTCGCATAAGCAGTTAATCCAACGAAGACTTTCTCTAATCTTGTTGTATTCATCAAGCCCATCTAGTTTCAATGAGGAATTGGAAAAACTGTCCAACCCTGAATACCGAGTATCTCGTTTTTCTCTGGTAGTTAAAGGTATATTTCTTTCATCAGAAATTTTTACTAGTTCTTGCTTACTCCTCGCGGAGAGATCTTCAACATCTTCTTCTTTTATCAAAGAAAATATTGAGCTTTGGGTGGCGTTAACAACTCTCGTAATATTTGATAAAGTAATATTATCGTCTAGACATTGCTGAGCTACAGCATCCAGATTTGCTCCTTTGCGATCATATACGTATTGCACCGTTTTGAAGGTAGCGCTATCTACTTTATGCTTTTCCAAGATTCTTTCTTGGATTGAACTAATACTACCCGACATATCATAAGCTTTCTTATTCTGAGATTCCTTGAAGCGCAATAAAGGATTAGTCTTAGAATTAACCTACTTTAATTAAATTACACAAATATTAATAATAGTAAAGAAAAATATTACAGTTATTTGCACAAATATAAGTTTTTACCTTGAATCCCTAAACGGCTCCCACGACAAGGTTTTTAGAAAATAATTTTAAGTTGTATAATTTAAAAACCCATCAAGAATTAAAAATGCTGTGGGTGAACTTGTCGTTCTCATTTCCTTTATTAACCTATGGCTAGTACTCGAAGTATCAAGGCATGTCACCCTGGAATAGACAAAGCCAAAGAAACTCTTAAATTACAAGGCATTCAAAAAAAGCAGCTAGCTGAAAATATACCCCTAAGCGAAGGTACAATTAACAAATTTTTTCAAGGGGGTACTATAGACATTAGGAATTTTAAAGCTATTTGCAGTAAATTGGGTCTTATTTGGCAGGAGATAGCCGGACTGCCCATACCACAAGAAGAGCTAGTTAGTGAAGCACTCCAAAGCGATCGCCCCTCATATGCCACCGACTATGTGGGTTCTAAAAATTTTACAGGTCGTCGAGACACGTTAGCAGCAATCCATCAAGCGCTAGATAAAAAAACTGTGTTGCTATATCTGCGGTTTGTGGACTTGCAGGCGTTGGTAAAACAGAAGTGGCAATACAGTATGCAAATGAACATGAAGCTGACTATCCAGGAGGATACTGCTGGTTAACCCTTGGAGATGCGCCAATGATATCAAAAATAAAGGCTTATGCGCCAGGAAGAGGGATTACAATACCAGATGAGTTTGGCGGGCAGCGCCTCACTGTCAAACAACAAGCTGAGTATTTCTGGAGAAACTGGAAACCGCCAGAAGGTCTGGCACTAGTGATATTAGATGATCTTACCGAAGAAAGCTGGGAAACTTATAAAGAAGCAAAGCCAACAGAAAAACGCTTCAGAGTCTTAATAACTACACGATTGCAAGATTTAGATCCTCGTACCATTGAAGAGATAAATCTAGATGTTTTGTCGCCAGACGATGCGCTGGAACTTTTGTCTAACACTCTAACTGAGAAAGATGACCGCATAAAAGATGAACCACAAGCTGCGCAGGAATTGTGCAAAAATTTGGGTTACCTCCCGTTAGCCTTGGAATTAGTAGGATACTATTTAGTATATGAAAAAGATATTTCTTTGTCAGAAGTCTTGGAACAACTAAAGGCGAATAGACTTGATGATGAAGCTCTTGAGCGAAACCAAGACCCTGGCGCTGATAGTCCCGCTCAGTTAGATGTAAAAGATGCCTTCAAGTTGAGCTGGGAGAAATTTGATTCCGCAACAAGGCTTATAGGTCAGCTACTGAGTTTGTTTGACCCAGTTGAAATTTCTTGGGATACAGTTGAATCCATAAGTGAATCACTCGGCTGGACCGTAACCGATATCAAAAATGCAAAAAAACAGCTTAATAGATTACATTTTATTAAAAAGTTGAAGAAAGACGGCGCTTATTATAACATTCATCCCTTAGTTCGAGACTTCATGGGTATGGAGTTAGAACGTTCTGGACAAGCCGATGATATTAAAGGTGCTTTTGTAGAGTATTTTGTGGCGATCGCTAAAATAATTCCGCGCGCGCCAACTTTAAAGTTAATTCAGTCGGTAAAAGATGACATGCCGCATTTGACTGAATTAAAAGAAAGACTTATTGGCGCAGTTAACGATGAAGATTTAACCCACGTTTTTATAGGGTTAGCACGATTTTATGAGGGACAGGGTTTATATGCGTTAGCCCAACCTTTACTTGAACAAAGTTTATCAGTGATGGGATCACGCTTGGGCGACGATCACCCTGTTGTGACAGACAGTCGCCATTATTTGGCGAAAATTCATCAATTGCAAGGACAGTATTCTCGCTCTGTAAATATTTTAGAATACATATTATCAAAATTAAGGCTTGATGTTGGACATATAGACGCCAAGGTTGCAGATATATTAGGCAGTTTAGGAAATGTTTACTATGCGCAAGGACAATATAAAAAAGCACAATTAATTCACCAAGAAGCCTTAGAAATACAAGAACAAAAGCTAGGTAATCAACACCTTGAATACGCAACGATCCTCGGCAATCTCGCTTTAGACTTTACTGCTCAAGGAAAATATGCAGAAGCCCGAGTACGTTATGAACAAGCACTAAAAATTGAAGAATCTTTTGTTGACAAGCAAGATATCGATACATCAAACACTCTAAATAATCTAGCAGGCGTGTATATACGTTTAGGGCAGTACAGTGAGGCTCAGAAACTTTATGAACAAGCCTTAGAACAAAGAAAGGCCATATTAGGCGATAAGCATCCAGAGGTTGCAGCTAGCTTGAATAATTTGGCATCTGTTCTTCTATACCAAAGCAAATATGATGCTGCACAAGCTCTTTTCAATCAAGTTTTAGAAATACAAAAGTTTCTAGCTAGGGATAAACATTTAGAATATGCAATAACTCTTTCAAACTTAGCGATAATCTATAAGTATAAGGAGAAATATGGAGAATCAGAAGAATTGCATAAAGAAGCTTTAAATATTAAAGAAAAATTTTTCGACAAAGCTCACCCTTCGATCGCAGGTAGTATTTACAATTTAGCAAATGTTTGCGCTTGTCAAAAAAAATACGAAGAGGCCCTGACCCTATTTGAGAGATCATTAGAAATGCGAGAGTCGTTGTTGGGGAATGACCATCCTCACGTAGGTCAAAGTTTAGAAGGTATAGCAAGCGTTTATGCATCTCAAGATCAACGTGATCAGGCGAAACATTACTACCTACAAGCGTTGAAAATTTATGAAAATAAGCTAGGAGAATACCATCCTGAAACACTTAAGTGTAAAGATGAGCTCGCAAAAATCTAATTTTAAAGTATATTTTTCCCCTTGTAGCGGCAATCAATTCTAATACTCGATAAGTGGAGAACGACGTATCGATCCTCATTGAGGACAGCTGCTTAGAATCGCTGGGTAATTATGCCAGGAGAGTGAACATTGAGCTAGTGATCAGTCAAAGAGAGCGATTTTTATTGTCTAGACATTGTTGAGCTACAACATTCAAAGCTGTCCCTTTGCGATCATAGATATATTGGACAGTTTTGAAAGTAGAGCTATCTATTTTGTGAGTTTCTTAGATTTTTTCTAGAACTGAAGCAAGACTACCTGACATATCATAAGCTTTCTATTTCTGGGATTCCTTGAAGAGCGATAGAGAACGAACCCTATAATTAATATATTTTAATTAAAAAACACAAATATTAATAATAATACAGACAAACATTTTAATGTTTTCGCTGAAATGTAATATTTTCTCTATAATTACTACAACATACCAAAACCGGATTTCAATAAAAATGTTTTTAAGTTGTATAATTTAAAAACCCATCAACAATCAAAGTACTGTGGGTGAACTTTACATTTCAATTTCTTTTATCAATATATGGCGAGTACACGAAGCATCAATGCATGTAACGCTGGAATAGATAAAGCTATAGAAACTCTTAAATCAAAAGGCATTCAAAAAAAGGAACTAGCTGAACAAATCCCCTTAAGCGAAGGTACGATTAACAAGTTTTTTCAAGGGGTACCTATAGACACTAGGAATTTTAAAGCTATTTGCATTAAATTGGGTCTTAAATGGTGGGAAATAGCCGGACTGCCTATTCCAGAAGAAGAGCAAGCTGGTGATGTACCCCAGAGCGATCGCTCTATAAACCCCATACAAAACTTAGCTCATCATGGTTCTGCTAATTTCGTTGGAAGAGAGCAAGAATTAAACACGATAGACGAGGCATTCCAGGAATCATCTAAAGTAGTGATCTCTGCGGTAGCTGGCATGGGAGGAGTTGGAAAAACTGAATTAGCAATTCAATTTGCTCGCGAGCATGAGGCTGATTACCCAGGCGGCATCTTCTGGTTGAATGCAAGTGGATCAAATTTAGCTTCTAATATTATTCAGGCCGCCAAGCACCTGAACGTTCCTAAAAAAGACAAAAGTGGAAGGTTAATGAGTGTTGAAGAAAAGGTGGAGTGGTGTTGGCAAAATTGGCATCCACCAGAGGGATTAGTACTTATAGTTTTGGACGATGTTACAGATTTTGATAGCTGTAGTCCCTTTTTCCCCAAAATAAACCGCTTTCGGGTATTGATGACAACAAGACTACGACTTTATGAACCAAACATTATAGACATTCCTTTAGATGTTTTATTACCCGAACAAGCCTTAAAGCTTTTGACAGCATTGATCGGAGATAATCGAGTTAAAAAAGAGCCAGAAACCGCTCGAAAATTATGTGAGTGGTTGGGATACCTCCCTTTAGGGATAGAACTGGTTGGACGGTATATTGTGAAACAACGTCCTAGTTTTAAATTGGAGGAAATGTTACGGCGATTGGAAGACCAGCGATTAAAAGAAGAATCTATCAACCCAGAGGATAAAACATTACAAAAATCGTTTAGTACGGCACAGAAAGGAGTGAAAGCTGCGTTTGAGTTGAGTTGGGAACAACTTGAGCCCCCTGCAAGAAATGTGGGTACGTTACTAAGTCTGTTCGCGCCAGATATTTTTGCTTGGGAATGGGTAGAAACAACAGCGAAAAAATTAAATTGGGAAAAGTTGGATGATGCAAATCAGCAGCTTTATGATCGCCATTTGATAAAATGGTTAGAAGATCCACAAGATTATATTATTATTCATACATTAATAAGAGAGTTTTTCCACTTAAAACTACTTGAAGTACCAGAACAAGCCGACAAAATAAAAGAGGCTTTCGTAGAAACTTTTGTGGAGATCGCTAAGGTAATTCCCAATTTAATTACCCAAGAAATAATAAACTCTGTAAAAAGTATTATACCACACTTAGCCGAGGTTGCACTAAAACACACAGCTAGAATCAAAGATGATAATTTAATTAATTTCTTTAATGGACCGGCTAGGTTCTATCAAGAGCAAGGTTTGTACGTATTAGCAGAACCTTTGTATGAGCAATGTTTAAATATAGTGCGATCACGTTTGGGAGCAGAACATCCTGATATAGCCATCAGTCATAACAATCTGGCTACACTATACCTGAATCAAGGACGCTACAGCGAAGCTGAAACTAATTATCTCAAAGCATTAGAACTTTCGCAACAACTGTTAGGAGAAGAACATCCCATCACAGCCACTAGTTACCACAATTTGGCTGTACTGTACTGTGACCAAGGACGCTACAGCGAAGCTGAGACCAATTGTCTGAAAGCATTAGAACTTTCGCAACAACTGTTAGGAGAAGAACATCCCGACACAGCCGCCAGTTACCACAATCTGGCAAAACTTTACCATGATCAAGGACGCTACAGCGAAGCTGAGACCAATTGTCTGAAAGCATTAGAACTTTCGCAACAACTGTTAGGAGAACATCCTGACACAGCCAACAGTTACACCAATCTAGCTTCATTGTACCGTGACCAAGGACGCTACAACGAAGCTGAAACCACCTTTTTGAAAGCCTTAGAAATCAGGAAACAACTGTTAGGAGAAGAACATCCCGACACAGCCACCTGTTACAACAATCTTGCAGGGCTGCACTGTGATCAAGGACGCTACAGTGAAGCTGAAACCAAGTATCTGAAAGTATTAAAGCTTTTGAAAAAACTGCTCGGAGAAAAACATCCTCTTGTCGCCGCTAGTTATAACAATCTGGCAAAACTTTACCGTGATCAAGGACGCTACAGCGAAGCTGAAACCACCTTTTTGAAAGCCTTAGAAATAAAGAAACAACTGTTAGGAGAAGAACATCCCGACACAGCCACTAGTTACAACACTCTGGCTTCACTGTACCATGACCAAGGACGCTACAGCGAAGCTGAAACCAACTTTCTGAAAGCATTAAAAATTAGGAAACAACTGTTAGGAGAAGAACATCCCGCCACAGCCACCGTTTACAACAATCTTGCTGGACTGTATTATGACCAAGGACACTATAGCGAAGCTGAAACCAATTATCTCAAAGCATTAGAACTTTCGCAACAAATATTGGGAGAAGAACATCCCGCCACAGCCACCGTTTACAACAATCTTGCTGGACTGTACTGTGACCAAAGACGCTACAGCGAAGCTGAAACTAACTATCTAAGAGTATTAGAAATTAGGAAACAACTGTGGGGAGAAGAACATCCTGATCTTGCCCACAGTTACAACAATTTAGCAGGATTGTACCGTGTCCAAGGACGTTATAGCGAAGCTGAAACCAAGTATCTGAGAGCATTAGATCTCGCGCAAAAACTGCTAGGAGAAGAACATCCTGCTACCGCAACCATTTACAACAATCTGGCAAATTTGTACTGTGACCAAGGACGCTACAGCGAAGCTGAAATCTGGTATCTGAGGGTACTTGAACTCAGGCAAAAACTACTTGGAGAGAACCACATTGATATCGCCACCAGTTACAACAATCTGGCGGTACTGTACCGTTACAAGAGACGATACAACGAAGCTGAAACTTGGTGTCTTAAATCACTTGAATTCAGGCAAGAACCACCGGGACAATACCATCCCAACACTGTTACCTTTTACAATAATCTGGCGAGAATATACTATGAACAAGAACGCTACAGCGAAGCTGAAACCTGGTATCTGAGGGTACTTGAACTCAGGCAAAAACTGCTTGGAGAGAAACACGTTGATATCGCTGCCGCTTATAGCAATCTCGCAGGAGTGATCCATGCTCAGGAGCGCTACAATGAAGCTGAAAGCTTGTATCTTAAGGCTTTAGAACTCACGCAAGAACTGCTAGGAGAAGAACATCCTAATATTGCCAAAAATTACAGCGATCTGGCAGGACTGTATAGAGACCAAGGACGTTGCCGTGAAGCTGAAAAATGGTTTTCAAAGTCGCTGGAACTTAGCCAAAAATTTCTGGGAGAGAAACACCTTGATACCGCTGCCGCTTATAACAATCTCGCAGAAGTGATCCATGCTCAGGAGCGCTACAATGAAGCTGAAAGCTTGTATCTTAAGGCTTTAGAACTCACGCAAGAACTGCTAGGAGAAGAACACTCTTATGTGGTCATCACATACAACAATATGGCTATAATGTACCGTGACAATGGTCGCTACAACGAAGCGGAAAACTATTATTTTATGGTGCTGAAGCTTAGACTAAAACTATTGGGAGAAGAACACACTGAAACTGCCAACAGTTACGATAATTTGGCAGTACTGTACCAAAATCAAGGGCGCTACAACGATGCCGAAAACTATTATTTAATAGGGTTGAAACTTAGACTAAAGTTGTTCGGAGAAGAACATTTTAGCAGTGCAATTAGCTATAATAATCTGGGAAGTATATGTCACTCTCAAAAGCAATATATCGAAGCCGAAACTTGGTTTATGAAGGCATTAAGAATTTTCCAAACCCTGGTAGGAAAAAAGCACCCTGAATTTGTTAACAGTTATAATAACTTAACAAGGCTTTACCGTGACCCTGATTTTCCCCGTTAAAGTTCTCTAGAAGAATACAAAGAGAAATGCTGTTGGAAACTTCTAGCTGTAGCGGTTTAAACAACTGGATATAAAAGAACTGTTCTCGACGTTGAAAATAAATCATTACATCGGTTGTTATCGTTCTGAGGCAGAAGCTGAGGCATCACCTTCAACCCATCACACTCATCTCAACTTTATTTATTTTTGCGATGCGATCACTAGATCTGAAACCCGTATGGGACGGTGGTTTGGCATTTTGAACTTAATAGAAAATCTTCGATAAGAAAAAAGTATCTGTCATTAAGCCAGAGTTTTCGCCAGATATAGAAAACCGAATTTTCAATTCTGGATAAATTTGAGATTATACTTGAAAAACAACAACGTATCAGCCTAAGCTAAGCAAAGATTCCAGAGCGAGGAGAGTCACAACCAGTAAACACTAGTCGTGGTATGAGAAGAATAGCGATCGCCCTCCCCTCCCCACTTTAGCCCTACCAGTTAATTTTCACCACAGATAAGCCGATACATTTAAAATGGTCTATAATAGAGGAAAAGATCGCCTCTATTACAGACCATGATAAAATTCCACTTGCGAACTCTCATGGCAGCAAAGGGTTTGTCAAATAAAGAACTTGCTGACTTAATAAATTTCCATGAAGTTACGATTTCTAAGCTCCGCAGCTTACGTATGCCTAGCCGCCTAGAAGATACCACTCTGGATCTATTATGCGCAGCACTTGACTGTCAGCCTGGAGATTTACTGGAATACGTACCAGATGACGAAGACATAGCTGATACAGAACTTGAGGAAACACCTTCCCCCCAACCCTCTAACTCCAGAAGAACGAAAAAAGACAAATCAGCCCAGGGTAAAAATACCAGAGCACTGAGAGCCAGAGCCACTAAAACACGAGTCGCGGTCTGGGAAGATTTGCGATCGCCCCTCACCATAAAGCAAAATGAAAAATCTACTACTTAACCATGACACCCTTCTAAAGTGCTTGATGGACGGAGGTCAGCACAAATATATCGAAGAACATGACTATGAAATCATCTGGAAGATCATAGAAAGCGAAAACTTAAAATTTTATATTACAGACCTCGCAATTCAAAAAGCCCATTTCTGTTGTCGCTTACAAGGTGGTAGTGACTGGGCGAACAAGTTTATCACGAAAATGAAAAGTGATAATAAAATCTGCTTCTTAGAAGACCACCACTTGACCGATACGAGATTGGCACCTGGATATTACGATTTGCTGTTTGAGAATAAAATTGAACTTATTTGTCTAGAAGCCTGGGAGCTTGATGGGATTGTGACGCACGATCCGACTGCTTTCAAGGGCGCAAGCATTAATATCGTGAAACCCTGTGACATTAGATATGATGCTTCAGTAGCTTTGAAGCTCTGGTACGAACACACCCTGGAAGGTAAGAGAAATTTCACTGGCTACGATATGCAGGATGAGACCCTGGTCGGCTTAGATTTGGAAAAATCTAATCTTTCAAAAATCAACGCCGCTGGTGCTGAATTTATTAGCGCTAACCTGAGTCACTGCCGCATGGGAAAAGCTGACCTAAGTCAAGCATGGCTGATGGATGCAAACCTAACTAAAAGCAACCTGCAAAAAGCTAACTTGCAAGGCGCTGATTTATCTGGTGCGATCTGTGTGAAGACAGACTTCAGCAATGCCAATGTCAACGGTGCAAAGTTTGGTAATGCCAATCTAGAAGGCGCTAAAGGAGCCTTAGTCGATTGGACTGGCGTAGATTTATCAGATACTGACACCAGTGCTTTAGATCTTGCAGGAGCAGACCTTGACGAATTTTCAGTACGCAATATATCCAGCACCAATGAGCTTCAGCATGTTCATGAGTTAATCTCCTATAAATCCCCCTCCCCTACCCTGGATCTTGCCACGCTAAAGAAATGGTGGGCAGCATACCCGAATGGGATCAAGGCTCTCTTCTTCCAAAAACAGATAATTGCTGGAGCTGTAATGCATTGGCCGCTCACTGAAGACGCTGCCCTTACGCTTCAAGAGCAGGTTAACGAGGGAGAATTTACTGAGAGCAAGCTAGAAATTTGCTCAGCACAAGAATTGAGAAGGCTTCAAGGCACAAGCTTTTGGTATACCGCAGGGGTTCACTTAAACTGGAGCCTGCGAAACACAGCCAGCTTACAAATTACATATCTATCACTGCTGTTAAGGGAAGCTTTGAGAATTTGGCTTATCAATGAAGGAAAATACATTCCCAAGGATCAGGCAGTTGAAGTGTTCTCGTTCTTCCCTTCCAGGAACAATCCTTCACATAGATTTGGGTTCAACGCACAGCCTGGTCAGGGAGAAAGCTATAAACAATTCCACAAATTGCAGCTTGATTACGATGAATTAAAGTTTCTGCTTCAAATGTTTTCTAAATCCGAGAAAAAGGCTCACTCAAAATCTGGTAGGTAGCATTGGGCAAGATCATGTTACCTTCACGACTTTTAGCCTAGAAGGGTTCTCCAGTTTTGTTGTCTGTAAAATGGAAAGGTGATACACCAATTTCAAGAGATTTTGGTGTATCAAAGAAGCTACTCATTAGCCTGAAGGATTTTGCACCTCAGATTCGTAAATTTTTTCTAGGTCGTCAAGAGCTTGTCTTGCATCTGATAAAGAAATTGCGGGGTCGTCCCACAGTTCTAATTCTAAAAGGCGAACAAACTCGTCATGTGCTGCGATCGCGTTTAATGCTTCTTTAGCATTATTAATTAATGTCAAAAAATCCATACTAACTCCTTTGTTTTGAGCCTGGATACATGGAAATGAACAAATCAACGAATTGATTTGTGCAATTAGGAAATAAAGCCAGAGGCAAGAAAACAGCAGAACTAATAGAATTTTTACAAAAAGAAGTTGATATAAGTTACTTAAACGAGAGTATCTGGCTTCTGAATAGACTTTAATGTCAAAGCAAAAATACAAAAAATCTTTTACGAAATATCAATTTTCTTGACGCTACATTCCAAAAAATGTACCGCTTAAATTAAGAATTTATCATAAGGAAAATTGGAATGAGTTCAAATAATCTATATCAAATATCAGCGATAAAAAGAAATAAACAAGGACTTGAAATCTACAGCGCATCTGTTCCATTTTCGTTTGTAGCCCAACGTTTTACACCTGTAGAAGGCGACGTTCCCCCGGAAAAGCGATCGCAGCGTCTGCTCGACCCGAAACACGCGGCTGACATCCGCAAGTACATTGAAAACAATGAGGATTACTACCTCCCCCCGCTGGTTGTTTCCATCAAAGGTGATGTGAAGTTTACCCCCTTTAAGGATGATGCTTCAAACGGGCTACTTAAAATCCATTTGCGGTCAAAGTATAGCGTCTTGGACGGTCAACACCGCTCGCAAGCTATACGAGAAATCATAGAGAACGAAGAGCTTGCAGCTAAGTTTGAAGATGAAGCGATCACTGTAGACTTTCTATTGAATATTGATCTTCCCAAAGCCCAAACATTATTCAAAGTTCTGAATAACACAGCAAAGCCAGTCTCGAAAAACCTAACGCTGTTCTATGGAGCCGACCCTCTTAGTCAGGCGATCCACGATATTATCAACGATGTTCCCCTATTCTCAGATCAATTCGTAGAGAAAGAGAAGACCAACATTACCAAGAAAAGCCCAAAACTGCTTGTCTATAGATGGCTATACAATGCTTCTAAAAGAATGATGCCTGGTATTAACGAAGAATTTGACACTCAGTACTGTAAAACTTTCTGGCATACCCTCTTCGACATTATTCCGCAATGGCAAGCGGTCTACAATGGAAGCATGACCCCCACAGATGTCAGGAAAGGCTTTATTTGCTCTCATGGGGTGTTTATTGATGCTTTAGGAGACGTTGGAAAGGTCTTAGCTGGCAACTGTAAGGATGAGCCGCTCAAGGTCAGAGACTTGCTCATGCCTCTTAAAGAGATGGACTGGTCTAAGGCGAATCCAGATTGGAAAAACCAAGTTGTTGATGAAAAAGGAAAAATGCTCTCTCGCAGTGGTAACAGGGATTATTTGACAAATTATTTGCTCCGAGTAATGAACTCTGCTGATAAGGGTGCTGCTTTAGCTGCTTAACTTTCCTTCGACTCTTGAGCGAAGGCCGATTCAGTACATCTGAGTCGGCCTTTAGCATTTGCACATAACGTAAAATGAGGTTTCATTAACGGGGTATAGTCCTAAAAAATTCTTTGAAGTTGTTAGAGAAACGGTTTCAGCCATTGCGTGGCGGCTGGGGAAAGTAGCAAAGCTACTTTCCCCCATCAAGGAAGCTTGACTAGCTAACGATGCCAACCTCCTAAATGGTGGGCGGCTAGGCAAAAATGCTAGCAAGTCTTTTCCATCAGCGCGGTGCCTTCAATTCATGAGCAAGCAGCCTAGAGGTGAGCCAATCAGGCTTACAGCATGGGAAGCACGCGGGGACGAGATCCGGTCGGGAAGGCTGCGTCGATTTGATCAAGTTCGGTTTGGGTCAGATTGAGTTCCCCGGCTCCCGCGTTTTCAGCAGCGTGTTCGGGGTTGGATGCTTTGGGGATTGTGAAGAGCGAGGAATGCCGCACCAG
>NZ_JAAKGC010000290.1 GCF_017591665.1 Aetokthonos hydrillicola CCALA 1050 | reverse complement strand
AAGCAGCACTTGAGTCAATCTGAAATTGCCTTTAAACGGTTGTGTAACTGTTGTAAGTTGAATCCGTCAGAAGCAAGCGAGTCTGAGGAAAAAATTTGGCGATTATGGCTAGTGCTGGTGTTGCTTGTCAGTGTTGTACCAGCAGAAATTGGAATCGGACTGTGGAGCCATAGTTTATCTCTACAGGCGGATGCAGGGCATCTGTTTTCTGATGTGAGTACTTTAGGGCTAACACTGCTGGCCAGTTGGTTTGCTGGGCGTCCGGCCGCGGGTAGAGCGACTTTTGGACATGGGCGAGTTGAAATTCTGGCAGCGGTTGTTAATGGTTGTGGGCTGTTGGCGATCGCAGGGTTTATAGCTTGGGAGGCTCTTCAACGTTTCCAAACTCCCGAACCTATTTTAAGTTTACCGTTGTTAGTAGGATCAGTACTTGCGTTAATTGTCAACATATTGAATTTAACGCTATTGCACAAGCACAGTCATAACGATTTAAGTTTTCGGGCAGCTTTCTTACACATCCTTGCCGATACAATGGGTTCTGTGGGGGTTCTGGTTGAAGCGGTTGTCGTTTACTGGTTCAAATGGTGGTCAATTGACCCAATTATCAGCTTACTAATTGCTGGTTTCGCTTGTTTTAGCGCCATTCCCCTAATTTATAGAAGCTTAGAAGTCTTACTAGAGTATGCTCCTCGATCAATTAACCCTGAAGAAGTTGAAGCTGCTTTACAATTGTTTCCTGGAGTACGTCGGGTTGAAATGCTAAGAATTTGGGAGATCGGCTCTGGTGAAACCGCGCTGTGCGCTCACGTACTTATAGAACCCTTAGATGCTCAAAAACGTGAACAGTTACAGTGGGAGTTAAAAACCCATTTGGTTGAAGCATTTAACATCCAACAATCAACACTACAATTGTCTAGTCATACTACAACAAACTTGGTTCCCCTACATCCTCTACTCAAACCCAGTCTAGCTTCACAAATTTACAAGAGGGAGTAGGGAGTAGCATGGGGCATGGGGCATAGGGCATGGCGGATAGGTGAGGGGGAGTAGGGGAAGAAAAAAGTTAACCCAGCAGTACTGACTGGTTTCCAGCACTCATATTTACGAAAAAAGGTTAAGGTTTAAAGCCTCGCCCCTTGAGGGCGAAAGAATCTTTTCATTGTAGGGTAGGTTGAAACCGAGTCGAATTGTGGGCGACCTAGTTTTACCTGCTCCCTGCTAAGAGATCCCTTTTATCCCTATAATTTTTCAACTATGCCCAATGCCCAATGCCCCATGCCCTTCAAAAAAGTACAAAATTTTAAGATATGTGGTTTATTGGCATAAAATAGTCTTAAATTTTTATAAAGGTTAATAATTCATCACTGGTAGAAAAGGCGATGGCAGCAGACTATCCAGACATTGATATTGCGCCATTTATCGACCACACCCTACTGATTCCAACAGCTACCCCAGAGCAAGTTGAACAATGGTGTGAACAAGCAGATAGATTTCGCTTTGCAGCGGTTTGTGTAAACCCAACCTATGTTAAGCGAGTAGCAGAACTCCTGCACAATAGGAAACCGAAAGTTTGTACTGTGATTGGCTTTCCCACGGGTGCTACAACTTCTGCAACAAAACTTTACGAAGCTCAAGAAGCTGTGGAAAACGGTGCGACTGAGTTAGATGTAGTCATCAACTTAGGGTGGCTAAAAATTGGCAATACTGAGGCTGTACATCGTGAGATAGCTGAAATTTGTGAAGAAACTGGGCAGTCTGTAAAGGCAATTCTGGAAACTACCCTGTTGACGGATGCGGAGAAAAGACTGGCTGCGGAAATATGTATGGATGCAGGGGCAGCATTTGTGAAAACTAGTACGGGCTGGAATGGTGGTGCAACAGTCGCGGACATACGACTTTTGAAAGAGGTTGTACGAGATAGAATAGGAATTAAAGCCTCAGGGGGTATTCGGAACGTACACCAAGCTTTAGACTTAATATTAGCGGGCGCAACTAGACTAGGCACGTCTAGAGGCGTAAATTTACTTGAGGAGCGCGATACTCTGGAAAAGAGCGATTAGCTTATAATCTCAACATTTATTCTGGAGTATTGGCTTATGTAGGGGCAGGTTTAAGAAAATATTGTGTCCTTGGTAAAAAAGTAACGGGTAAAACCCGCCCTTACTTATAATTAATAATAAATAGCTAATGACTAAAACGTATAAAGCAACAGGAATTAATTTGAAAACTCAGGGGTTTGGCGAATCAGATAGACTAGTTACAATCTTGACACAGGAGTTTGGTTTGATTCGCGTAATTGCGCCGGGTTCACGCAAGCACAACTCTAGCCTTGGGGGTAGGAGTGGTATGTTTGTGGTAAATGAGTTGCTGATTGCTAAAGGGCGATCGCTCGATAAAATCACTCAA
>NZ_JAAKGC010000289.1 GCF_017591665.1 Aetokthonos hydrillicola CCALA 1050 | reverse complement strand
CGGGTGCGCTTAGACATATAGAAATGCTTCAATTTAAAATCGATTATATGTTGGGAATTATACTAAAAGCGTCTGTTTGCTGGGCTTTTGCTTGCTAATCTCTTAGCGGTTTTAAAAGAAAAGCTCCAAAGCTTTTAGAGTGTAAGTTCTTGAGACTGTCACTTACACTGGTATCTTGCCTTTATAAGAGTGTTACTCTAGCTTTTTATCAGTGTTTTCCGTGAGTTTTATGCGCTCACTAATCATCAGTTAGGTACATCAGCAATTAGGTATACAACCCTCAAGATGATGTCACTGTACTTGCTTGCAATTCAATGATTTATAATTACATTTATTAATATCGCACAAGATTTTCTAAAGTGCAAGTACATTTTTAGGAATGGCCAGAAAAAAAGACACGATTACACTGTCAATTCCACCCGGAACTAAGGAAAAGTTAGAAGAACTCGCTCGCCGCCTCAAGATTCAATGGGGTAAGGAACCGAGTATTTCTGGTCTAATAGTGGCGATCGCAGAACAAACTTTAGAAGTTGGTACGCCCTTTAGCCTAGACTCAAACCAAGTTAACGCCTTGCAACGAGCGATAAAAGCCTTAAATGATCTAGGTCGTATTGCCGAAGCTCAAACTGTACTTGCACTTTTGCTAGAACGAGGCAATCTAGAAGCGCCTTTACGTCAATCTCTTATGAAACAAGTTAGTCAATCCACCCAAGGATGGCGAATTCAGATTGAAGACTGTATGAAAAAACAACAGCCTTTTTATATCCTCTATCGCAATTCCCAAGGTCAGGAACTAGAATACACAGTTCGCCACGCTGAGCCTCGTTTCTTTGATAACCGCTTTTACTTACTTATCTGGTGTGAAGAAACCCAAGACGTCGAAAACGATATTCCCGATTTACCCGAACTATGGCATAACCGTTGTATAACGTTTGATAGGGTTAAGTCAGTTCTACCTATAAACGGAAATTGGCGAGGAGAACTTGATTATTTAGAAGTGCAATTACACTTTAGGGGTTGGTTAGTAAAAGCCTATCAACCAAAAGATGATGATATCAAAGATGAAACTACAGGAGGTGTACGTCACGTTGTACGGCGAGTTGCAAATGAGTTTTGGTTGATTAGAGAAGTTTTGCGGTACGAGGAAAATTGCGTCATTTTAGCGCCTGATAAAATACGCGATCGCCTTAAGCACAAGCTCCGCAGTCTTTGTGATTTGTATGAGATTGAAGTTAAGGATCAATAGGCAATATTACCATATTGTCGGTTTAACCAAGGGCAAGACGCTATAGCTTCCTTTTTTACTGATTGGCATCTTAATCTGGTGCGCAAAAAAAATTCCTTTCGTTTTGCAACTCCTCATTTCGATGTACGAGGTTTCTAAGATAAGGAATTTCAGCCTCTAAAAATTGGACTGAATCCTGAAACGCCTGAAGCTGTGCCTCATTTAGCATTAACTTCTTGGTGAATTTGTTTAGGGTTTGCAAAATTTCTTCATTTTGCTTTGCTAAAGTACTAATTCTATTGTCTTGGTCAGCAAGCCGACAGTCTTGAATGGCATTACGGTGTTGCTCTGATTTGACTGAATCTACCATTTGGAGTTGAACCATCAACAGTACGCGGATTACTTCTAAGTCAGTGTTCGGATTCGACATAGAGAGGACTCATTTTTAGTCACGAGCTACAAAATAGTATTGTTGTGAATAACAATCTGAAAACCATTATATAGCGTTGCTTATTTTTCCGCTATAGTAGTTGTATGAGGGAAAGCTCCAACTATATCTATATAAGTGAGCATAAATCCCTATTAGGGATTGAAACACGAGCTACTTTGTAGTATTGACACCCTCTTTCTTGCATCACGTGCGAGATAGCTGAATCCCTATTAGGGATAAAAAATCTCAAGCAACCAGATACGCTACTAGCTTTCAAGCTCGTTAGAGAGGGTGCTCAGTAAGAGTGTCTTTGAAATTCTCACATAGATTCTGAGGATGTAAGGGTTTCCCTTCTAGTACACCCATCTCAAATGCTTAATTTTTCGGGTTACTCCTTTCTATTCAAAGGAATTTCGACAAAAACATCCCGCGACATTTCTGCACCATAAGCAATACAAGCAAGTATGTCCTCTCGCTCAATGCTTGGATATTCCTCAAGAACTTCCTCAATGCTTACGTCACTAGCTAAGCGGTCAAGAATGAGGGAAACTGGAATTCGATGTCCCCGAATACAAGGTTTACCAAAACAAATATTTGGATCGATGGAAATTCTCGATAGCAAATTATCTCTGGTCATAGTCAATACTAATCTTTCTAAGATATAGCAGTCCTAAATCATTTGTAAAAAAAACAAGCACACTTGTGTACACGTATATATCCGTCTTTCCTGTTCCCCGCTAGGAGTTCCCTCC
>NZ_JAAKGC010000288.1 GCF_017591665.1 Aetokthonos hydrillicola CCALA 1050 | reverse complement strand
GTTTAGAGGAACGTCTATGGTTTGCTAGTCCTAATTTGCGAATGCGGGCGACTGTCCTGAAACGTTCGGGAGAGTTTAGCATGACTTCCTTTACTTCTGAAATTCGCATGATGGCTAAAACGCCTGAAAAAGCTTCTGAGACTTCTAAATCAGCATCTAGCTAAGTATGTGAAGATATTAGCGGGCAAGATGCCCGCACTACTCCTTTATTGGTATCAGCATTAAAAGCTGCTCGCAGTTCAGGACTAGCGATCACAATGCTGCTTTCCTGCCATTCATGAATGAGCGCGTCAATCATCTCCCATGCTGTAGTTGAGGAATCTATCAGCCGAAAAGCCTCAGTTAGTTCCTTGATAAACTCTTGAAGCTCATCCTTGTCAAACAGGCTCAACCATCCATAAGGATGTTCAAAGCCGATTTCTTTGCCTAGTAATAGAGAGAAAGCGACAGTTAATGCTTCAAAAACAGCTTTACTTTGAGTCGCTGATTTAACCAGAGAAGTTACTTCCTCGCGACGCAGTAACGCAAAAGACTGATCATTACGAGTAATCGTCACTGGACGTTCTAAAGCCTTGTCTAGAACTCGCCCAGGCTGACGATTTAACTCAGTAGCAGTAATTAGCTCATCTGAATAAATATTGCCAAAATTGGTTAGAGCCATAAATTATGGATTTTCAGCCAAGCTGATTTAATACAATCAATAAGTCAATACGTATAATTGTACGTACTCTTGATTAAGAGTCAATAGAGAGTAGTACGACTTGCAGTTACCGAAAATCTTCGTCGTGCAATAGACATCTCCAGAAATGGATGTAGGGGCGAACGGCGTTCGCCCTGAGCAAGGATTTCAAGGAACGCATCATTAATTTTCGGAGATGTCTAATAGTGTGTTTACCCGAATAGAAGAAAATGATCATGACTTGCGGAATCGACAGTATCCAAAAAGTATCATATATACATACAGTGAATTTTCACTTAGGGTAATACTTTATGGAACCGCTAACCGCTGGTGTAATCCTGACTCTTGCTCTCACAAAAATGTTTGAAAAGACGGCAGAGAAATTTACCGAATCTGCTCTTGCTAAAATGGACGAGTTGCGAAACAAAATTTGGGAGAAGTTTCGGGGTAACGTAAAAGTAGAGACAGCACTCAGAGCAGCAGAGAAAGGTTCAAAGAAAGATTTAGACACCGTTGCTGCTTATCTGCAAGTATTAATGCATGAAGATCCAGCATTTGCAGAGGAGATTCGAGCGATCGCCAAGGAAATTAAAGCGGGTGAGAAGCACGACAATGGGAATTTTACTCAAATCAACCAGGACAACGCTACCGGTTATCAAAACCATATTACTGGTGGAGAAGTTTTTCAAGGTACAAATACCATCAATAAGTATAGCAATCCCAATTAAAACGCCAGAAAATACGTAGAAACAAGCCAGCCAAATATTTACACCGCTTAAACGCTTCCTCTCTTCCTAAGAGGACTTTAATACCATGAAACAAGAAAATAAAGATAATGCCACAGGCTTTCAGAATGACATTAGTGGTGGTACAAGTTACTTAGGCAACAATAATATTTATAATTATTCACCTAATAAAACCGTAAGCGCTGTAAAACACATTCCTCCTGCAGGTGCTGCTCAGTTTGTTGGACGTAATGAGGAACTAGCCACAATTCACTCCTTACTTTACGAGCAAAAAAACACCGTTGTAATTTCTGCTGTTGCGGGGATGGGCGGTATAGGTAAAACAGAGTTAGCAATAAAGTATGCACGTGAACATGAGAATGATTATCCCGGAGGTATTTGCTGGTTAAATGCAATAGAGGGAAATTTAGCAACAGAGATTCTTCAATTTGCTCGAAGCTTTTTTAATTTAAAAGTACCCCAAAAAGACGCTCAAGGAAATCCGCTAACTCTTAATCAGCAAGTAGCTTGGTGTTGGCAAAATTGGCAACCAACTGAAGGGCTAGTTTTAGTAATATTCGATGATGTAAATGATAAAGAAAATTGGAGAGCTTATTTACCAAAGAATAACCGATTCCGGGTTTTGCTCACAAGTAGGTTACAAGACTTTGACATCCATATCAAGAAAATAGCTCTCAATGTGTTTTCACTTGAAGAGGCTTTAGAAATATTAATCGCTATGGCTGGCTCTAGAAAGATAAATAGAGAGCTAGAAACAGCTAAACAACTGTGTAAATGGTTCGGATATTTACCCTTAGGTGTTGAATTAGCAGGAAGGTATATAGCAAACAAACCTCCTCATCTTACTTTAGCAAAAATCTTCGACGAAATAAAACAGCAACAGGAACAAGAGAGAATTAACCCCATTCAAGAAACCTTAATTACAACACAGCGCAGCGTTAAAGCAGCATTTGAATTAAGTTGGGCAGCAGCAATTCTCATTT
>NZ_JAAKGC010000287.1 GCF_017591665.1 Aetokthonos hydrillicola CCALA 1050 | reverse complement strand
GCGATCGCATTCACGAGGTAACATATTCGTGCAAAAGTTTTCTGCTTTATTCCCACCAGTTGTTATGCCACGCCCACCGAGAGAACTCAAACCCAATTACTGCTATCACGTGACTGTACGCTGTAACAACCGTGAGTTTAAATTAAGTCGTCATGAATGCCGTGAAGTATTCCTCTACGCTATCAAAAAAGCCCAAGACAAGTTCAAATTTAAACTCTACGCTTTGTGTATCATGAGCAATCATGTTCACTATCTGCTTGAACCAGACCAACCAGAAGACCTCCCTAAAATCATGCACTGGCTAAATTGGTACACTGCTATGTGTTTCAATAGAATGCTCAACCGTACAGGTCATTTCTGGGAGAAAAGATATCACAGCAGTGGTTTTGAAAAAACTGACTACAAGAGGGCATTAAATACGCTACGCTACATTCACGCTAACCCCAAGGCAGCTAATATGCAGCAGGGTTTTTTCTATGACTTCAGTAATTACGGGACTCATGATCGGCTGAGTAATGATGGTATTACCCAATGGCATCCGGCGTTTTTACAACTGGGTCGAACTTTAGAAGAATGCGCTGCCAAATATCGTAGATTTTGTCAAAGATATCGACCACAGGGAAAACCAGAGAAAAAGAGCTTCTGGGGGAGCAGCTTTTTACCATCGATATTGAAGGGTGGAAAGTCGAAGAAATTTTCACCAGGACAAATGAGTTTACCTTGGGACAAACAGAGGGTGACAGAGAGTACGGAAGTGCGGGATGTAGCAGAAAAATTTATTCAGGCAAATTGCTATCAGCCGCCGGTGCCAGGTATCCGATTTCAGGAATGCTGATTCTTGCGTGTGGAGACGTTGTGTAATAAATCTTAATAAAATTCGGAAACGCTTACAGGTTACACTTTACAAGCATGGGTGCGAGAGAAGAAGTACATAGGTTGGTTAGCGCGCCAAGAACGAAGAAAGAGCGAGAACGCCCAGAACGCCGAAAGGGAGGTGTCCACAGAACGGAAAGGGAGGTGTCCCAGAAAGACGAGAAGGGAGGTGTCCCACCGGGGCTGTGGTATCAAAAGTAACTTGTGAGTACAACTTCCAGTCTTGATTCACTCTCCACCCTACGCGATCGCCAAATTTTCTCCAGGCTTCTTCATAATATTTGCCGTCGGGTATCCCGCCGACTTCAAGGTAAATCTTCTTCTGAACGCTGAAGCCAAAACGTCCATTGCTGTATTTTACCCACAAACGGTCTATGGTGCGTAGGTCAGTGCAGGGAAAATTCAAGAGTTCTTCATCGATAATCCAGTCACCTGACTCACGACCCACAACTTTAAGCATGACCAAATAGGTTTCATAATCAGCGTCTTTCCAATTTCCTGCTTTTAGCAAGTCGCGGAGTCGGGTGTAGTCTACATTGCGATCGCTTCTCAAGTCCCCAACTTGTAGACTACCTTTGTTCCGCCATAAATCTGGCATTGTTCCTATTTCAATGAATCCGAGAGCAGCGATACTTTTATTAAAAGCTGTTGGAATGACAGAATGACAGTTGTGATTGTTTGAGCCTAGCTCTCTATAAAACTCTTGAGCAAATTTAATTGCTGCTTTCTCCTCATCAATTACCCCCTCCATGCCAATAACATAATCAATATGTTGGCTGATTGCTTTTGCTAACTGGAACGAGTAACGGACATTCAGTAGTATGCATTTAACAACATCATTGTGTTCTTTAAAATTTCTAATATAAATATATATATTAGTTTGTGTCCGTTTTAAGGATAGCCATAAAAAAGTGTACTGGTTTTAACAGCATTCCTCTCGCTACGACCTAACTATCAGTTACAGAGCAGCAATTTGTATTTAAAGTCATGGTTAAGCCGCTACGACTTGACCATCATCATTTATGGTTACTCCCCACTCATGCCCAAATCGCTTGACCATGCTGTGAATAGAATTAACTAGCATAGATTTAGGGTTAAGGCGAACAACGTCCCTGCACCTGTTCACAAATTCAAAGCCAAAGAATTGTCTATTTTCGTAGCACAAAGGCAATATTTTAAATGTCGCCAGCCTGATAAAATCCCCATCATTGCTAGATAACGCTTCTTGTATAAGTTCAAAGTAAGAGGGTATAACACTTTCTACAATATTGCTGTAAGCACTAGCATTCTCTAGCTTCTCTGGTGATGATTGACGGTTGTTGGGCTTCTTGTCGTTCTTCATAGCATTAATCAACATCCCGAACACCCTTTCCCTGTCCAGTTTGTTTTGACTCTCTAACCATTCTGCTGTTTCCACACACCACGCAAGCGCATTGTTAAAGTGAGTATCTCCTTTCCAGTTACGTTTTATACTATCTTTAAACCCTGCCTCTACTGGAATGCGAAGCTGTAATTTTATCTGGGTCATTACATCACTGAGTTCATCTATCT
>NZ_JAAKGC010000286.1 GCF_017591665.1 Aetokthonos hydrillicola CCALA 1050 | reverse complement strand
GTGTGCGGGGGTCGCCGATGGTCTCCGAGAGGGCGGGGATGACGCCGTCGGAATAGACGTAGAGCGGCGCTCCCGCCGTGAGCCCGACGTCTTCGACGACCTTGGGCCCGACGTAGGCCGACGCCAGTCGCACGGCTTCGTCGATGGAGGTTCCGGCGTCGGAGGGCTGGATGCCCTCGACCGCCGTGCGGAGCAGGGCCTTGTTCGAGGTGAACGTCTGCACGACTTCGGCGGCGGAATCGAAGGCGATCACCAGCGCCTCGGCGGCCCCCGACGTCTCGAACAGCCCGCCCGCGGGGAGTTCGTCGATGAACTTCAGCGCCTGAGCCTTCGACTTTTCGAGGCGTGAAGCGGGCTTGCCGTCCAGAGATTCATCCATCGTCGACATCGACGCCGAGCGGTCGATGAGGAGCACGGACTTCTGCGCCGTGCCGCCAGCACCCTTCCACTGCGGCTGGGCCAGACCGAACAACGCCGCGGCGAGGGCCAGCAGTTGCAGGAACAGCAGCAGGTTCCGGCGCAGCCGTTGGAACGGCGCGTTGGCCTGCAGGTCCTGCACGGCTTTCTTCCACAGCAGCGTGGAAGACACTTCGAGGTCGCGCCGCTTGAGCCGCAAGAAGTAGAGGATCAGCAGCGCCGGCACCGCCACCGCCGCGGCCCACGCGCCCACCATCGGGGTCAGCCAGGTCATTTCAACACCCCCCTGGAGCGGAGGTATTCGAGGATCAGCGTGTCCATGGCGATGTCGGACTGCACGGTGAGGTGCGTGATCTCGCGCCGTGCGCAGAAGAGTCTCAACTGGTCGCAGTACGCCGCGAGGTTATGCTTGTAGCGTTTCAGGAGCGGGGCGGAGATGGTGACCTCGGTGCGGTCGTCGTCCTCGACATCGCGGAGTCGCAGGTCGCCGCCGAGTTGCGGGTCGACTTCCTGCGGGCTGAGGACCTGGATGCAAACGAGGTCGTAGCCGCGCCCGGCGAGGTAAGTCAGACCCTGTTCGTAGCCCTCTTTGAAGAGGAAATCCGAGAGGATGACCATGACACCCTTGCCGGTGCGGGCTAGCGCGATCCGCTTGGCCGATTCGGTGAAGCGTGACGAGCCGCCGGTTTCGAGGCCGCAGAGGTATGCGCCCATCTCGGCGGCGCGGCGTTTGCCGCGGAGATTCTTCAGCGATGAAACGACGCCGCCGGAGCCTGTCCCAGAGGCAGGCTGGAAGCCTGCCCCACCGTCCGATGTGCCCCGCTCGGCGATCGCCGTGAACGTCACCCGGTGCAGGTTCGAGAGCGCGATGTAGCCGATCGCCGCGGCGGCCTTCTGGAGGCAGGCGAACTTCTCCGGCTCGCCGCACGCCTGGCTCTCGGAGCAGTCGATGACGACGTGCAGTGAGAGGTCCTCTTCTTCGAGGAACAGTTTCATGAACAAGCGGTCGAGCCGGCCGAAGATGTTCCAGTCGATGCGCCGCAGGTCGTCGCCCACGACATACTGACGGTGGTCGGCGAACTCGATGGACTCGCCGCGGCGGCGCGAGCGGCGTTCGCCTTTCATCCTGCCAATGAAGACCTTGCGCGACGCGATGTCCATCTGCGTCAGCCGGGCCACCAGCGGACCCGACAGCAGGTCGTCCAGTTTCGCGGGTCGGGATGGCGACGCGGTTCGCAGCATGGGGTCCCGGGCTTGGCGGCGTGCCTGACGCCTGCATCAAAGTCTACCGCGCGGACCGCCCAATCGCCGCACGCCCCATCCCTACACTCACCCCATGCCGACGCCAGAGATCGAGACATTTACCCTCGGCCCCTTCGCCACCAACTGCTACGTGGTTTCCATCCCCGGTTCCCCCGATAAATCCTGCTGGATCGTCGACGCCTCCTTCGGCCCCGGCGTGATGATCGACCACGTCCGTGCCGCCGGGCTGACCCCCACGGCCCTCATCCTCACCCACGCCCACGCCGACCATATCGCGGGGGTGGAGGAACTCCGCGAAGCGTTCACCGGGTTGCCGGTTCTTCTGCATGAGGCCGAGCGAGAGTTCATGTCCGACCCTTCGTTAAATCTCTCGGCGGGGTTCCCGCCCTATGTGATCTGCAAGCCCGCCGACCGGTATCTGAAGGCGGGCGAAGCGCTGACACTGTCCGGAACGAGTTGGCGTGTCCTCCACACCCCCGGCCACTCCCCCGGCGGCATCACCCTCGTCCACGACGACTCCCGCACCGCCCTGGTCGGCGACACGCTGTTCTTTAACTCTGTTGGGAGATTCGACTTCCCCACCTCGAACGAGGCTGATCTCACGCGGTCCATCCAGCAGACGCTGTACAAACTGCCACCGGAGACGAAGGTCTACCCCGGCCACGGGCCGCCGACCACCATCGCGAGAGAAATGAAGAGCAACCCGTTCGTTCGAGCGTGAAGCGAACGCTTGAGCGAGTTTCCGGATTTGCT
>NZ_JAAKGC010000285.1 GCF_017591665.1 Aetokthonos hydrillicola CCALA 1050 | reverse complement strand
ATTCTGACTCCTGACTGCTGACTCCTGACTCCTGTATTCTTTTTTATAATCTCGAAAATTCTCCATAAGCATTTCACTTTTATCGATCAGAAAAACTACAAGCACAATGATTCAAAATCAAAAGTTTAAAAAATCAGTTGTTTGGGTCTTACTCGGCTTACTGACAAGTTGGATTGTCAGCTGTAGTACAGGTCACGTAGGCACAGGTACAAAACAGGTATCTTCAGGAACTGCAAATATTGAGTTTTGGACAATGCAGCTCCAAACTGAATTTAAAGACTACTTTCAAAGCCTGATTAAGACTTTTGAAGGTCAGAACTCAGGTATAAAGATATACTGGGATGATATACCGTGGTCCGCAATGGAGAACAACATTTTAACAGCTGTCTCCGCAAAATCGCCACCTGATGTTGTCAACCTGAACCCGGATTTTGCTTCTCAACTTGCAGGACGAAATGCCTGGCTAGATTTAGATGTAAAAGTTCCAAACCAAGTACGCTCCTCCTATCTACCTAATATCTGGAAAGCAAGCACACTAAATGGCAAGAGTTTTGGGATTCCCTGGTATCTCGCCACGCGGCTAACTATTTATAACACCGATTTATTAAAACAGGCAGGTATCAGTAAACCACCAGCTACTTACAGTGAGTTAGCACAGGCTGCGCAGCAAATTAAGGACAAAACTGGCAAGTATGCCTTTTTTGTAACGTTTATCCCACAAGATTCTGGAGATGTTCTAGAGTCGTTTGTGCAGATGGGAGTGACTCTAATAGATAATGAAGGTAAGGCCGCTTTCAATTCTCCACAGGGGAAAGCAGCTTTTCAGTATTGGGTAGACTTGTACAAAAAAGGGTTGATCCCTAAAGAAGTCTTGACACAAGGGCATCGTCATGCAATAGATTTGTACCAAGCTGGAGAAACAGCTTTGCTGACAACTGTTGGGGCAGAGTTTCTTGGAACGATTACTAAAAATGCACCAACAATCGCGAAAGTTTCTGCCACTGCACCACAAATTGTTGGTGAAAACGGTAAGAAAAGTGTTGCAGTAATGAATGTAGTTATTCCTCGTGACACTAAATATCCTGACGCAGCTCTGAAATTTGCTTTATTTGTTACCAACGATCAGAACCAGTTAAGCTTCGCTAAGGCAGCAAAAGTTTTTCCATCCACAGTCAACGCCTTATCTAATAGCTACTTCAAAAATTTACCAACCAACGCCACACTTTTAGATAAAGCCCGTGTGATTAGCGCTACCGACCTACAGCAAGCAGAAGTTTTAACCCCAACGCTCAAGAATTTTAATTTACTACAAAAGGCAATTTATGAGAACCTCCAAGCAGCAATGCTAGGCGAGAAAACTGTCGATAAAGCCCTAGAAGATGCAGCACAGGAGTGGAATAGTACGAGATAGGGAGCGCCCCTTTGGGGAAGTCAAAAGTCAAAAGTCAAAAGTCAAAAGTTAGGGAGCAGGGGGAGCACAGGAGCACAGGCGCAGGGGAAGCAGGGGAAGAATTCCCCAGTGTCCAATGCCCAATGCCCCATGCCCAATGCCCCATGCCCCATGCCCCATGCCCTAATCATTTATACGTCCCGCTTGACAATCTCGCAACCACGCATTAATTCCTTGGGCTATGTCTCCGTTGCTGGTATCTTGTGGAGGTGTAGGTGGTTTGTTGGCTGGGTAGTAACCAGTTTGAGAAAACATCATCACTAAACGCCAACCAGTGTTTGTTTTAACAAGAAATAATCGATGGAATTGCTGTAAATTAACAGCTTTTCCAGCCGTATAGAGCCGCTCTAAAGTTGTAAAAAATACTTGCTTAACATTTTGTTCTTGCTGGGACGAGCTATATTCCTTTTGTTGAAGTGGTAGGGCTGTAAATTCAGGTTTTCCTGCTACTAGCACATAACTGAAAACCTCAGGTTTTTTGCTTAACAGAGGTGGACGAGCGCGTTGAATAGCACGATTGGCGTAATTAGGTAAATCCCGCAAAAGCTGATTAGTTAATATTTCTATTTTTTGGTTAGAGCAGGATGATTCGACACTGTTAGTCTTTTCAATCTTTGCTACCAAAGACGGATCAATAGTGAGGTTCCTTCTGTTTAATATTTCTGTAGATTTTATTGCTAAGAGAGGATGAGTACTACCACCCTGTGCTTTTTCCAAGTTTAATAACCAAGGTAAGAACCATAGGCTACAGCAAAGAATCCACAAGTGATAATTTTTCTTTTTGATTGTCAACTTCATACAACCGCTGCTATCTCGTCACAAACCTTCTTCCAGGCTAATTGCGGATCGGCAGATGCAGTGATTGGGCGTCCAATAACAAGATAGTCTGCTCCAGCTTTAAGTGCTTGTGCTGGTGTAAATACTCGCTTTTGGTCGCCAATAGCAGCCCAAGTGGGGCGGACTCCGGGACAGACTAGCAGAAAATCACT
>NZ_JAAKGC010000284.1 GCF_017591665.1 Aetokthonos hydrillicola CCALA 1050 | reverse complement strand
GGTTGAATACCTGGACATTTTCTATCACAAAGTTGTCTTTGAGGTATTTCCAAACACATTTGCTCATATAACCATTCAGTTGGATAAAAATATCCTTGAGGTGGTAGAGTTTCTACTAAATCCTCCAAAGCTATTTCTCGCTCTAAAGGTAAATCTTCTGAGTCTTTTGCTGCGTCGTCTAACCAGATAATTTCTTTTGTATCAACGCTCAAACGATGGTTGTAATTTTGCAAGCAACGATTGCAAGTGCAGGTGATAATTGTTTCTGCTTGACTTGACACTTCCAAGTAATTACCATTATGTTGTACGCGGATGCTACCACGAACGGGCGTTAATGTTTCTAGCCCTGGCAAAAACTCATTAACCGGAATCTCCTCTGTCCGCTCCGGGGCTTGGGTTAGCTGCGGAATATAAATAGCGTCCATAGGATTTGAGAGATATCTTTAGTAAAAGTTATCTGTATGTTCAGCGATCCTGCTAAACACACACCTTTAAGTCTAGCCTTTTTACAAACTATTTTTATCAAAAATCGATTCGGATTTCCGAATGTCGTATGAGAGTTCTGTAAAGAACCCTTGAGGAGTGGGGTGGCTTGCTTCCGAACTCTATACGCCAAGTATCATATTGAATGCTAGTTGCAGGATGAAAAATGCTGCCACCGGAAGTAGGGGAGGTGTAAGTAAGTATTTCTAATGAACTTTCCTACACCTGAACACAAGAAAATCGCTTTCCCTTGCTCCCTAACTTTTGAACGCCAGGTGCTTTATGCCGGGAAACCCGTCCACCGCACTGGCTCCTTTTGATTTTTGACTTTTGACTTCCCCGGAGGGGCTGCTCCCTCTTAAACGTTTCATTCCAAAAAAGCTGGGCGTACAACAAGATGACGATGAGGTTCTTTCCCTCGGCTGAATGTTTCCAAATCGCTAAACTCCTTTAAAAAGGTGTGGACTTGACGACGTTCAGCAGAACTGAGGGATTTGATTTCAACTTCTTGCCCTGAAGCTCGAACAAGATCTGCGGCGGATACAGCCATAGTGCGAATCTCAGCTTGTCTCCTAACACGGTAACCATTCAGTTCGACAGTGTAAGAGGCTTGCTGCTCTTGTTGTTGGTTTAAGTTCAGAATAGAATTAGCTAGATACTGAATAGCATCTAGCACCGAGCCGTCAGAACCAATAAATATCTGGATTTGTTCTGGCGTCAGATTAGTTTCATCTATTGTCAACCAGAAGCTATCCGGTTCTTGGGAATCCTGATCATGAATGAAGGTGCTTTCCAATTGACCTTCAACATTAACAGATACCCCAGCTAGCCGCAGTAGCGTTTGTAACCACTGCTGACCACGTTGCATCCGACTATCAGTTATCATCAAGTAGCCTTTTTCTTAGAACTTTTTGGTTCAAAAGGTAATGCCTTTTGTTGTGCGCTTTGTGTTTCCTTTTCCTGAGTTTCTACAATTTTTTGTAGTTCCTCTGGTAACGGTTCTCGCGAAAGAACATAAGTTTGTAAGGTTTGGAAAATATTTCCAATCACCATATACATCAACACCCCAGCTGGTAGGGGGAAGAACAAAAACATTCCCGAAAATATAACGGGAGTGATTTTGTTAACTGTATCCTGCTGTGGGTTAGCATTAGTGGTATTTTGCCCAGAGAGCACTTGGCTAACATATAGGGTGAGCCCGAACATGATTACCATAGCAACGATATCCCAGTGGATTGTTCCATCTGGATCGATCGCACCAACTCTCCCTAAAGCATCAATGAACAAAAATCCTTTATCAGCCGCCAAACCAGGAAGTGTTCCCTGAAGTGTGACATCTCCTGGCTGTAAAGCTTCTATGTCCCCGTTCTCATCTATTTTTACCCGTTCTTCCCCTTTGGTAACTTTCCATTGCGGGGTTAATTTAGTCTCGGGATGTGCAGCCAAGAGTGCTTGGAGCGGTTTTCCCTCCACGGTTTGATATTCAATCTTGGTATGTTCTCCGACTGCTAATGAGTTACCTCCAGGAAGGATAGCAGTGACTTTCACATGTTCCCCTTCGGCTACGTAAATGTTTTGGGGTGGGGTGGAAAAGGCGTGCGGTTGAATTTGTTCGATTTGTTCTGAAGGTAAGATTTGCAAATTTAATGTATAGTTAACCGAGGAAAAAGGTGAACCACGTAAAGTTGCAAATAGTGCTAATAGAACTGGCATTTGCACTAGCAAAGGTAAACATCCTGCTAGTGGGTTACCAAATTCTTTCTGGACGTTGAGCATTTCCTCCTGCTGCTTTTGCGGATCGTCTTTATAGCGATCTTTGACTTCTTGCATCCGTTTTTGCATTAGAGGCTGCACGATCCGCATCCGCCTCATATTGCGAATGGAGCCAGCACTCAGGGGATAGAGCGCAAAGCGAACTATCAATGTCAATGCTACGATTGCCAATCCATAGCTAGGT
>NZ_JAAKGC010000066.1 GCF_017591665.1 Aetokthonos hydrillicola CCALA 1050 | reverse complement strand
GGCGATCACACTTTATCAGCAATCTTTGGATTTATTAGAACGCATTGGGGATGTTCAAGGAAAAGCTGCGAGTTTGCACCAACTTGCTGGAATCTACGCCAATCAGGGAAATGTCACCGAGGCGATCGCACTTTATCAGCAATCTTTGGATTTACATGAACGCATTGGGGATGTTCAAGGAAAAGCAGCAAGTTTGCACGGTCTTGCTGGAATCTACGCCAATCAGGGAAATGTCACCGAGGCGATCGCACTTTATCAGCAGTCTTTGGAATTAGATGAACGCATTGGCAATGTTCAAGGAAAAGCAGCGAGTTTGCACTGTCTTGCTACAATCTACGCCAAACAGCGAAATGTCACAGAGGCGATTTCCCTTTATCAGCACTCTTTGGAATTAAAAGAACGCATTGGGGATGTTCAAGGTAAAGCCACGAGTTTGGCGATGCTGGGACAGTTATTAGCATATGCAAGAGGAGATTTTTCTACTGCACTTTCTTACTTAGAACAATCTTTAGATATTTTCCAGCACTTACAATCTCCTGATGCTCAAGAGGTGAGGCAATTTCTCGCAAGAATACAGCGATCAGCAAACGAGGAATAAAGCAAGAGTGGAGAAAACACTCCAGCACCGCATCGGCGTGTTAATGTTTCTCAAATTCTCATACTTATTACTATTGTGCTGCTATGTATAGGAGGATTTTTCATCTTCAAACTTCAGCAGGGTGGTTTTATTCCAAAGAAACCAAATCATACCCTCTCACCAAGGTAACGGAGTCGAAAAACACAAAGATGTTGTAATAAATCTTTATATATATGGGGCGCACAGATTCCCATTATATAGAAAGCATACCCTAACCTTGAAAAGTTTGTCAATCCCGAAATTTTAGAAGTGTTGTTAGTTAAGTGTACTAACAATATAAATTGAAGAACTAAGAGTATTTATCAAACAGAACTCAGGAGTCAGGAGACAGAATTCAGCATGAATTCTGTATGACTGGTGGATGAGTCTAGGGGTTTAAGACCACAGCGAGATCGGAGATTGAGCGGTCTATAATTAGTGGGGGTAAGAATCCAAGGGCGAAATTGATTCTGACTCCTGAATTCTGACTCCTGAATTCTTCTTCAACAAAAATGTTTCGGTAAACCAGCCTGCTTTAGAACCTCATTAGCTGTATGTCGTGATTTCATACAGTTATCGACTACAAAAGAGCGGTTTGTTATGGAGCTATACCATATTTCATGGTCACCTTTACCTTGTCTTGTAAAAAAACAGTCTGCTTCCGAGAGAATTTGTTTTACTTGAGGGGTAAATGAAACTCCCATCTAACATGCAACGCTAATACGTTCAGTTCTACGACTTATCAAGTCTAAATCAATACTTGTCGAACGAACAAGAATATCTTTTAAATTTAATTCGATCAGATCAGGGATCATTACCTTAAGTTTTTCTACTAATACATCTTCTGTAGAAGCTTCTGTGACCAATCCGGGAACATCTTCGCTTGTGGCTACCCAGACTTTTGCTTCATGATCCCAAAAAGCATCAACTTTAACTACCATGTTTTCACTATCCATCTCATGTATCAGACCAAAACAATAAATTTTTTGGCATTTACATTTATTGCGTCATTTACTAGTGTATTCAAATAGAATATTCTCTGCTTTGACATAAACGCTGTAGCTATTGATAGAGAAGGCTAAATAGAACTCCCTTATTGAGGTAGCGGAACCAAAAAAACAGAGATATTCCAAAAAGTCTTTATATATATGGGCGCACAATATTCCCATTATGTAATAAGCATACCCTAAGCTCGTGAAGTTTGTCAAGCTTGAAATAGTAGGAGTGCGATCCGCCTTTAACAGTTATCAGTGATCAGTTATCAGTTAACATCGGAGCATACACCTTGATAACTGTTTACGGTTTTAAGAAATCTTAAAACTTTTTGAGCTTTCTATCGCAGCTAGTTAAGCGAGTTCGGCTTGAAGCGTGCAATGAGTTCTTCTCGTGAGAGGGTTGAGAGTGATAACAGCAGGCTACTAAACTCAGACATAGGTAAGTCTGTTAACGCCTGGATGATTGTCTCTAACTCTTCGTCAATAACCCCAAACCGACTGGCTAGGAGATTGCGGATAATATCGTGTCGCTCTTCTTGTCGTCCTTCTTGTCGGCTGATGCGCTCGATACTGCTAATATATGGCATTTGCTTTTCCTCCTCGAATTGTCTTATTTCCTCTCTCAATGCCAGTTCGAGAGGTTCTGGCAACCCCATCATTCTATCCAGTACTTCAAATATCTTTATGATATCCTGTCGACTATACCCACGCTGATAAAGTCCTTTAATCAAATGCAGTTTCCATTGCAATCGGTCTGGGGCCTGGGTTTTGCGATGCGCCATTACTACTACTGCAAACGGGTTATCGCTCGACTCCAGTGTTTCCCATTCATAGTCTAACAATTTGATGATGGGAAAGCGCAATCGCATCTCACAGCCCCAGCGCCCGTAGCTGTATTCCTGAGGTCGCCAATTTATTTGGTCGTCTCCTAGCACTGCCAAACTCACTACTTCTCGACCGTAGCGGTCAAAAATGCGATAAAGGTTCTCCTGGGTCACCCGACGAACCGCCAATGCTCTTGCTGACCAGGACTTCATCAGCATCTTCTGGAGTCTACGATATGCTTTGACATCACCACGACTAGAGGCTCGATAAATTCGTTTTTGGAGCTGATAAACTCGACGCTCTAGCTTTCGCCAGTTAATCGCGTTCCATTCTACCGTAGTCTTGAAACTCGTATTAGACATTTATACTCCTACTGGAGACATTATCTTCCACTTCACCGTGAGTCTGTCTGCATATCCTGGGCATTACCCCAGGCTTTTGCTTTTGACTCAATCTTTCCTGCTCACTGCATCTGGTTAGTACCTACAATGTAGAATTGTTTTCTCATTGAGCAACTGAGCGGTTATCTCGTTCCGAAAAACCATACTACGTACCTTTAGAATGATGCTCTACACCGGGTTTGTTAGAAGTGCATATTGGTCGGTTCCATTCCCGCCAACTCCTTTATCCTTTGCCTTTTGGCTCCAGCGCAAACAGCCTTATTTCGCTGGTTCAAGGTAACGATGCATCAGACACATCTTCAGGTTTTTCCTTATTCATAAGTACTTTGCTCGGCAGGATACCAAATTGGGCTTTCAGTAATGCTGCCTTTTCACCCCGCTTCAGGCGTTGATGACTAGTCGCGAACCTGGGGGTGATGCTTTCACCGTTGCACCTACGGGGTAGGATTTTCACCTACATGGTCTTTCAGTTGTCAGGGTTTTGTTAAGGTTTTCCTCTTCTTAATACCCTGCCTGTTATCCCTAAGCTGTTCTAGGTTACTTAGCTTATTTCAACAGAACGATTCGCACCTGGAACTCTTTATCTAAAAATTCATAGCCCCGCTCCCAAGCGATGCAGGAATGCGCTTCGGGAAAGAAAAAGGCGACAAATGCCTCGAAATACTGTTCAATTGCGACTTTCCATGATTCGTCGTAATTGGCGTAAAAACTGGTTTCCGGTTCGGTCATCCCAATATCATCCAAGACTGTCCCAAATTTTTAGGACTTATACACTGTACAAATTTAGACATTCTGTAGATTAACAGATAATGGTTGTTTCCGATTTGTAAAGGGCGAATGCCATACTCTGCGAGAAGCCGAAGGCTACGCCCCTACAATGATGGACGGTGGGTGGTATTACTTTAACTTTTTACTTAACAAACTGAGGCATAATTTCAGCGGCGGTGAAGATACCATATATGCCGCGCTGGTGTAATTGTTTACCTGCTTTAAGATAACCAAAGGCGGGACCACAAACGTTGGCTGCCATACTGGTTTCATCGCCTAAAGTAAAGGTATGGGTAGAAATTTTACCTTCAAAGGTGCGACCAGTGACTTTTACGTTCGTGCTTAAAGGCTTTTTGGGGTTGCGAGTATCAACTACACCACCAACAGTTACGCGATCGCGCTCCACAATTCCTGCTAACTCCAACATGACATCATCGGCGTGTTCCATATTCTCTAATGTCAACACACCGTTGGTTTTATCTAGCAGTGCTTCTACTTCTGCATCAGTCATTGCCCTAGCAGTTTCTACACTATAACCAGGCATGTGACCAATATCCTCACGGACGGTAGCACGATAAGCTTCCCAGTTAGCAATTCCCACACCAAAGGTGATCTCAACCTTATGAATTTCGGCATAGCTTTGTGCTGCTAAAGCTGCGGCAGCTGTCAACAGTCCTGGTGTCGCCCCACATCCTGTCATGTAGGTAATTCCTGCTGCTTCCAATTCTTCCTTCATCTCTAATAGCTGTTCTACTGCACTAGTACGTTTAATTGCATCCACTAGTACCCCACGCCAGCCACATTTTATAAACTGCTTAGCTACAGAAGGAATAAAATTATTAGGTAGGTTTGGTAAAGCTAGAAAATATCCATCTACATTATGAGCTTTTACTATTAATTCCTCGATACTACGATTTGTGATCGTACCAACCGGTTCTAAATAACCCACCGAACCTTGAGACTGATAAGTGCTAATACAGCTAACAGCATTTAAACCCTCTGTAGAGTAAGCGTAGCCTTGTTTATCTGCTGCTGCTACTAAAATCATTTCTTGTTTAAGAGCTAGGACTCTGGCGGCTGCTTGACCTAACCCGCCGAAGCCTAATACTCCCACACCCATTGCTTGCTTTGGATTCATGATTGACTGCTTGATTCCTTTTTAGATAGTGTAATACAGGAAAATGGGGAATGGGGCATGGGGCATGGGGCATGGGGAATGGGGCATGGGGAATGGGGCATGGGGCATGGGGCATGGGGCATGGGGCATGGGGCATGGGGCATTGGGTATGGGGTAAAGTATTTCCAGTTTTCTCATTAATGAATGATAAAAATTTTCAATAATTTGAGTTGATTTTTAGTTTTGATTGGACCTTTTACTCTTACTAGTGCTTGTTTTCTGGCGTTTACTACTTTTATTACCGGTTCTCTATCGAGGTTGACTAATCGATTGAGTTAAGGGAAACTAACAAGAGATAAGGGTAACAACTCATAGAAATAATAAATTTTGTAAAGTTTCTGAGCTATATATTTTGAAAGATGGAACATTAGTTAACACATGGCAATATAGCTAAGTAAAAATATTCCGATAGCTACATTTGTAGCTTGCTGCTCGATGAGTAGAGTCTAAGCGTAGTATCGTGGTTGGCTAAGAATATGGAGACATTAGAATTCATAATTTATCCAGATGGTCGGGTACAAGAGAAAGTCACTGGCATTATTGGTGCTTCGTGCGCTGAAGTGACAGCCGCAATTGAGGCACAGCTAGGACAAGTACTGAGTCACGAGCCAACCTCAGAATACTTTGCCAATAAAGCAGTGCAGCAATCTGATGTGGCGAACACACAAACCACATTCAGCGATTGGTAAGTTTTCAAGCAAATTTTAGTTTCATTGAATCACAAACACCATGTCACACTTCAGCCAAATCAAGACCCAAATCCGTAACCTTGAATCTTTAAAAGATGCCCTTGGTGATTTAGGCATAGACTGGAAAGAAGGTCCAAGTGAGGTACGGGGATATCGTGGACAAACCCATGCTGCCGAAATTACTGTCGAGCAGGATAATGGCTACGATATCGGCTTTAAATGGAATGGAAAAGAATACGAACTTGTTGCTGATTTGCAATATTGGAAACAGAATCACTCTGTGGAAGGATTTTTGCGTCAGGTAACACAACGCTATGCTTATCACACAGTTTTAAAAGAAACAGCTAACGCAGGCTTTCAAGTCGCAGAACAAAAACAAAATCAAGATGGTTCTATTAGCTTAGTAGTCCAGCGCTGGAGTGCGTAATGTCTGATTTTTTGCCGTCGCCAGAGGATGCACAAGAGAACCGTTCCGGTTTAGAGCCAGAATTGGGTGGCTTTTTAAGAGACAGCCCAGAACGCTCTGGTTTAGAGCCTGAATTGGGCGGTGTTCTTCGCCAAAAAGGTGTATATGTTGATGAAATCACCTGCATTGGCTGTAAGCACTGTGCCCACGTTGCCCGTAATACATTTTATATTGAACCGGATTATGGGCGATCGCGTGTAATTAACCAAGATATTGATCCAGAAGAAGTCATCCAAGAAGCTATCGACACTTGTCCCGTTGATTGCATTCACTGGGTCAATTATGCTGAACTGAAAAAGTTAGAGGAAGAACGCAAATACCAGGTAATTCCTACTGTGGGGTATCCTGTAGAACATGCCGTTGTTACAGCAGGACGGCGACGGAAAAAATCCAAGTCCAGAATAAAAAAATTAAACTACTAGTTTTAGTAAAGAATCAAGCAGTGAAAAATAGGGCTGGACAGACCAGTCCTTTTTTATTTCCACCTTTAGGTATATTGACAAAAACGGCTCGCTTTTAACTTGTTACGAATGCAATATACCCAGTAAGTAATCAGACAGAATTTATGAAGAAGAATTCAGGAGTCAGGAGCCAGGAGTCAGAATGAAGTTTTTGGTTAAAACCTCGTCCCTTGTAGACGTGCGGAGGGGTTGAAAATGAGTGCTGAAACACCATCCCTTTATGGGTGATGTATTCTGACTTCTGTATTCTGACTCCTGACTCCTTTTTATTACACCCAAAAATGTATAATATACTGTACTCAAACCCTTATCATTTTTTTAATAAAGATGAGGGTTTTTATAATAACTTTTGTAAAGAAATACGGAGACTGATTTCATTTTACGGGAGTAGTTATATTAAGGATAAAGAGTTAATATGAACCTCTAAGAAATAATACATATAAGACGATATTAAGACTATATTTTTTATACTTTTATGGTGAAATAAAGGCTTTTGTTTTACTACTGGATAGTACTAGATCAATTTCTCTTCGTGCAAGGTGTGAGACACCCAGGACTGGCAATTTCCCCTAAATAGATACAATATAGCTAGGTCGATAAGTAAAATTTTATACAGTATTTGATAGGACAACTAATTTGTGACACTAACAAGAGTTACTCCAGGACAACCGCTTACTTCTGTACAAAAAACCGGCTTAGATACAGTTTCGGTTTTAGGTGGTGGACGAGATATTGTATTAGCAATTGATATAACGGAAAGCGTGGGATTAAATGATGAAGGTCACATACGTCTAAGTCAGATAGTTCAAGATAGCCTTAAGCCCGGAGATTCTGTATATATTGTTCCTTTTGCTCAACATGTAACTTTAGATGATAACGCATCAGAAACTAATCCTTTAGGTAAACCTCTATATTTTAACAGTAACAATCAACAAAATATTGACAAAATTTTAAATAAAATACCAAAATCTGATCCACATTTCTATGGTACAGATATTCAACAAGCCGAGTTAACTATTTATCAAGGTATTGCTCAGTTAAATCAGAATCGATTACAGGAAAATCGACCTATCAAGCGGCAATCAATTGTTTGGATTACAGATGCTCCTCTATTTACCCAACCGGGTATCACCTCACAAGTATGGGTAGAAACTCCTGCTGAAAGTCCTTTTCGGAATGCACAATCACCCGAAAGTAAACAGCGCAAAGCTTGGATTGACGTACTTCCAATTAGTAGACGAACACTACAAATTGAAACTAAAAGTAATCAAAAATATAACCTAACTGTGGTGGACATTGCTCCTACAGTTCAGGAATTTTGTACGCCAGCACCAGGCGCTCAAGTAACTTGTCTAGTTAACCCTTATTTAATGAGGAAATTATGGCTACATGGGTTAATTTTATTCTTCATATTAATAGGTATTATTTTATTAGCGGCAAAATTTCATCGTTTGAAAAAAAAATGGAATTTGACAGTTTCTTTTGAAGCAACACAAAAACCAGAAGATCAAAGATGTAGCCTACCAAATAATAAAAGGATAGCAATTGGTGAGTATGATTCAACTTGTCATGATTCTATTGACTGTCCAGGCAGAGAAGTTAGAGCATATTTAGAGCGAAAAGGTGAGAAACTTTATTTAGTACCAAATAATGATGCGACCACAATTTATTATAACGGAAAAAAGGTTACCTCACGTACTCTCATAGACAGACTTAGCTTTCGGCTAAATTGTCCAGATATTCGTAATCGTGATTACGAGATTAATATCAAAGTAAAAAAATAGTCTTTAAAAATGAATCATGAACCAATCAAATGTAAAAAACCTCCAGTATAGAGGAATTAACCGTACAATTTGTATAGGTTTAGGTGGAACTGGAAAAGATTTTTTAATGCGAATTCGGCGGTTAATCGTCGACCGCTATGGAGATTTAAGCAACCTCCCAATTGTAAGTTTTGTTCACATTGACACCGATAAAGCAGGAATGCAAGTGACTGGTATTCGTACAGGGAGTACCTATCATGGTGTTGACCTCAGTTTTAAAGAAGCAGAAAAAGTCAGTGCCACAATGTCCTCCAACGAAGTTACTATGTTTGTCCAGGGATTGGAGCGACGCTCAGAATATACTCGCCATGGTCCATATGACCATATTGCAAGATGGTTTCCACCACAACTATTACGAAATATTAAAGCAATTGAGGAAGGTGCTAAAGGTATTAGACCTGTTGGTAGGCTAGCTTTTTTTCATAATTATAAAAAGATTAAAACAGCGATTGAAACCGCTGAAAGACGCACTAGAGGACATGATTCTTTATTGCTCAAATCTGGTTTAAGAGTTGAACCTGGACTGAGTATTTTTGTTGTCGGTTCTCTTTGTGGTGGTACAGGTAGCGGGATGTTTTTGGATGTTGCTTATGCTCTGAGATATCTTTATAGTGATCAAAGCGCCAAAATTTTCGGGTATTTGGTAATTAGCCCAGAACTGTATGGAAACGCTCCAATTATGAGTGCTAATACTTATGCTGCTCTCAAAGAATTAAATTATTACAGCACACCAGGTACAAAATTTGAAGCAGTTTATGACCTCGAAAATTTAGCTTTTATCCAAGAACAGCGTCCACCATTCGACTACACTTATTTAGTATCTAGTCAAACGATAGGTGAATATTCAATACTTGGACAAGGTAAGCTATGCAATGTTATTGCTCATAAGATTGCTCTAGATTTTTCCAGTGAATTAGCACCTGCCATAAAAGGTAGTAGAGACAATTTTCTACAACACCTTATTCAGTACGATAAGCACCCACGTCCAAATAGCCAGCGTTATCTAACATTTGGATTAGCAGCTATTTATTTTCCTCGTGATACTATTGTACAAATTGCTCTAAGACGCGTTAGTTTAGAGTTAGTAAAATTCTGGTTAAACGGCAAAGGTCAAAGTCCAGATCCCTTAAAATTAATTGAGCAATTCCTCATTCAATATCACTGGCATAACGACTTAGAAAACAAGGATAATTTTAATACAAAATTAGCCGAATCAGTTCAAGAGAGCAGCAAGACTTTTAGTAAAAGTATCAGTGAATGGAGAAATAAGTTAGAACGTCAAATTTCAGAGTGTAAAAATCGTGAGAGCCGCAGTGATATTCGCGGACAATTACCTAGAGAATTTAGAGAACAATTTCGCAAAGTCCAGCCAGGCGAAACCGAGAGTACTAGGGGAATTTGGCTAACAAGACTGCTACAGAACTCTCCAAATATCACTAAGGAACTCAAGACTCATATTGATGATTATCTAAGTCAATTACTTACGCCTGCTGATGCTAATTTTTCTATTAGAAGTACTCGTAATTGGCTAGATGGTTTGCGACATGAATTGCATAATTATCAACTAAATCTGCAAGATAAAATTACTGATTATGGGGGAGTAAAAATCTTAGAGGATTTAGAAAAAAAATCGCGAGATGCTGAACAAATAATTGAGGATATTGAACAAAAAGGCGGAATACCTGTTTTCAATAATAAAAATAGCCAATTTCAAGATGAAGCTAAAAAAGCAGTTCAAGAAGTCTGCAAAATTATTCAGCACAATTTCGAAGTAACAGTTGTTCAAGAAGCATTAAAGATTGTTCATAATCTGCAACGACATGTTCAAGATCGAGCAACTCAAGTTGCTGCTTTTAGCAGTGTATTGGAAGACTTACAAAATTTCTATGAGAAGCAAGATCAAGAGTTACAACAATTGAATTTTGACGAAATGAGCGGTGAAGCAATATTTGATAGTGAGGATATTGAACGCTGCTATCAAACTATTTTACCAGAAGATGACTTACGTCGCCAGTTTATATTAGTAAGCTCCACAATTACAACACAAACTGATAAGAGAGGCTCTTTAGTAAGTTTTATAGATAGAGAATACACTGATCCAAACGAGTTGCAAAAAGAAATTGATCTTAATGTTGATAAATTATTTGCTTCTCGGAGTACTAACATTGTTAATTCTGTCATTAAGCGCTTTATGGAAAAGTATTTAGCAGTGCGTTCAACTCGTTTAGCGCAAATTATGCAGGAAGCTAAACCCTTGTTACCACTTAACCTAAGCGATCCTTATTTTCGTGACGATCCAGCTAAAGGTAGTACATTAATCGGCTTTAAGGACACAGATGAATCAGAGGTACGACAATTTAAAAACTTACTAGAACAAGAATTAGGAATTGAACCGAGTGTTTTAAAAGCAACGCAATCTGATGATGAAATTGTAATTGTGAGTGAATATGCTGGGTTTCCTCTCAGACTAATTAGTGGTCTTGAAAAAATGAGGAATCCCTACTTGCGTGAACACAATTCTTCTGGTTCTTTTCTTCATAACGACTATAACGCCTCCTTTCCTGACATTATCCCGCCTGATGCAAAAAAAATGGAAGAGTTAGAGGATATTTTTTATCCTTCTATAGCCTTGAGATTATTACAAAAAAATCCAGAAAATCAACAATTGGAGTTTCAGTATCATGATTCATTGCGCGATTTTTCTAGCACTGCTTCTTTAAGTCCAGAATGGAGCCAAGCACTGGAGGAGCTAGCTAAACGTAAAGATATGACTGAAGCTTTGCAAAAACTTTTAAATGATAAAATTGATGCAATAGATCAACAACCTGAACTCTGGAACAACGAATATTTACCTAAACTAAGGGAGTTTGTCAGGGAAGTCGATGAATTACCAGAAGACAGTCCTAATTATCCCTACAAAGCAGCAGTAGTTGGAACTTCCGTAATTACAGACTCTATATTTCAAGAGGGAATTATTAATCGTTTCCGCAGAAAAATGGATCAACGGTTTAACATCTCTCAAAATCAAAAACTCGCAACGCAACAAAGTTCAGTAATTCCAAGAGCTATTGCAGCTGAAATAGTGGTCGATCATCCTTCTGGAGAATCTACTGATAATAGAACAAAACGGCGTCTAGAGTTGGAACGTCTAAAACAGGATTTAGATGATGACGTAATTACTGATGAAGAGTACCAGCGTTTAAGACAAGAGATTTTAGAGAAATACCCTCTATAGCCTCTTTTATAGGTTGGTTAATACCAAACTATCAGGAATAAATCTATTTTCACACACTCACAACTTAGTTTCATGCCATCAGTTCCAATACACTTATCTCTTCTCATTCTTGTATTTGTTATTCTTCCATTTTTCGTTGCTATTTCTTATCGCTCAGCACTCTATCAACATCTGGTCTTTTTAGAAGATAGAGTACAAAGGTTAATTCATGAAAACTCACCTGGAGAAAAACCTAAAATAATAGAAAAATTGGAAGTAAGATTTCGCCAAGCTAGTAGACAATTAGATAATATTAACACATCTGCATTAATAGACCAATTGTATAACCGAGAAAAAGTTAGAGGATTTACTTGCGAACAAATTGATTACTTCTGTCGCATTCTTCCCAATTTACTTCTAGCTTTTGGCTTATTCGGAACTGTTTTAGGTATTACAATTAATTTATCAGCAATTTATCCAACAATTGATCAAAATAACCCTGCTGGTGCTGTTTCATCTGAAGAATTAAAGCTTCTTTTTGATAAATTAAAGACCGCATTGCAAGGTATGAGTACTGCTTTCATTACCAGTTTAGCTGGAATACTCTTCAGTGCTTTGCTAACACTATTTAACTGGTTTAAAAATACTACTATTGCAAAGTACAAACTCATTAGTTCTCTAGAAGATTACTTAGATAACATTTATCATCCTCAAGTACAGGGTGACACTCGCTTGGACAAAATTGTCAATAGAATGGTATCGCAGCAGGAGCAGTTTTTAAATAGATTCGGTTTTACAGTGCGTGAGGCGGTTGAAAAATCTATAGGAAGTGTGGCGAAACAAATTGCTGACGGTAATAAAGAAGCCACAGCTTTAGCCAAGCAAGTTTATGAAAGATTTACCGTATCAGCTGGGACTATATCTAGTGCTGCTAATGAATTTAAGCATACCATTACAGAAATGGATAGAAGCTCTTATATCTTTAAAGAGTCTGCTGAAATTTTTGAAAAAAGCCAATTTCCTCATAAATTATCAGCAACAATTGCTGATTTGACTGTTATACAAGGTAAATTTTCCCAGTCTGCTGAAAGTTTAGCTAAAACTACTCAATTGATTGAAACAGCAATAATTGAAATTCAGCGTTGCAGTCAAGAAATAACTACATTAGGAATAGATATTAAAACGGTTAATCAAACTTCTATTGAAGTTTTAAGCTTGCATCGAGACAATCAAAATTATCTCGGCGAAATTATTCCCAAACTCAATCAAGGCGCTCAAAGCTTCTCAAAAGCAATTGAAAAACTTAAGCAATTAGAAGAAGAAATCACGAAGAAATCAGATAGTTTAAGCAAAGTAGAAACTATTCTTAAGCAGTTAGTAGAAGTAGAGAAAAATCAGACATTGCAGATGAATTTATCAATTGATTCTTTAGGTGAACGCTTGATTACAATAAGTGAAGAGTATCAAAATATGAGTAGCCTAATCTCTAAAGAAATGGCTAAACAAACAAATATCAATCAGCAAGGACTAAAAACATTAATTAGTGAATTACAGAAACTGAGTCAAAATTTAAATAACACAAGGAATGAGATTGATAAGCTGACACCGGAAATAGAAAAGCAAGGGAAAAAACTGTAATTTATTGAGTTTAGATTATTGAAATTTTAAATTTAATATCATGGCACGCCGTTCAAGAAATACTGATTACTATGAGGAGTTAAATATCTGGACAGCTTTTACAGATTTAATGTCCAATGCTTTCATGATACTGTTACTACTACTTTTCATAGCTAATATTAGATATGCAACACCCCAAATGAAAAAGACGGGTCCACCACCATATATCGCTATTTCAGATGAAGAGCATAGATTTGCTCCAGGAAGTGCAGTAATTTCTCCAGAAATGTCGAATTATATCAATAATAAAATTGTGCGTGCAATTGAAAAAAACACAAAGGAGTACACAATAGACACAGTTGAAGTTATTGGTCACACTGATGGACAACTTGTTGGTAGTGCAGCCAGCAATTTAGACACTAATTTAGAAGCAGCAGCTAGTCGCCAAGGTTCAGTAAGCATTCTCAAAGCTGGCTCAAATGCTGATTTAGGTTTGATGCGTTCCCTCGCAGTAGTAAAGGAACTGCTAAAAATACAGCAGCAACAGGGTAGAATGCGGGGAATTAAGTTCCGAGCTTATTCAGCTGCACAACTAATATTACCACCAAATGCGGGGTTTGCCCCGATTCCACAGAAACGTCAGCCAGAAGTTGAAAGACGCCGGATTGAGATTCGCTTTACGCGCTCAGGTGAAGCGCAAAAAGTGTAGTGGGCAATCTAGATTGTCAACACAGGTCAATGCCTATAAATATCTGTTTATTTGTAACCGCTCAATAAATCAGGGTGGACTACCACAACAAGAACGATTTTGCTCAATCTGAAGCTTGTCAATGAACGATTCCCCAGATCCTTGAGCAGTTACAAGTTTATTTCGTCTCTGGAAATGTCTGTACTTTTCCATCAGGACTTAAGACAGCACGGATGATAACAGCTTGCCCATTTTTATTTGGAGACACAAACGGTTCCCCAATTAAAGGTATTCCAGAACGATCAATGTAGTCTCTTGCTGCTTTTCCCAGAGGCAAAATTTGCTCAATTGTACCGTCAACACCTATTAACAAACTGTACTGTATTGTTTGCTTTAAGTCTGCCGGTGGTTTCCAGTGTTGTTTAAAGTAGTCTCTAGCTTGAGCCACTTGGGCTGTGTCGAACAGTGTACCATTATTAGCAGCAACCTCTGTAGAGGCATTGCGGCGCATTGCTCTGAGTCTTGCAAGTAATGAACCCTCTTTAGCACTTTGCTGGTACTTAGTGGGGTTAATGCCAGAAGGACTTCTTAAATTACTAGGTATGGTATTCAGCGATCGCGCGTCTGTTGTTGGCTCACCAGGATAGGTGCTGCCATTACTGTTTAATGGTGGTATCCCGTTGGAAGAAATTCCTTGGTTAGACACTGACCCAGTACCATTGTTCTTTAAAGTAGGTAACAGAGAAATTTGTGAGTTTTCCTTAGAACTTAACCCAGTACCATTCTTTTTGGAAGTAGGTATCAAAGAAATTTGTGGGGTTTCTAGGGTGAGGGGTGCTGTGTTCTTGGGAACTGAAAGACTTGGAAACGTTGTGGTTCCTGGTATTTTCAGTGTGCTTCCAGCAGATGGTATTGAGCCTTTGGCAAGAGTGGAATTGGGGGATATTTGTGCAGTTAAGGGAAGACTAGTTTTGGAAGACGTTGTTGGCAAAGTGGAAGGTGGTGGAGGTAAAGGAGTGCCAGGCAAAGGCACAGATGTATTTGGCTGCGATAGTATACTATCCGGAGGTGTCAGCGCTGGAGATGCTGATAACGTTGGTATTGGTAGCAAATTCAGTGAAGGCGATGGTGCTACAGCTATTTTCTCTGGTAGCGAAGTCGATTTTTTTGCCGTCTGTTGCTTCAGCCTAGCATTTTGTGCATATTGCCAAGTGATTGGTGTTAAACCTGCCGCCAACACTAGCACTGCTGCAACAGGTGCCCAAGCAGGGAAGCCAGAGCTAGCTCTTTGGCTGTTGATAGCTGGTAATGCTAAGGATTCAGATGAGTATTCGTCTAGAGCACTTGCTAAATCAAATAATTGTAGTAAAGATAGCTGAATTTCTTGTCCAGATGTTTCATTTGCTAAGGAACCGAAAAAAAGCTTGTGCGTTAAATAATGACTCGGTTGGATTCGTATCTCTGTCTCTGGTATTTTTGTGCTAAAAGGACCGATAGCGGTAGGTGGTTCAGTGTAGGTGTTAAATGGTTGTGTTTGAGAACCATCAACTGTGTTGTTTAAGTATGTTGGTTTCGACAAACCCCCCCATAAACTTTCGGGTGACTGCTCAAGTAATTGTTGAACGTAGTTTGTTACCGCTGTATATAAAGCTTCAAGCTGATCGTGTTCGCCTCGTATTGTGATCCTTTGTTCTTCTGGTAGCTGTGGATCGTCAAAGCGAAGCTCAAACTGAAGCTGCTTCAGGACAGATTTTCCCATCCAGCGAGATAGCCCAGACTTTTGCGCCAAGATTTCTAATGAGCAAGTGGGCGGTGTATACCGACGAATCACGTGATTTGATATAGGCATGGCAAGAACTGCAAGCAGAATATATTTTTGGATTTTGGATCTACGAATCTAAAATCTAAAATTTAGTTGAACGGTCGATGAGTGCTAGCCAAAGACGGCGGTGTCCACCTGGACCACTGTAAAAAAGCAGATCTATTAGCAGTTTTAGTGCCAGGTGAGTCAATTCATCCGTAGAGATTGTTGCGTCCTCTTCCATCCGTTCTTGGTAGGTGTTGCAGAAAGCATCAATGTAATCTCCAAGTGTTGCAGCTTGATGAGGTTCACGATTGTTTTCCGTCATCTGTTCTAATAACCCAACAGCACGGCGGATCAATTCTTGGTGCTGTTTGGCAAGGTAGCAAATGATGAGTACAAGCGATCGCGCCTCTTCTACATCGAGTTTCTTTCGCCCTCCTTGACCTTTACGCAGAGGATTTGACTGGCGCAGTCGCCATAGCGCTACACGGTCTGGCACTTTTGACTCTAAATTGAGGTCAATTGCTGCTTGTAGCATTGCTTCAGAGCCAATGTCAGTCAACGTTTCTAGCGCCAACAACACTAAGTCCAATTGGGTTTTGATATTGTCCCACTGAACTGCGTTTGGAGCTGGGATCTTCGTTAAATCATCCCACTGGGAAATTGGAGTGGGTGAATTGGCGGCAGAGGACATAGCTTTTAGCATAGGTGATCAGGCTGGTAAGGGCTGTTGCTGTTACCTATTTTGAAACCAGACTTTTGAAACCACCGATTGGTTTCCCGACGCTCCGCGAGCTGATACGCCCTACAGTAGGGAAAATCCCGCAAATAAGCAGCTACGTATCTACAGCCTTTATCATTTGTTGGTGAACAGCAAAGCTATTTGTCTTAACTTTATGACGAAAACTTATTTTGAAAACAGTATTAAGTCTGATTAATGGCGTTAATTATTTTAATACCATGCTGCTTGTTCAATTTAAACTATAGCAGGCAAACTGATTTAATTTTTGTATAGATTTATGGGCAATGGGGCTCTTAAACAGTTATCAGTTATCAGTTGTCAGTTATCAGTCAAGAGTATTGTGTTTATCGGAATGCGAAACGCTGCACTATACGCCCTGAACACTGATAACTGTTTACTGTTCACTGTTTAAGAGCCCCATGCCCTCATTTAATATGTGCAATAGTTACACCAGTACCTCCATCAGCTTGTTCTGCTGGTTCAAAATGGCTAACTCTTGGGTGCTGGTGCAAAAAGGCGTGAACACCTTGTCGTAACTTACCCGTACCATGACCATGGATAATCCATATTGGTCCTGTTGCTTCCGATATTGCTTTATCTATAATCAATTCCGAATCAGCAACTCGGCGTCCCCGCAAATCTACCGTATTTTGAGATGTACGAATTGCTGGGGTTACTGCTGGAGCAAGGTTCTTCGGTTCAGATCTAGTTGTGCGGGTTTCTTTTACTACTGGTTCAGCTTTTTGACCATCCAAGGATTCTACATCTTCCAGTAGCACTTTCATTTTCATTAACCCAAAGCGGACGGTTAATTCACCATCTTCATCAGCAACGGTTAAGACTTCTGCTGTTTGCCCTAATTTTGGGACACGGACGCGATCGCCTACTTTGGGAACAAACCCTGTTTTTTGTTTTGGTGGTGGCGGTGGTATAAATTTTTCGGCGATTTTATTTAAAGCATTGGTAGCTTGCTGAGCATCTTGGGCAGTCGGTGTACCTTGTTGTAACCGTCGAATGACTTGAGCAATTTCACTTCTTGCTTGAGATATTGCCTGTTGGACTGCTAACTCTTGTGAAGCTCTTAGTGATTGTTCTCTTTCCTGTAATGCTACGGCTTTTGCTGATACTTCTTTGTAGAATTTCTCGGCTTGACGTAACAAATCTTGTGCTTGTGCAGCTTTAGCTTCTTGGCTACGACGTTGTGCTTCCAACCCAGCAATCACTTGGTTTACTTCGTCTGTTCCTCCTCCTATGTGGGTTTTTGCTTGTTCCACAACTTCTTGTTTTAGTCCTAAGCGACTAGCAATTGCCAAAGCGTTGGAACGTCCAGGAATTCCCCATAGCAAACGGTATGTAGGAGAAAGGGTACTTTCGTCAAACTCTACAGAGGCATTTTCAAACCGCTCATCTTGATATTTTAGAGCTTTCAATTCACCAAAGTGAGTGGTTGCCATAGTTAGCTGGGCATGAACAGATAAATATTGCAGCAGCGCGATCGCCAAAGCACTACCCTCGGCTGGATCTGTTCCTGCCCCTACTTCATCAAGTAGTACTAAAGAGCAATCAGCGACAAAATTCTCATTTTCTGAGTCTAAAGCATCCAAAATTCGACTAATACGACGGATATGCCCTGAAAATGTTGATAAACTTTGCTGTAAGGATTGTTCATCCCCAATATCTGCTAACACTTGGTTAAACCAAGGTAATTCTACTGGTTCGCGAGCAGGAACAAATAAACCCACTTTTGCCATTAATGCTGCTAATCCCAAAGTTTTGAGAGTTACAGTCTTACCTCCAGTGTTTGGTCCAGTGATTGTGACTACTCGTATATGAGGCTGAATCAGCAAATCTACAGGAACCACTTGTGGTCCTTGTTCATGCTGATGTTGCCATACTAGGAGTGGATGACGCAACTGCCTTAAAGTAATGCTCTCGTTTTCCTCGCGGTTAATAAATCGTGGAGGGTTTGCTCCTAGCCATAAACTATAACGCGCCTTAGCAGTTGCCAGATCCAAAGCTGTGGTGATCGCTAACAATCTTTCTAAGTCAAGTACTACTTCCGCTACTTGCTCTGTTAAAGCGCGGCGAATAGCTTCTTCTTCGACTTGCTCTTTCCTTAAGAGTTGTCGTAGTTGATTTCCTAATGGTACGACAGAATTTGGTTCTATATAGAGCGTTGCACCGCTAGTAGATGTATCGTGTACAATACCAGGGATAGCATCTTTTTGCGGCGCTTTCACAGGAATTACAAAGCGATCGCCTCGTTGAGTAATTAACTGTTCTTGAACTGCGCCTGCTTTTGCCTGTAAAATATTGTGTAATTTTTGAGTTATTTGACTACGTAACTGCCGAAGCCCAATACGGATTTCGCTGAGTTTTTGGCTAGCACGGTCAGTAATTTTGGCTCTCTCATCAATACAGCGATGGATTTCTTGCTCTAGTTCCGGATAAGTCCGTAAATCGGCAACTAGCTCATTCAAGATGACCAAATCGCTTTGGTTATCAATAACACGGCGTAGATTTCTTGTACCAGCGAGAGTAGTGGCGATCGCCAACAGTTCATCGGCTGCCAAAACACCTTGGCGTTCTGCTCGCTCTAACGAATCGCCAATATCTTGGATTCCGTCAAACGACAATCCAGAAGTCAGACGGCTTTCTAACTCATAAACTTCCTTAGTTTGCGCTAATAACTGCTCACTTTCTGATTGAGAGTTACAAATATGTAGTTGACTTGCTGCAATTACCCCCAGCTTAGTTGCTGCAAAGGTAGATAGATGCTGGCAAAGGCGATGCCATTCTAGTAGTTCTAAAGTTTCAGACTGGATCAAGGCTTCAATAAAAAAAGGGATTGGGGATTGGGGACTGGGGATTGGGGATTGGGGATTGGGGACTGGGGATTGGGGACTGGGGATTGGGGATTGGGGACTGGGGATTGGGGACTGGGGAAAAGTTCTTTCCCAATACTTAATACAGAATCACCAATCCTGGGCTCAACCTGTTGAATCTTCAACTTGTACAACAAGGCAAAAGTAAAAATAAAGAACTCTTATAATGTGAGGTTTTTCCCTATTTTAGATGGTAGCTTTATTTCTCCTCCCCTGCCTCCCCTGCCTCAAGATCTCCCCCTGCTCCCCCTGCTTCCCCTGCCCCCTGCTAAGAGCCCCCTCTTCCTCCCCCAATAGATAGATTTTGCGCTGAACGATTCAGTTAATATGGGCTTTGTTGCTCAAAACCGCTCCCAATCTCTTCCACAATTTGATAACCTAGCTTAAACAGATTTGGGAACAATAGCGTGGATATTCAAATTGGGTGCAAAAAGACAGCTAGAAGAGCCTACGGAATAGACGAAATTGCTCTAGTCCCTGGTAATAGGACACTAGATCCAAGTTTGGCTGATACTAAATGGCGTATTGGCAATATTGAGAGAGAAATCCCAATTATTGCCAGTGCAATGGATAGTGTTGTAGATGTTCGTATGGCTGTGCAATTGTCACAGTTGGGAGCATTGGGTGTTCTTAACTTAGAAGGTATCCAAACTCGCTATGCTGAACCTGCTCCTATATTAGAACGTATTGCAGCAGTAGGAAAAGAGGAATTTGTTCCTCTTATGCAAGAACTTTATGCAGAACCGATAAAACCAGATTTAATTGCGCAACGGATTCAGGAAATTAAACAACTTGGCGGGATTGCTGCGGTAAGTGCTACCCCAGCGGCGTCAAGCAAATACGGATCAGTTGTAGCAAAAGCCGGGGCAGATTTATTTTTTGTGCAAGCGACAGTAGTTTCTACAGCATATTTGTCACCTGAGTCTATCACGCCATTGGACTTAGCACAATTTTGCCGAGATATGCCAATTCCCGTCGTTTTGGGAAATTGCGTGACTTATGAGGTGGCTTTAAATTTAATGAAAGCTGGAGCTGCTGCGATACTAGTGGGAATTGGTCCAGGTGCAGCTTGTACATCTCGCGGGGTATTGGGTGTGGGTGTTCCACAAGCAACCGCAGTCGCCGATTGTGCTGCAGCACGGGACGATTATCATCAGGAAACTGGTAATTATGTACCAGTTATTGCTGATGGGGGTTTAATCACTGGTGGAGACATTTGTAAATGCATTGCTTGTGGCGCTGATGGCGTGATGATTGGCTCTCCCTTTGCTAGAGCCGCAGAAGCTCCAGGACGAGGTTATCATTGGGGGATGGCAACTCCTAGCCCGGTTTTGCCTCGTGGTACTCGCATTCGTGTTGCTACCACTGGCACTCTTGAGCAAATTCTTAAAGGACCAGCACAACTCGATGATGGGACTCATAACCTTTTAGGAGCTTTAAAGACAAGTATGGGGACTTTAGGGGCTAAAAACATTAAAGAAATGCAACAAGTCGAAATTGTCATTGCTCCTTCCCTCCTAACAGAGGGCAAAGTTTACCAAAAAGCCCAACAACTGGGTATGGGTAAGTAGGGGAGAGGGAGCAGGGAGCTCTTGAGCAGGGAGCTCTTGAGCAGGGGAGCAGGAATTAGTCTTAGTCTAAAACCCCAATGCCCGATGCCCCATGCCCGATGCCCCATGCCCCATGCCCCATGCCCCATGCCCCATGCCCTAACCAAAGAAATTTTTCCAGACTCTTTAAGAAATACTGGAAAAGTCGTATCTGTGACCTACAATAGAGATAGCGGAGACGCATGTTTCCGTTCACTCCTCACACCACACTCCGCCCGAACTTAGTTTGGGCGGTTCCTTAATACCCAATGATCGTTAATAAATTGTAAAGCTATTTGCAAATATATATGCTTGTCTTTCAAGCATTGGGTTTTTGCTATGGTAGAATTTTCAGCAGACTCAAAAATAGTTATAGGCAAAGGTTTGTAGGCATGTCACCAGCGGCACAAGTTACGGACTCTACCTTTCAGCAGGAAGTACTCGATAGTGAAGTTCCTGTTTTAGTTGACTTCTGGGCACCTTGGTGTGGACCCTGTCGGATGGTTGCTCCCGTTGTAGATGAAATCGCCGCTCAGTACGACGGTCAAATCAAGGTAGTAAAAGTCAACACTGATGAAAATCCTAATGTTGCTAGTCAGTACGGTATTCGCAGTATCCCCACATTAATGATTTTTAAGGGTGGGCAAAAAGTTGATATGGTGGTCGGTGCAGTACCGAAAACCACATTAGCTAGCACTTTGGAAAAGCATCTTCAGCCCTCTAATTAAGCAAAAGTAATCATTTTACGTAAGCCTGGGGTTAATATTTGTAAATAAACCAGGAGGCGAAAGTTTCTCCCCTCTATACAACTTTTTAAGTTTGTTGGTTAAGGTGTATTTTAGTAACGCCCAGGCTTTACGTAGATGTGAATGGTTTTGCTTGACGAGTTAAGCTGAATCCTACCCATAAAAAGGAATGGATACGGGATGATTTTTCGATAACAGTCTAGGCTTGGCATAACCAAGGCCTAGATAAAATTTTCCCGCAATTCGCACAGGTTGGCGAGGACTGCCGTCAGCAGCGCCTTAGTTTAGTTGTAAGCAAAGGTGCTTTTTATTGTCAAAAACCTGTGGACTAAAAATCTAGATACAATAGAATGCCATTTTGGCGGCAGTTGACATGAACTCCCATGCGTCGTTTGACACCTTAGAGTCGTTACAAGCAGATCTCGCGGAATTAATTGATCGCTTACCAACGTTAAAACAGCAGCAATTTATCAAACAGGCACTAGCTACCATAGTGCATCTGGCTGATAGTGAAATTGATCGTCTCGATTGGAAGATATTGTCGGCCACTCTAACAGATATGGAGCAAGGGTTCCAGCTCTTTTATCGCTACCGACATGTTCGTAAAGTAACTATATTTGGTTCGGCTCGCTTATCACCAGAAACCCCAGAATACCAGTTGGCGCTTAACTTTGGGAGTCGCATTACTCAATTGGGATTTATGGTCATGACTGGTGGTGGTGGCGGAATTATGCAGGCAGGGCACGAAGGTGCTGGGCGAGAAAATTCCTTTGGCTTAAATATTCAGTTACCTTTTGAGCAGCAGGCAAATCCAGTTATTGAAGGAGATCCTAAGCTCATTCACTTCAAGTATTTTTTCACACGCAAATTGTTTCTTGTCAAAGAAAGTGATGCTATAGCATTATTCCCCGGCGGCTTTGGCACACAAGATGAAGCTTTTGAGTGCATGACCTTAAGTCAAACTGGTAAGTTTGGTCCAGTTCCTGTGGTGTTAATTGATCACTCTGGTGGTGATTACTGGCGCTCTTGGAGCGAATACATTGATAAACAACTGGTGCAAAAAGGTTTGGTAAGTCCCGAAGACACTAGCCTTTACACTGTGACAGATAATCTTGATGTTGCTTGTAATGCCATCACCGATTTTTATCAAGTTTATCACTCTAGCCGCTACGTGGGCGATCGCTTAGTGATTCGCCTTAAGTCTGATATATCAGACGCTGAGTTAGACCAACTTAATACTGATTTTGGCGATATTCTGGTCACTGGGCAAATTGAGAAAAGTCAAGCATTGCCCCAAGAAACCCAAGATGAGACTGTTGGACTACCTCGCTTAGTTTTGTACTTTAATCAACGGGATCTAGGTCGTTTGTACCAAATGATCTCAGTAATTAACAAAATGGGTACTCCTTCGTTACAACAAACAGCGCATCCGGAACGTAAGTAGGGATCTCTTAGCAGGGAGCACAGGAGCACAGGAGCACAGGAGCAAGTAGATCACCATTGCCCTATGCCCTATGCCCACAGTATTTAATTTTTGCGGTTTCTATACAAACCTTTACATGAATATTTAGTTTTCTATCTATTTGATTAAATAAGATAAAAATTAATCTTTTCTTTAGAATCTTGAATATAGTAATATGGTGTAAGGCTAAGAATGAGCGAACACCTATGGAGGTACATACTGTGAATTCTTCAATACTACGTCACTTCTGGTCAATAGTCGAAGACACTCAAAGCACTACCCTTCTCAAGTTTAGTGATGCAGATCTTATCCAACAGTTACTGACTCAGCTAAACAACAAGACACTGCTAAGCAGCGAAGAAATTAGTACCATCAATGATTACATTACTTTAAAAGTACCACTGATTCGAGATTTAGCTCTCGCACGTCAGGCTTACTAATTAGGTCAAGCCAAAAATAATGGTTTGGACAAGGAGGGGTTACCCACGAGATTTGTGAGATGATAGACATTCTCAAGACTACCTTTTGTAGTACTTGAAACGAGTTTTTTGGAAAACCAACCCTACAGACCTAAGTAGCACGAGAAGTCATTTGAAACTCTTGAAGTACTCCTTGACACAAATTGTGGGGCAGTAGAGTTGTCAGTGTTAAACTTCATTGCGAGTTAAACATATAAACGCAACATTATGATAATTTTCAGTAATGTAAGTTAGTAAAGAAAATTATAGTCGCAAGGAGAATAAAGTGGCAATGGAATCCAATGTATTAATGAGTGCAGACGTAGTACGTGAAGATTTCAGCGAATACGTTGCCCATCTACAAGTTCATATGGCGCTGCAGGCTCGTAATCTGGTTCCACCCCTAAGACAATCTGTTGAGGATAGTCGAGAGCAACTCCTCCATCAGACCCAAGCTCATTTTGAAAAGTTAGCCTCACGACAAGCCGTTTAAAGGCTCAAAACTGTAAAATAAATGTTAAATATAAAATAGAATAGAGACTTAAAGCAGATTGTCTCAGGAAAACCATAAATAGGCGTTCTCAGCAATCTGCTTTTAAGTTTTTTAAAAAATCGGTTATAAAAAACATATAAAAATCACCCTTCAGACTTAATGGCAGAGTACACAAAGCCGTTAAGATGATTGCATCAGCTCCTCTATATCCCAGTTACTTAAGGCTGAATGGCGGCTTGAATGAAAATGACTTCATTACTTTCCCGAAATCTCAGCGTTATCATCCGACAAGTCCAACATCGTGACTTAGACGGAATTGAGCGCCTATATCAAGAGTCATTTGCAGCTCACACCCCCAAGGGAGCTAGTGTTGTTACACGGCAAATGCAATGGCTACGCCAGTGGTATGGCTTACTGAAATTTTTGAGTTGGTTCCCTAACCCATTAAAATACAGGTTTTGCGCTTATGTAGCAGAACAAGGTCGTATCCTTCTAGGAATGATTAGAGTTTCACCCTTTAACCGCACACGCACCACGTGGCGAGTTGAAAATGTAGTGCTAGATCGTTCTGTTGAAAAGCTTGGGGTAGGTTCACAACTTTTGCGTCATTGCTTTGAGTCAATTTTGGAGGCTCGTACGTGGATATTGGAAGTAAACGTCAATGACACAGATGCGCTGGCACTTTATCGGCAAAACGGATTTCAACGCCTAGCAGAAATGACGTACTGGGAAATTAAATCAGATTTGCTAGCTGAGTTGGCACGCTCAGAGCCAGACTTACCAAATTTACTACCCGTTAGTAATGCTGACGCTCAATTGTTGTATCAACTAGATACTGCGTCAATGCCTCCTCTAGTGCGACAGGTATTTGACCGCCAAACGCAAGACTTCAAAACTAGTCTGACGGGGGCCATAACTGATGCTATAAAGCAGTGGGTAACCAAAACAGAAGTAGTAAGCGGCTACGTGTTTGAACCCCAACGCAAAGCCGCAATCGGCTATTTTCAGATTACCCTGAATAGAAAAGGCCAAGAGCCATATCTTGCAGTATTGACAGTTCACCCTGCTTACACTTGGCTGTATCCGGAGTTACTATCTCAACTCGCTCGGATCGCTCAAGATTTTCCCCAACAAGCTTTACATTTGACTTCGGCGGACTATCAGCCAGAAGGAGAAGAATATTTAGAGCAAATAGGGGCGAGTAGGATAGAACATACATTAATCATGTCTCGCTCAGTATGGCACAAGGTTCGAGAGTCTAAATTTGTTTCCTTAGAAGGAATGCAATTGCCTGAAGTGCTACAAGGTTTACAACCAGCACATAAACCCATACCAGGGGGTATGTCATGGATTCAAAAAACCCAGCAGGTTTCTAAAGATAGAGTATTACAAACTAATCAATCAAAAGAAACCAATAGTGCATTTTCTCGAAACAACAGCAAGCTAGAAGCCTCTTGTCAGCCTGAACAAGTTGACGCACAGCAGGAGTAGAGTGTGATTTTTGAAAAGGAACAAGGCGAAGATAATCGTGTAGTGATACAGCCTAATCTTGGAGGAAACTCTAAGGTTCCACGAGAGAACGGCGTTGATGAATCAACACATGAACGAATAAATGAAAATGTGGTACATGAATCATCTTCGCCCACGTTTTCCCCAGTTAGCCTTGTTCCTACCCACTCTAAAGAGAAGCAGCAGTCTAAGCAATTTGTCTCTGCTTTGGGCTTAGATGTAGGTAGCAAGCGCATTGGCGTAGCAGGATGCGATCGCACTGGCTTGATTGCTACCGGACTCACCACAATTGAGCGCACGTCCCACGAAAAAGACGTGGAAGTCATAAGACAACTGGTTAATGAGCGCCAAGTCCAATTACTAGTTGTTGGATTGCCTTATTCAATGAATGGTTCAGTGGGATTTCAGGCAAAACAAGTGCAAAAGTTTGCAAACCGACTTGCTAAAATTCTTAACCTGCCTGTGGAATATGTAGATGAGCGATTAACTTCATTTCAAGCAGAACAGTTGCTAATCGCTGAAAAACGTTCACCATCCCGTAATAAAGAGTTAATTGACCGTAAAGCGGCATCCCTAATTTTACAACAATGGTTGGATGCAAGACGGACAAAGTATAAAAGTCCCAGTTAGGTACACTGAATAATGCTAGTATTTAGCATGATATTCTGAAACTGTTTAAGCCAGATTTACTGTTACTTGACTGTTTTCAACCTCTTAATAGGTGGTTAATACATCTCCACAGTTGCTGGCAATTATAAAGTCCCATAAGACGGCTATGTTTTCCCCTCAATTTCCCGAAGAAAATGATAATGCTCATGCAGGTTCCATCACCTTGACGGATGATAAAGGACGAACACTTGAATGTTACATTGAGCATTCGCTATCAGTCGATGAACAAGAATACGTTTTGCTTCTGCCTGTTGATTCACCTGTAGAAATTTTTGCTTGGCAAGGTGAGGAAGAAGAAGAAGAAGCTATTCTGGTAGAAGATGATGCGGTAATTGACCAAATTTTTGGCATAGCCCAAGCCGTGCTATCGGAACAAAACTTAATCCTTAATAATACAGCTTATGCCCTAACAGTTGCTGGAGAGTTACCCCCAGTAGAGGAATCAGAGCTTTTTACCCTAGAAATTGAAGATGAAGGGGCTGATTTAGAGCCAGAGCAATTACAGCTACTAGCCAGCTTTTATCATGAAGAACAAGAGTATGCAATTTACACTCCCCTCGATCCCCTGCTATTCTTTGCCAGAATATCAAAATCAGGTAAGCCAGAGTTACTCTCTCCAGAAGAGTTTCGTCAAGTGCAGCCTCTGTTAGAAGAGCATTTGTTTAATGAAGTCGAATAAAAACAGAAATTCAAAAGCCACGATTAAAAATTAGAATTTTGATGTGGCGCAAAGAATTTTGAACTTTTCGACGAGCACGGACTTTTAGCAGAAATTTTTAACTATTCTGACGAAGGCAGTGCAAAAGTCTTAACAATCCCCTTGACTTGAGTCTGGGGAATGTCACATTCTCCGAATAATTGACCATGGGATGGAACAATATCTTACAGCCTGACTTGATTTTGGAGGGTTCAGTGTTGAACCTTACACCAGAGATTATAAAAAAATACGAACTCAAAGGGCTGGTGTTAGATGTGGATGAAACTTTAGTACCAGTAAGAGTAGCATCGGCTTCGGTTGAATTGCGACAATGGGTAGAAGAAATCCGCTCTTGTACAGAGCTTTGGTTAGTAAGTAATAACTTGAGTGAAGCTCGTATCGGTGGAATTGCCCGCTCTCTTAACTTACCTTACTTCTTAGGTGCTGCAAAACCATCCCGTCGTAAACTAAGGGCAGCACTAAAAATGATGAACCTGCCAGTAAATCAAGTCGCTATGGTGGGCGATCGCTTATTTACAGATATCATAGCCGGTAACCGTCTGGGCATGTTTACAATATTGGTCGAACCTATCATGCACCCAGACGTAGCTCTTCGTTCTCACCCTATACGGAACTTTGAAGTTTGGGCGTCCGAAATTTTAGGCGCTTCTATTACTCCTAAGAAACGAAGGTTCACAAAGCTTGACAAAAAGCTAGGAAAGTAAAGGTTAAGAAAAGATTAAAAATAATTCGATTGATTCAAAAGTCTGAGATTATTGTAAGTATAAATAACATGGGGTCAAGCAAAATAAAGACCCAAGCAAATAACAAGTACATATAAATTTGTAAAGCGTCAACCTTCAATTTATAGAAGGTTGGCGCTTTATGTTAAAGAAGGAGTCAGGAGACAGGAGTCAGAATTCAGAATTAATTTCGCCCCTTTATTCATCCACAAGTAAGACAAAATTTATACGTTCATTCTAGGAACACCCAAATTTTTCACAAGAAGTCCGAGCCGGAAGGCTCACCCACCGCGATCAGCGAGCAAGATGCTCGCACTACGAAATGATAAATTCAAATATTGAGGAAGCTCCCCTCATTCTTTCTCCTGACTCCTGACTCCTGACTCCTGAATTCTTTTATTAAACAATGTCTCAAACAATAGTCGTCAAAATTGGTACTTCTAGCCTGACTCGACCAGAAACAGGACAGTTAGCACTTTCCACTATTGCTACATTAGCAGAAACCCTCTCAAACCTCCGCCATCTTGGTCATCAGGTGATTTTGGTTTCCTCTGGTGCGGTGGGAGTTGGTTGTGGGCGATTGGGCTTAACGGAACGCCCGAAGGCGATCGCACTCAAACAAGCAGTAGCCGCAGTAGGACAAGGTAGATTAATGCGGGTGTATGACGATTTATTTTCCACCCTCCAACAGCCAATAGCCCAAGTTTTGCTTACCCGTACCGACTTAGTGCAGCGCAGCCACTATCTCAACGTTTACAACACCTTCAAAGAATTACTCGCCCTAGGAGTTATCCCTGTGGTGAATGAAAATGATACGGTAGCAGTAGAAGAACTGAAATTTGGCGACAACGACACCTTATCAGCTTTAGTTGCCAGCCTAGTAGAAGCAGATTGGTTATTTTTGCTTACGGATGTGGATCGACTTTACTCAGCGGATCCTCGTTCTGTACCAGATGCCCAACCAATTACTCTTGTGAATAGCATTAAAGAATTAGCTGAACTACAAGTACAAACCGGTACTCAAGGTTCTGGGTGGGGTACTGGCGGTATGTTAACAAAAATTTCCGCAGCCCGAATTGCCACAGCCGCAGGTGTTCGGACTGTAATTACAGAAGGAAAATACCCAGGCAATATAGAAAAAATTTTACAAGGAGAACCTATAGGCACTCGCTTTGAACCAAAACCAGAACCAACTTCTGCCCGAAAACGTTGGATCGCCTATGGTTTATTGCCTGTAGGAAAATTGTATTTAGATGAGGGAGCAGTAAAAGCTATTTCTGAGGCTGGTAGATCATTATTAGCTGCTGGTATTATCACAGTTGAAGGAGAATTTGATCCCCAAGAAGCAGTCCAATTGTGCGACAAAAACGGTAACGAAATAGCCAGAGGACTCGTGAACTACAGTAGCAGCGATCTGCAAAAAATTCGTGGTCGTCATTCCCGTGAAATTTCTGCTGTTTTAGGTTACGAAGGTGTAGAAACCGTCGTTCACCGCGATAATTTAGTTCTCACTTAGTACCGCATTTTGGTTCGTAGTTGCGCTTTAGCGCTAACTCACAAGTACAAACAATAACCAAGAAGTACGCCTAAGCAGGGTTTTTGTCTCAAAAAACCAAACTTTTCTGACTACTCAAAAATTTACTCATTGTCCACATCTGTAAATATAGATTCTAAATCCCGATAACCGCTAACTACGCGCACAATCACAATATTATCTTCAAAAACTCGATAAAAAATAATGTAGCCATTCAAAGGTATTCCTCTCAGGCGTGAGTCAAACTTGGCGTAACTTCGTCCTATATTCGGGAATTGGGCTATGTTCTGGCACTTCTTGTTAAATTCTCGAATAAATCTTTCCCCAGCATTGATATTACGAACGAGAAAATAATCTAGAATCTCATCTAAATCAAGGCTTGCTTCCTTGGCAATAAAATATTCCATTATCCTTGATTTTCACGAGCCTTGCGTAATTTTTCTTCCAGTCGCGCCATCACCACTTGACCATGTACTACATCTCCACGTTCGATAGAAGCTAGCCCTGCTACTAGTTTTTTCCTAGTTTCTTCTTCCCATTCCTGATAACCTTTCTCCCATTCCTCCAGCAACTTCAATGCTTTAATGATCACATCTTCAGCATTTTCATATCTACCTGTAGCGATTTGGGTTTGTATAAATTGTTCGTATTCCTCTTGCAATTGGATATTCATAGTTTTTACCTCAACAGAAAGCCATTGCAGCGTTAAATTGTGAATGCGTCTTTACCTCATTTTACGAGCAACAGCGCGATCGCGTATTGCAAGCAGGCACGAATATCCTCGACTTGCAAATCAGGGTTCTCGTTAAAATGAGGACTTTCGCCCCTTTTGAAAGACTTTTTGGTTTGCGGTAAAATAAATACATATTTTTTTCAGGACACTTAGCATGTCTTCTAAAAAACAGGGTTGGCTTCGTACATCAAACCTGATCATAGGCTTGCTTGGCTTGTTAATAGCGATCGCTAGCTTCAGCACTGATTGGTTTCGGAATTGGACTCCTGAACTATTTCGGCAAACTCGCTTTTCCTGTACCTTACAACTTGATACCCAAAAGGGAGGAGAGGTATGGACAGTGATGTATCGTAATGATAAGGAAGTAAAACCTTGGTTGAGGATGGTCAACAGCTTTGGTGATGGCTGGGATACCCGGACACGATGCGACGAGATAACGAAACGTTTGGAAGGCTTCCGCCAAGATGGTTTATTAAGATTCAGTTATCGCACTGACCCCAAGACACCCAAACAAGATGTAATCTGTGTTCACACTAAGCTTGATCCCCAAAATTGTAATCTATTAGTGACGCTTAAGCCAGGTGCTGACGGCTACGACTCCCTGCGACGGATGACTATGGCTATACAAAATGGTACGACGGTTGACCAAGGTTCTGGTACTAGTCAAACTCCCAACTCGTCGTTTGTTAGTGTTGAGGGCTTATTAGCATCTGACGATCTTCAAGCTGGAGCATCTGTTGGAAAATAAAATAGGTATTTTTCTGATACTTAACGTCACACTTATTGAGAACGCCCTAATCGTATTAGCAACTGCCTACGATTATTAATTGCTTTTTGGTAATTGGGATCAAATTGAATTGCCTTGTCGTATGCTGCTATAGCTTCTTCGTAGCGTTGTAAATTCTCTAGAGCAGCGCCTCGATTATTCCAAGCAGAAGCATAGTCAGGTTTGATGGCGATCGCTTTGTCGTATGCTGCTATAGCCTCTTCGTAGCGTTTTAACCCCCCTAGAGCAACGCCTCGATTATTCCAAGCAGAAGCATAGTCAGGTTTGATGGCGATCGCTTTGTCGTATGCTGCTATAGCCTCTTCGTAGCGTTTTAACTCCCCTAGAGCAACGCCTCGATTATTCCAAGCAGAAGCATAGTCAGGTTTGATGGCGATCGCTTTGTCGTATGCTGCTATAGCCTCTTCGTAGCGTTTTAACTCTCTTAGAGCATTGCCTCGATTATTCCAAGCATCAGCATAGTCAGGTTTGATGGCGATCGCTTTGTCGTATGCTGCTATAGCCTCTTCGTACCGTTTTAACTCCCCTAGAGCAACGCCTCGATTATTCCAAGCAGAAGCATAGTCAGGTTTGATGGCGATCGCTTTGTCGTATGCCGCTATAGCCTCTTCGTAGCGTTTTAACTCCCCTAGAGCAACGCCTCGATTATACCAAGCATCAGCATAGTCAGGTTTGATGGCGATCGCTTTGTCGTATGCTGCTATAGCCTCTTCGTACCGTTTTAACTCCCCTAGAGCATTGCCTCGATTATTCCAGGCATAAGCATAGTCAGGTTTGATGGCGATCGCTTTGTCGTATGCTGCTATAGCCTCTTCGTAGCGTTGGGAATCGAACAAACTATTGCCTTTATTAAAAAAGTTTTCTGGTTCTTCTTGTTTCTTTGCGAGACGTTGGACGTTTTCTAGATAAAGATTGATAGGAATACCCCATTTGAAAGTGCCAACTGCATCCCCAAAAGCTGGGTTAGTAACACCTCCTGTAGACTGCTGTTGTGGTGGAGGTTGTTCACCTTTGCGTTTAGCTTCTGTAATCAATTCCACATCAGTACGCCCATGTACTGCAATAACTTCACCCAGCGCATTTATTACAGGGCTACCACTCATCCCTGCTGCGGTGATTGCAGTGTAAGAAATGCCATAGCCTTCGATTTGGTTATCAATTAATGACACAGATCCAATACTAAACTGTTGTTTTGTTCCAGTACCAGGAAAACCTGTGATATAAATACTTTGTCCCAATCCTACTTTGTCAGAATTACCTAAGCTAAGGGCTTGATAAGGGCAAGTTCCACTTTCAGGTTTGAATGTAACAACTGCTAAATCTTGGTTAGGGAAGCGTTTGATATCAGCAGGTTCCCAAATTTTTTGATCCTGCGTTTGCAGTTGGACTTTAATACCAGGTGGCACCACGTGACGCACTGTGAGTAGAGTACAAACCTCCTTGTCTTCTCCAGTGACAAAAAATGCTGTACCATGCCCTGGTTGATTTTTGTAATTGATGAGAATTACACTCTCCGTAGCTATCTTGTTAATCTCTTCTGGTGATTTCGCACTGTTGCCGCATCCAGTTATAACTAATGGGAGCAAACTTAAGGGAAGCCACCGATGCCAAGATACCATGTTACACCCTTTGGACTTACTGTTTTATCAAGCAGAATTCAGAAGTCAGGAGACAGGAGTCAGAATAAATGTTGGTTAAAACCTCGTCCCTTGTCGACGAGACAAGGGTTGAAACTTTTCTTAAAACACCATCCCTTTATGGGTGGTGTATTCTGACTCCTGAATTCTGTCTCCTGACTCCTGTTTTATGTATTACCACACGTTCTTTGTTCTGAATTCCGTATTCGACAAAAAGGGAATTTTGAAACTCGGCACTTTATTGGTTTGTAGTTGAGCTGTCTTGGCGCTAAAGCGCAACTACAAACCAATAAAGCTGTTTAATAAAATTTTACATAGTAAAAATTAAACTACGGCAGGGTGTGCGATCAATAGAAGGCTGACGAAATAGTTAAAGAGATTCTGGTGGAGAAATATCTGAACCGACAACGACACCTTTAGGATTAGACTGTGTTTTTGGTTTTGTAGTTGGTTTTTGATCTTGTAATGACTGAGTGAATGGTGAGGAAGATGGGGCAGACGCTTCTAGATGATGATTCAGCATTGATAATCCTCCAATAGCACCAGCCATAAGAGTTGTGTAACCTAAATAGAGATGTATAGGACGTAACCCCAATCCTGAAGCGAAACTCTTGTTAGATTTATAACTAGGAGGCAAAACTGTTTTTATGGGTTCAGGTTCTGGTAAGGAAGTCGCTAAAGCTGTACCATTAAGTCCTAAAGCATTACCCATCGCACGGATATAGCCACGCACAAAAACTTCTTCTGGCAATAATTCCCAATTCCCATTTTCCACAGCTTCCAGGTAAGGAATTTGTATGTGAGTGTAAGCGTTTAAGTCTTGAAGAGAAATATTGTGGAATTCGCGAGTTCGCCGTAATTCTTCGCCAATTTGACGTAGAGCTTCTGACCGTTTTTTGCCTGGTGTTGGCAAAGTTTGTTCAACTGGGCTCTGTTTTTTATTGAACGTGCTAAGCCATTTCATTGGTTTTCTAGCTGAGGGGCTGTTTTTTTGAACGGCGGTATTTTTCACCTCATTAGGCTCAGCTAACAACTCGGCTTTGTTAGTAGTTGTGGGAGTAGGTTTTTCGGTTGATTGTACAATAGTCAAGCACTGATGCAAATCAGTTGAATCAGAGGTTTGGCTATTGTCATCTTTTTGTTGGTTATTTTCTCCAACTTCTTGATGTTTTTGAAGAAGTTGCTGAAATACTAAACTGATTGCTTCTCTACCAACAGCTTTAAATAAACCGCTGGCTTGTTCAGAAGAAGAACCCAGTAATTTTTGTATAGTAGCCAGCGCGTGACGATAAACTTTACTTTGATGTAGTTGTGTTTCTATTTCACCTAAGAGCGATCGCAATTCATCTTGAGAAATTTCCATAGTAATTCCATCAGTAATCGATAAAGCGTACATAGTCTTCATAAAATTAGGTTTAGGTAAACTAAACAGTGAACAGTCAACAGTTATCAGTTATCAAAGGCTATGGTGCTGTGATAACTGGTAACTGATAACCGATAACTGTTTTTAATTTGTGTGGGAGATTAAAATAAGATTTACAAAAGATTGAACTGCTTGGAAATATTCACAACGAGCAATTTCTGCTACGTTGTTATGTCCTGCTCCCGAAACCAAAAGCAACTTTTTTGTATTAGGAGCCGCAGCATACAAATCTTGGCTCATAAAAGCTGGCACGGTGAGATCATCAGTACCATGAATGAATAAAACTGGCACCTTTAAATTAGGAACCTTCTTAATCGATTCAAAGCGCTGTGTCAGGATCAAATTGACTGGAAACATCGAAAAAAGGTTCCGAGATGCAACTAAATGTTTGATTGATGTAAAAGAACCTTCAACAATCAATCCAGCAGCTTTAGGGTATTGGAGCGCTAAATCGATGGCTATAGCACCTCCTAAAGAATGCCCATATATAAAAATTTTATCTGGAGGAATTTTCCTCTGGTTGACTAAATAATTCCAAGCTGTAGCCGCATCCTGATAAACTCGTTTTTCATTGGGAAAACGACCTTTACTACGACCATAACCACGGTAATCAATCAGTAAAACCGAAAACCCTGATTGATGAAACCGGTTTGCATGGGCAACATTTGCACCAATATTCATGTTATTTCCGTGGAAATATAGCAAAACATTAGCATCGGACTGTTTTGCTTTTATCCACCAGCCATGAATATATTCTACTTTGCCTGGTTTTACGGGAACAGATATCCACACATCTTCGTAAGAGAGATTAAAAGCTTGTGGTGTTGTTTCAATAATTGAAGATGGAAAAAAGATGTATCTCGTTTGCTGCAAGAAAAGAAATACACATATGGCGGTGTAGGTTAGTGCTACAATCACTCCGCCCCAGCCTAGCAGCAAGAACAACAACCTTATTGGGTGTTGCAGGTCGGTTGTATTCATGCAAGTATTTTTAAATACAGTAATAATAGACTAATACACTAGCTTTTACTTCATCGAAAATACAAATTCTATATTGGAACATGAATTACAATAAGTTTAGATAATCATTGACTAAACGCACAATTTATACAACTAGTTTCTTTATCGAAAATAAAACGCTTGATATAAATCTAGGAGAATCACAGTGGTGCTATTGGACAAGACTCAACAAGAGCAATTAAAAGAAATAGTTGCACAGTTACGGCAAATAAGGCAAGAGAAGGCAATGCGTATAGAAGAAATAGCTGCTAACACACGCATTCGCCCAGCTTTTTTGCAAGCTTTAGATGAAGAACGATTTGAGGATTTGCCGGAGCCTGTTTATGTCCAAGGATTTATCCGTCGTTATGGAGATGCTGTAGGAATAGATGGTAGTGCTTTAGCACAAAGGTTTGCGATTACTTTTACCCCTCCAGAATTACATCAAGACCAACAGAACACAGATAAAAGACCAAATATATATATTCCCCTTATTATACCCTATATTCTAGTACTAGCTGGGGCCATCTTCGGACTATTTTATATACTCAATCCACACAGCACAGTAGAATCTCGTAATCAGAAGCAATTTTCCCCAAGCGCTTCTAAACCCAAAACACTCTCTACCCCGCTTGCATCTGCAATTAACACTGGTCAAAAAAGCACCCAACTTTTCTCCGCAACGCCAACTCCAACGGCATCACCAGCAACACAGAACGCTTCATCAGTAGAAGTAACTCTCAAATTACAAGACAAATCATGGGTGCGAATCAAATCAGATGGCAAAACCGTATTTGAGGGAATTTTAAATAAGGGAGAACAGAAAACCTGGACAGCACAGAAAGATTTGACTATCCGTTCCGGTAACGCTGGCGCTGTACTTGTTTCTGAAAACAAACAGGAGCCAAAACCTTTAGGAGCCGTTGGCGGTGTTAAGCAAGTTACATACTCTGTTAAGAGGGAGCAGGGAGCAGGGAGCAGGGAGCAGGGGAGCAGGTAGTAGGGAGCAGGGGAGCTCTTGAGCAGGTAGTAGGGAGCAGGGGAGCTCTTGAGCAGGGGAGAAAAAAAGACAAATCTTACCCAGTTTTGACTTTTGACTTTTGACTTTTGACTTCCCCGCAGGGGTGCCCCATGCCCATTGCCTCGTTCACTTTACTTCTGGTATGCGTAAATGCCAGTTAGTTGATTGTTCGTAAGCGTAAGCGACTTGAAAAAGTAAGTCTTCTCGGAGGACTTTACCAATAAGCTGCAAACCAATTGGCAAACCATTATTGTCAAAACCGCACGGTATGCTTATGGCTGGTAAACCTGCAAGATTGACAGGAATTGTTAACAAGTCAATTAAGTACATGCTCAAGGGGTCAGTTATTTTTTCACCCGCTTTGAAAGCTGTTGTGGGAGCAGTGGGACAAACTAATATATCTACCTCTTCAAATGCGTTTTCAAAGTCTTGCTTGATAAGAGTGCGGACTTTTTGCGCTTTTAGATAGTAGGCATCGTAATAACCAGCAGAAAGGGCATAAGTTCCGATCATAATCCGACGTTTGACTTCTGCACCAAAACCTTGAGCACGGGTACGAGCGTACATCGACAAAAGGTTGTCTGCTTCTGGTGCGCGATAGCCATACTTAACGCCATCATAACGAGCTAGGTTTGCTGACGCTTCAGAAGGCGCAATAATATAATAGCTAGATAAGCCATCGCGAAACCTGGGAGTGGAAATAACATGGATTTCTGCTCCCAAATTTTGTAGTTGATTCAACGCTTTGGTAACAGCTTGTTCAACAGCAGAATCTAAACCTTCACCAAAGGTTTCTTTAATGACACCAATTCTCAGCTTTCCTCTAGGTTTGAGATCTGGTTTTAAGGTGGTAGTGTAATCAGGAATGTCAACTTTTAAGCTAGTAGAGTCTTTGGGATCGTATCCGGCGATCGCGCTCAATAATATCGCCGCATCTTCTACTGTGCGTGAGAAAGGGCCAATTTGATCCAAAGACGAAGCAAAAGCCACCAAACCATAACGCGAAACCAAACCATAAGTTGGTTTCATCCCCACGATACCGCAAAACGAGGCAGGTTGACGAATGGAACCACCAGTATCAGAACCAACAGCCACAACACATTCATTAGCCGCCACCGCCGCAGCCGATCCCCCTGAAGAACCGCCAGGAACCCGTGATAAATCCCAAGGATTAGCAGTCGGTTGGTAAGCTGAGTTTTCTGTAGAACCCCCCATCGCGAATTCATCAAGATTCGTTTTCCCCACCATTACTGCACCAGCATCTGCTAGCTTTTGGGTAACCGTTGACTCATAGGGCGGTACAAAATTTTCCAGTATACGAGACGCGCATGTGGTACGGATTCCCTTGGTACACAAATTATCTTTAATACCAATAGGAATTCCTGCTAATATCCCAATTTCTTCACCTTTAGCGATTTTATCATCCACAGCCTGCGCTTGTTCGAGTGCCTTGTCGGCGGTTATGCTTAAGAAGCTATGTAATTTAGGCTCTAGCTCTTGAATACGGTCTAAAGCTTCTTGAGTAATTTCAACAGCAGAACGTTCTTTGCTAACTAGCTGTTTGTGCAACTCGCGGATGAATCCCATGATTGTTCCCTTTGTTATCCAAGTTCATAATTTTAACTAATAAAGCTAACTACCAGTAGAACAGTAGTGACGCTCCCCTATCTTCCAGAGATTAAGTGCAACTATTAAAAAGAGAAAGCCAGCTGCGGGAGATAAGCAACAAAACCAGAAAGGGATTGAAAAAGTCTCTTCCTTTTCAAGCACCGCAAGGAGAGGAAAATAACTCACACAAGCAAGCGGGATCAAGAAAGTGAAGAATCTCTGGAACCATTTAGTATAAATTGAAATAGGGTATTGTGCCGTTTCAACCCCTCCATACGTGAGAATATTCATAATTTCCAGAGACTCAATAGTCCAAAAAGTGAGTGTCGCCTGCACAATGACAATACCAACAAACAGCGCAACCCCACCAAGAAATGAGGCGTTTAAAAGCCATAAGGTTTTGATAGTCAAAGGAATGTGGAGAGTCGAAAGTGACCACACTGTAACCACAATCCCTTGAGAAAATCGTCCTACTCGCTTCAACGTGAACTCTGTACCAAGGAGTTGAAGTACAGTGGTTCTTGGGCGAAGAAGCAAACGATCAAACTCACCATTCTTAATTATTTTGCCAAAGATATCAAAGCCTCGTCCAAGTGCATCAGCACACGAAAAAGAGATATTGACCATTCCGTAAAACAAAGCAATTTCAGGGAGAGTCCAAGTACCAATACTGTTAAAACGACTAAAAAGTGCCCATATTCCCAAAAATTCAGTGAGAGTCGCCAGAAGATGCCCTACAGTTTGCAGTAAGAAGGACACTTTGTATTGCATTTGTGATCTGATCGATGCCGAGATGTATCGAAGGTAAAGAAAAAAATCGTTCATAAAAAAAGCAAAGGAACCAGAGGAGCAGGGAAGCAGTATTAACTTTTGACTTTTGACTTTTGACTTTTGACTTCCCCAACGGGGCTATCCTCCTTGAATGACGAGCCTTTTTATCCCACGACTCACTAAAGCCCGCCCAACTAGAACAAGGGTAACAATCCAGAAAGCCTGATGGAGTAACACACCATATAGTGCGCTTGGTGGAAGATTACCAGTAAAAAGACGAAAAGGATGGTCGAGAAGTGCACTGAAAGGAAGTGCATTCAAAATAGGCTTAATCCATTCAGGAAAAAGCGGGAGAGGAATGGTTATTCCTGAGAAAATAAGAATCAAACTTGGCAGGATAGTATTGATCCCCTCCCCTGAAACTGTCCACATCATTGAGACGGTTAAAAGCATGGTAAATGCACATGAAAGTACAATTGCACCAATAAAAGAGACAACAAACGCAACTACAGAAGCATAATCAGGCGGAAAACGCAGTGACCATTCAGGTAATCCTATAAGAGGAAAAAGAAAGATTGAGATACAAGCAATAGGAACCGCACGAAGTATCAGGGGGGCTGTGCGGAGTGCGATCGCACGAGCAAACCAAAAGTTATAGAGATCAGTAGGTCGTAAAAGATCATACCCTACCCCGCCAGAACGTATGAGTTCTTGAATTTCCTTATCTCCACTCCAAGGGATAATAACAAAAGACGCTTGCCCAAGCCATATATATCCTACTGCTTCACGAAAAGTCATAGGCGGTGCAGAAGTCGCATGAGTAAAAAATGCCTCAAGAACCATGACTTTCAATAAACCCCAAAAAATCTGTGTTCCAACCCCTGCTATTGCAGCAGTACGATATTGTACGAGGAGAGAAAATTGAGCGACAAAGAGCGACCAATACGCTTTCATGTCAAAATTTCTCCTGATTTTGCATAAAATTCAGCAATAATCTCTTCAACAGGCGGATTTTCAACAAAAAGATCTTCTACTTCGTAATGCGAGGTAATCTTGCTAATTAGGGACGCAGCAGATAGCTTTGTAGGGTCAAAAGCAAGCGTCACGGTGTTACCCTCCTTTGAGACGATACTAACTCCGTCTTCGTCAAAGGAGAACTCATCCTGTATCAAATCTATTCTTAAGTAGCGACGCGAGGAAACTTTAGACCGAACCTCGTCAAGGGAACCATCACAAAGAATTTCACCCCCACCAATAATAATAACCCTCTGACATAAGGCTTCGATATCATCCATGTCGTGGGTTGTAAGGATGGTAGTCACCTGATGCGTTTTATTTAGATCTTTGATAAACTTTCTGACTGTAAGCTTTGAAACTGCATCAAGTCCTATTGTTGGCTCATCTAGAAAGAGAATGTCAGGTTTGTGAAGCATCGCCGCCGCAAAATCACACCTCATCCTTTGACCAAGACTTAATTGTCTTACAGGAGTATAGAGAAAGCGTGAGAGATCAAGAAGCTCGACCATCTCGTCACGTGTTTTTTTATACTGTGCTTGTGGAACGCGGTAAATATCGCGCAACAGATCAAAAGACTCAATGACTGGAAGATCCCACCATAGCTGTGTTCGTTGACCAAAAACCACTCCGATTCGACCAACATGACGAATTCTATCTTTCCAGGGAATTCGCCCTCCAATTATGCATTTTCCCGCCGAGGGTACTAAGATCCCACTTAAAATCTTAATCGTAGTCGATTTACCTGCTCCGTTTGGACCAATATACCCTACAAGTTCTCCCTGCTCTACAGAAAATGAGACTCCCTTTAATGCGTAAACTTCTTTGGTTTTACGCTGTACAAGCCCCCGCATTGAACCGAACAGCCCGGACGAGCGTTCAGACAAAAAGAAAGACTTACTAAGGTCTTTAACAAAAATGTGAGACATGTTGTAACAATTCGGTAGAAAAATACCCTTTCTAAGGAGGTTGATTAAGCGTTAAAAATATTTTGCACACGGTCAACTGAAATTAAATTAATATGTATTCCACCGGAGTGGATCATGTCTACTTCAGCATACTAACAATTCTATAAAATTATCCTTTTATGGTTAAAATTATTACACGTAAGAAAATAGATACGCAAAATGTATATGATATTGGTGTCGAAAGCGACCATAATTTTGTCATAAAAAATGGCTTGATAGCTTCTAATTGCTTTAATAAGTCACATTCAACAGCCTATGGCTATGTAACATATCAAACCGCGTATTTGAAAGCTAACTATCCACTGGAATATATGGCGGCGCTGTTAACAGCTAACAGCAGTGACACAGACAAAGTGCAGAAATATATTTCCACTTGTATGAGTATGAATATCCAGATAGAGCCGCCGGATATTAATCGCTCTGGTGTGGACTTTACACCATCAGGAGAGAACATTTTATTCGGATTTTCAGCAGTTCGTAACGTGGGGCATAATGCGATCGCCTGTATTTTGTCAGCAAGAGCGGAGTCAGGGGAGTTTAAATCTCTGGCGGATTTTTGCGATCGCGTAGATCTGCGGGCTGTTAACCGTCGTACGTTAGAATCGCTGATTTCTTCTGGAGCTTTTGACAAAATAGAACCAAACCGCAATCAGTTAATTCACGATCTGGAACTAGTATACGATTGGGCACAATCTCGTGCTAGAGATAGAGCCAGTGGTCAGGGAAATCTCTTTGACTTGTTAGGTGGTGGATTTTCCACTACTACAACCACAAGCAAAAATAGCTTTGACATAGCACCCAAAGCCAAACCTGTGTCTGATTTTCCTCCACAGGAAAAGTTAAGGATGGAAAAGGAACTATTAGGCTTTTATGTCTCAGACCATCCACTAAAATCTATCCGGCAATCAGCACGAGTCCTGGCTCCGATTAATCTTTCCCAACTCGGCGAACAAAAGGACGAAATAGTTCTTTGTGTCGTAGTCATGCTCAATGGCGTTAAAAAAGTCGTCACCAAAAAGGGTGACCCGATGGCTATTTTGCAAATAGAAGATTTAACTGCACAATCAGAAGCAGTGGTATTTCCTAAAATTTATGAGCGGATTCATTTGCTGCTCCAAGTTGACTCTAGATTAATTATCTGGGGTAAAGTAGATCGCCGAGACGACCAAGCTCAATTGATTGTTGAAGATGCAGAGCCAGTAGAAACAGTACAGATGGTCATGGTGGAGCTAAATCCTCAACAAGCAGCGACTATTGAAGAACAACATCGCTTGAGAACGATTCTGCAAGAACACTCAGGTGATAAAGAAAAAGCAAAAGTTCCAGTGATAGGGATCGTACGAGACGGAGATAGTCGTCATCTTGTTCGTTTTGGACGCCAATTTTGGGTGCAAGATTCTAGAACGACTGTTCACGCTCTCCAAAATGCCAGATTTCCTGCGCATGTACAACCCCTTACTAGTGTGTGAACTACCCCAGCCATCAATACCGTTCTTGTGTTCGGGGAAAGCAATATCGGTAGAATAGCTTACATGAAGAGGGTATGTGTTGTTTTTTTGGTTACTTCTGCGGATGAAGATTTCCCTATATAAATGGTATCTTTTTATGCCATTAAGGTGTATGTGCTAATCGGGGGAAGGAGTAAAAATTTGATGGCCGCAGACGAAATATCTCACTTTGTGAAATATTGTAAAAAAATTCAACCCCAGAGCCATGAAGAAATTCAGCGGTTTTTTGAAGGTGTAATCGGGTTTCCTTATGATAAGGAACTTTTATTACAAGCTTATTTATTCTTGAATATAAAAAAAATATTTCCTATATGTACTGAATTACTTTTATTTGAAAAGTCACCCATCTCTGACTATACAGATTTAGGCAAGTGTGATTTTGTTTACCTCACATCATTTAATAGGCTACTTATCATTGAAACAAAATTTATTGATACAGAGGCAACAGGAGCAACAGAAAGAAAAAGAAGAAACAAGCATAGAAATAAAGTTTTTGAGCAAGTCATAACTTTAAAAAGTCGGTTTAGCCATTATTGGAATATACGGCTAGATTATCTAGAATGTAGTGTATTTACAACAGATCCAGAAGTAAATTGGCGCGGAAATGATGTAAATGTTATTAGTAAATCAGTATCAATAGAAGAACTAGAAAAGTGGAGAAGCAGCTATACCAAAAACTTCGCCAAAACTAGAGTTTGACCTCTCCCCTGGCTAAAGCCGAGGGGATTCTAAACTGATGTAGCGAAGCGAGATAAAATCTAGCTTCGCTACGTTTACGATATATTTTCTTCAGCGAACCGAAGACGTTATAGCGTTTGGGAACGGTCAATATCTCCCTTATTACCTTGGCTAGACATAAGCCCAGCTGTGTTTTTACTTTTACTAGGATGTTGGCAGCACCATTACAATCAGCGTTGATAACTAGATTGTTTTTGGTCTTATACATTCCACGCTTAACTCTCTTACCTGATGGTTTCCAGCTTTCGGGTTTTTCACCGAGTTTTGGCAAGAAATCACCATCCAAAAAACTCGTCTTGGACGTGTAGGACTCTTCGGTTTCAGTAAACTGAATCCCGATTTCTTCACACAGTGTAAGGATGCGTTCTTTAAGCTTGGATGTTGGGATCTGTACGAAGTTCTGATTATTACGCTTGCCTAAAGTTATCTTGTCTTTAACTCCCTCACCCCAACCAAACACCACGTTACCAATTTTATGGTTAAGGCAATAGTTGACAATGAATCTAGCTGTTTTGTTAATAGCGTCCCGCATTTGTCGGTTACGCAATTCAGTTAAATCCGCCAACTGATCATTCCAAAAACCTTGAGGTTTTCCCGTTTTGATCTTCTTGACTTTGCGGTTGTAATTGGTGTTAAGAGACTTGATTTGTCTACCATCAATAATGAAAGATTTACCCAGTGTTGAAACGCAAGTCAGCCAGTTATTTGTACCAGGGTCAATCCCCAAAGCTTGAGAATGATCTAGTCCCAGCAAACAACTCACATCGTCGTTGCCAGATTTGTAAACGTACTCAGCATATAGTTCGCGGTTACGTGGAAGTATACGAACCTCAACCAATTGATGAGGTTTAAATCCGTATCCTCCAGGAATCCAAACATCATTTAAAATGTCCTTGGACAACTCCCGTGAGATTGCTAACCGACACATCCCTGTTTCTATATCCAACTTGACGGCTTGACCAGGAAATGTGACAACGGTTAACCCATCTTTTCGATATCCAGGGATACACGGAAAACCTTTTAATTCCCCATTAAAGAACAATGGCAGAAGTTCATTGTAAGAACGGAAGCTCTCAATAACTGATCTAATTGTTTGCTGTGCTTGCTGTCCTCCCATAATTTGATAGTGTTCACTGTTAGCAAACTCTTTACACAATGAAGCATAGCTATCAACACTAACTTTTTTGGTTTTGAATTCAGAGCGATAAAATCCATCCTTATCAAAGAATTCGACCCGCTCACAAGTCTCAAAATGCTTCTGCCTGATTGAGTAAACAACTTGATTGGAAAGCTTTGAAGCTTGTTCACAAAGCAAAACTAAGAAATTTCTTGTCTCATTGTTAATAGCGTCAGTTAACCTGATTTGCTGGGTCTTGTACATTATCCTTTTGTGCTATCATGATGCCATTATAACCTTTAAGTGGCATCATGAAACGATTAAGTGTTAGATTTTCCGACAAAGAATATGAAGATTTAGTGAAACTAAGTCACCAAACAGAAAGATCTTTAAATGATTTGGTTCGAGAATCTACTAGACAATTAGTACAAGACTGGCTAGTTAAAACTAGCCGCTAGCTTTCATCCCCTGGCTAAAAGCCGGAGGCTCTCAGCATGTGCTTGGTAGGGGAAGAGGGGGCAGGGAGCTCTTAGCAGAGGAGCAGAGGAGCAGAGGAGCAGAGGAGCAGAGGAGCAGAGGAACAGAGGAACAGAGGAACAGGGGAGCAGGGGAGCAGGGAGCAGGGGGGCGAATAGATACTCAGTTCTTAATACCCAATGCCCAATGCCCAATGCCCAATGCCCCATGCCCAATGCCCCATGCCCCATGCCCAATAGCCCATGCCCCATGCCCATTGCCCCATGCCCCAATGATGTGGAACCAAATTAGCGCTCATATTAGCCAAGTTACTGGTGAAAAATTTGACTCATCGCAGCAAC
>NZ_JAAKGC010000283.1 GCF_017591665.1 Aetokthonos hydrillicola CCALA 1050 | reverse complement strand
AAGCAAGCAGTTCAAGTTAGTAGTACTGCATTTGGACTACCGCGCAGGCTGGAAGATACACTAGAAAAACTAGAGCGGGGAGACGTGCGTGTGCGGGTCAGATCTATAGAAACAGAACGCCTGCTACGACGGCAGACCAATACTCAGATAGGACTAACTTACGCTGTGATCATCAGTGGTTTTACACTTTCGGCTACAATCTTAATTGTTAAAGATTACATATGGTTGGCTCTGCTTGCTGGTTTTATAGCAGCAGTCATATCTGGACTACTGATTCGACTACTTTTGCGCCTCGACCGCTATGACCGAATGTATTAATTTGTTTTGGAATTATATGAAACTTAACTCCATCGGTTTCAGCGATCCTGGTTTGATTCGTTCTAACAACCAGGATGCTTTTTATATAGATCCTGAAGGACGATTTTTTATTGTTGCTGATGGTATGGGTGGTCATGCGGGTGGTGAGCAAGCAAGTCGTATTGCTACCGAACAAATACAAGCATATTTGTTGGCAAACTGGGGTTCCTCTAAGTCGGGACAGGAACTACTAGAGGGAGCTTTATGGCACGCAAACGAAGCAATTCTACATGATCAACAAAATCATAGTGAACGTGCTGACATGGGAACAACGGCTGTAGTGGTCATTTTTCCTCCAAAAGATCCGCCTTTGTGCGCTCATGTTGGAGACTCTAGACTCTACCGCTTCCGGGGATCATTGTTAGAACAAATAACAGAAGACCACACTTGGGTAGCACATGCCTTGAAGATGCATGAAATTTCACCTGAGCAAGCTCGCATTCATCCCTTCCGTCACGTTCTGTCCCGCTGCTTAGGACGTGACGACTTACATACTTTTGATGTGCAGCCCCTAGATGTGCAGGCTGGCGATCGCTTCCTGTTATGCAGTGATGGTTTGACAGAAGAACTCGCTGACGACAAAATAGCTTCTTATCTCCAAGAAACCCCTACGCTTGAAAAAGCCGCTATCTCCCTTGTTGATGCTGCCAAAGAACAAGGCGGACACGATAACATTACAGTCGTCATTGTGTCGGTGGAGTAGCGAGCACAGGAGCAGGGCAGGGAGCAGGGAGCAGGGAGCATTGGAATGAAGTCCCCAGTTTCTTGTTACCTATGCCCTATGCCCTATGCCCTATGCCCCATGCCCCATGCCCCATGCCCCATGCCCCATGCCCCATGCCCAATTAAAGTAAATATACTTATCAATTTGTTCAGCCTGAGCTTTTTTTTTAGTTCTGACTTGATACAAATACAATTAACGTCCAAAGTTATTCTTGTTGGACGTTAAATTGTAAATTTTTGTGATTCGGAGTGTTGTACTGAAACCAAGATCCAAAGCTTGGAAGATTCCCGAAATCTACCTTTACAGAGCTGGAGCTATATCAGTAGGATTAGGTGCAATTGATCGAGTTAACAAAAAATATCCCATAAAGCTATGGGCAATTTGTCAAACAGTTGTTATCTTTTGTAATATGGATGGACAAATGTAGGGACCTAACCTACCACTCAAAGAAATACCATATGGTATTTCTTAAGTCCTAGATCACCTTTACTTAACCTTTTTTTGGAGTTAATTATGAGCCAGCCATCTGAACTGACCTTAGAACAGCAATTTAGCATCCGCTCTTTTGCCACTCAAGTGCAGCACATGAGTCACGACCAAGCTAAAGATTTTTTAGTTAAGCTCTATGAGCAAATGGTCGTCCGCGAAGCAACTTACAAGGAGCTTCTTAAGCAACAATGGGGCTTAGACTCAGGCTCCTCTTGGGCATAGAACTATAATGTCGCATAGGGGGCGACCTCCTTCTCTTGCTAGGTTCCAAGGAGGAAAAGAGCTGGGGATGCTGGGGCGTCAACTTACAACGAAGAAACTCAATATTAGCTAAAAACAGCTGCCTACAGTTCCTAATGTAATTGGCATTTAGACTCGTTTACGTGTGAAACGCACTGTCTGTATAATATCCCATTGAATATTATAGTATCCACTTAAGCTTACAGAAATGAAGATTTCCTAAAATGTTAAGTCCAATAGGACTACAGAAATTTCGTTTCTACCCACTTATATTTTTTATAACTATATTTGAAGATAATGTCACATTTTTTTTACAAAAGTTAATAAGGCAAATTAGCAAGACAGATTAAGTGAGGAGCCTGTATCAATTGCTTGTAACTTTGCCAGAATTCGGGGTTTCAACTTTTCATACTCAATTTTGAGTATATTTTTACTAGTTTGGAAATCAGCATGAGACACAAACGCATTGCTTAATATGATCCACTGCTGCAATTTTTGCTGTTGAGCAAAGGCGATACTTAACACAGCAACATGAGCGCAACGGCTTGGATCCTCACGAGCAAAGAACAGTACACGGTAATAACCCGTTTGTTGTAAAGAAATAGCAATTTCCCTTCCATGGCTGCTTTTGAGATCAAGGTAGTAAGGTAACCATTTAGCGCCATGCTTGCTGTTGTAGAA
>NZ_JAAKGC010000282.1 GCF_017591665.1 Aetokthonos hydrillicola CCALA 1050 | reverse complement strand
TGGTTTTGAGATAGGTAGCTCAAAAATGACTCCATTAATTGGAGATCTCACAATTCGTTGTTCTAACTGCAAAGCTAAAGATTTGATTTGGCTTCTAGTCTGAGCAATTTGAGATTGCACTGTGGTAATTTGAGATTGCACATCTTTTAACTGTTCTTGAGTTTTCAGGATAGCTAACTCACCTGTATGAATCACATTGTCTTCGCTACGTTGTTGTTCTTGTAAGTGGAGCTTAGCTTGTTGGATTTCTGCCTCTGCTTGATGAATAGTCCTTTGATAACTGCTTTGTTCCTCTTGTAGACTCGACTCAGTTCGAGATACTTCAGAGGTTGCTTGTGCAAGGCTTTGGTTCTGTTCACTTACTGATTGTTCCACTTCTAGCAAACGATCTTGTGGAATAACGCCGTCCTCAAAAGCTTTTCTGTATCTTGGTGCTTTTTCCTTTGCACTTTGCAACCGAACTTGTGCTAGTTTGAAGGTTGCTTTGCTAGATTCAATAGCGTGCCGTACCTGGTTAACTTTAGCAAGTTTTTCCTCTTTTTGGAAGTTATAAGCTGCCTTAAGAGCATTAAGATTTTGTCTTACCTGCTCTACTTGAGCGAGTTTCTCTAATTTCTGGGATTCGTTTTGTTGCTTCTGAGTATACATAGTCAGCAACAACTGATTTTTTAACAGAAGGAGTTGTTTGTGATGATTAAGTTCTCCGTCTAGCTTTGCCTGGGCTTGTTGTAAATCGGTTCGCAGTAAATCAGACTCTAATTTAACCAGAACTTGCCCAGCTTTTACAGTATCCCCTTCTCTTACGTTGACATCAGTGACACGCCCCTCAGCTTGAGAGTCTAATTTTTGTGTTGCCTCTAGTGGTTCTATGCGTCCTCTAGCACTACCTGTCTCATCAACTCTAGATAACATTGACCAAGGTAAAACAATTGTCGAGAAGCCGATAAGCGTATACAGTAGAGAGCGAGTCCAAGGTTTGGGTAGCGCGTCTAACAGTTCTTCAGTACCATAAGACCAATCCTCAGGATCACCTGTTAGATTTGTTTGAGAGTTGACCACCGTAAAATTCGTTATTTGCTCTGAAGGAATATTATTTCCATATTCACCATCCTGATCTGTTATGAGTGTAGATGACGACCTGCGATGTAGGAATGGCATAAGTGTTAATGGGGATTGGGTATTGGGGATTGGGTATTGGGGATTGGGTATTGGGGATTGGGTATTGGGGATTGGGTATTGGGGATTGGGTATTAGGGATTGGGTATTAGGGATTGGGTATTAGGGATTGGGTATTGGGTATTCTTTCCCAGTCCCCAGTCCCCAGTCCCCAGTCCCCAGTCCCCAGTCCCCCGACTAACCGACTTGAGCCAGCTGTTGTTGGTTGAGGTAGTAGTAATGACCTTTTTTGGAAATCAATTCATCGTGAGTACCGCTCTCAATCAATACGCCACGATCTAAAACCAAAATGAGATCTGCATTTCGTACAGTGGAGAGACGATGAGCAATAATTATGGTTGTCCGTCCTTTGAGTATCGTGTTGAGGTTTGTCTGAATAATCCGCTCGGATTCAGCATCGAGGTTACTGGTGGCTTCGTCTAAGAGCAATAGATGGGGGTTACCAAGCAAAGCACGAGCGATCGCTAAACGTTGGCGTTGTCCACCAGATAACATTCCACCACCTTCTCCAATTTGAGTTTCATAACCTAATGGGAGTTGTTGAATAAATTCATCTGCTCCTGCTAGTTGCGCTGCTTCTCTAATTTCCTCTAAAGTGGCTTCTGGGTGGGCAATACTAATGTTTTCTTGAATCGTGCCGCCAAACAAAAAAGTATCTTGATCAACAACACCAATCTGTGAACGGAGTGAGTTTAGAGAAATACTCGTAACATCTTTACCGTCAATCAATACTTTGCCTTTTGTGGCTGGATATAAACCCAAAATTAATTTAGAAAGAGTCGTTTTTCCAGAACCGCTACGCCCAACCACGGCTACTGTTTGCTGTGGTAAAATCTCAAAATTGAGATTTTCTAGCACGTTAATCTCGCTTTCTAGATGATAGCGAAAAGTAACATTCTCGAAGCGAATATGACTTTGTAAATTGGGTAATATCTGTCGGGAGTTTTGTTGCAAATCTTCTTCTAGTTCTGCTTTTAAAACATCGTTAATACGTTCAGTAGCGATCAGAACTTCCTGCAATTGATTCCACAGTACGGAGAGCCGCAGGAAGGGATTGATAACGTTGCCTAATAACATGTTAAAAGCAACCAGTTGTCCAATAGTAAGTTGGCTATGAATAACCTGCCATGCTCCTAACCAGAGTAATCCCGTAGTGATTAATGCTTGGATAGTTGAGCTAATAATTTGCAGGCGGTTGCCAATAATTTGTTCTGGAAATGTTTTTTTTTTTTGGGCTCTTAATTAGTGGGGGTTTAGGGGGCAACTGGTTTTTAAATCCCGGGAAAACAATGTTTCGAGGTATGGCCGGTGGGGGAAATAA
>NZ_JAAKGC010000281.1 GCF_017591665.1 Aetokthonos hydrillicola CCALA 1050 | reverse complement strand
AGATGAAATCCTCTCCCTTATCCCAACTGAGTGTAAAAAGCTCATTCTCATTCCTCATCGTTACCTGCATTTGTTACCGCTTCATGCTTTAGTGCTATCTACTGGAGAAGATTTAATTGAGAAATTCCCTAAAGGTGTTAGTTATGCACCTAGTTGTGAACTGTTGCGTTTTGCATTCCAGCGATTATCCCAAAACCATCAAGTTTCAGCAACACCAGTACCGAAACAGGATTTAACCCACCTGTTCGCCATTCAAAACCCGACAGACAATTTAGATTTCACTGATATTGAAGTTGAGACAATAGCTGCTGCATTTCAACCACACCATATTTTGAAAAAAGACGAAGCTACTCTATCAGCTATAAAGCAACAACCGTCAGCCGATCATCTTTGTAATGCTAAGTGGCTACATTTTTCTGGTCACGCTTACTTTAATTATACATCTCCCTTAAAATCTGCTTTACAATTAGCAGATTCTCTGGTTTCTCCGGTTCCTGCTGATGCAGAACTATCTGGCTTCCTACAGTTATCCGACAACGAGGCGCTTGATTTACAAAAATGTCTCACCCTAGAAGAGATCTTTCAACTAAGTTTACCTGAATGTCGTCTAGTTATGCTTTCTGCTTGCGAAACAGGCTTGATTGACTTTTATAACAAAAGCGATGAATATATTGGTTTAGCTAGTGGGTTTATTCGTGCTGGTGCGGTGAGTGTTGTTAGTACTTTATGGGCTGTTGATGACTTTTCTACGGCTTTGTTGATTATTAAGTTTTATGAAAATCTTGAAACTTTAACAAGTGATGTGGTGATTTCTCTCAATCAAGCACAGTTATGGTTTCGCCAAGTTACCCAAAGTGATTTAGTTAAATGGATTGATGATCAAGAGCGAATGGATGTACAACATAAGCAATCAATTAGGGATGTACTAACAAAAAATTACAAGCCAGAACAGAAACCATTCCAAAATTCTTGGGCTTGGGCTGGGTTTTGTGCGGTTGGTGCATAATTATCACAAGAGGAGGAAATTTATATTATGGATGCTGATAAACTGATTCAAGCTTTTATCCAAGTTGTACAAAACCAAGATTATGTGTTTTCCCCGGAAGCAATTGACGATATACCATCACTGCAAAAAACACTGGCTGAATTAAAAACCGTGTCAACAGAGTCACTTGCAGAAGTCCTTCGCCTCTGGTACATTAACCATGAATCTGTAAGAGATGCAGTCTTGATTGAAGAACGAGAAATTTCTAAAGTCAAAAAAGCTAATCCCTCGTCTCAAGAAAATACTCAAGAAAATCGCCTTCCTGTTCTACAAGAGGAACTACGAAAACTGCAAGATAAAAAGCAAAAATGAAAATTTATGCTCCGAATATCCATCTGTTTGCTTTCCAGCTTAACAAAATCGTCAATTCCGATTCTGGACAAACAAAGAATACTGAACTCTGGCAAAAAGCTGATGAAGTTGTTCGCAATACGCTACAACAGGATTTGCACCTCAGCCAGCATCTAGATCTTAAAAAAGAACCAGAAAATAGGCGCGTTGAATTACTGAAAGATTCAGAAGTTAAAAATGATGATTATTCTGTGTCTTTTCAGGGTAAAGTTTCTTTAGATCATACTCAACAGGTAGTCATTAAAGGCTTTGCTTATCCGTTGCGTATTTACGACAGCTACGGATTATGGCTAAATTTGCGTCGTCCAGAGAAGGAAGATGATGATATAACACCTACAGAAGATGTAGACGTTTCTCTGTTGAGTAAGCTGAATTTCAATAATTGTTTAACGTTAAATCACGACGATCTGTTTTTAGGACAAACTCTATTAATCACTGCTTGGCTAACAGGTGCTAAATACAAAAACAGTACAAATCAAGTCGCTGAAGAATGTTTAAAAGCGCTTTTCCGTGATCCTTCCCAACGTCCACCTTTTAATCGCCAAGAAGAGTTATTTGGTAGTCCGATCTTTGAATATGGCTTGTTTAGTCAATCAAGCAAATATCAACATGTCCTGATTTGGCTATTTACTGATGAACGGGCTGATGCTAAGTTTAATGAATGTTATCAAGATTTAGTAGATTTATTTTTCTTTCGAGCTAAAGTTGTCAAAGCTTTTGAAAATAGTAGAATACTTTATCATGAACTTGAGTCAGTTTATAAGGAAGTAGAACAAGTTGTTGATAGGTTACCAAAAAACAGTGATGCTAAAGATTTAAAAACTGAAGATTTAAAAAAATTCAAGAAAGAGTTAAAAGCTCTACCAAAATTATCATTAAAATATACTCGGTTGCTTCACCTTATTGAAGAATATCAAAACACAATTATAATAAATTCTGATAATTATTCTAGTAGAGTGCGTAGAATAAGTTATATCACAGGAGAAGATTTAAGGTTTTTAAAACCCTTGTCGGAAGAAAACAGCGTATTTTTCCAAAAACAAATTACATCAGATTTGGGTTATTTCAAGCATGGTTTGGCTTTGTTAGAGCAAGTTATAACCGTGATTCGTGGTTTGGTG
>NZ_JAAKGC010000280.1 GCF_017591665.1 Aetokthonos hydrillicola CCALA 1050 | reverse complement strand
TTTTTTGTTAAAAATTATTAATTTATAATATAAAGATAAATTAAAAAAATCATTTTAACTTATATATCGACCTTACCATCTTATGGTCTTATATATTATTGTTCAAATACCATAAAAAGTAATATTTTTATGGCAGAAAAAGTAACATTTTTAGAATATTAAGGAATCATACAGTACATTGCAAGTAACTTAATTGCAATGGTTTGGTCTAGAAGTTAAACGGAAAACCCTTTTTACAAAAAACTACGGTGTAGGGTGCGGGGTGTGGGGTGTAGGAGAAAAAAGCATGATTCGCTTCTTGGGTGTGGGGTGTAGGACATTCATTTTATGCTTCGCCCCGTCGGGTTTAGGGAAGTTCAATTCTGCTGTACCTGATTTCCCCTACACCCTACCCCCGACACCCCACACCCTCTTAAACGATGATTTGTTTTGCAACTTTTTCTATCGCCTGACTTATAGGATGCTTAAAGTCTTGCAAATAAAAAATACCTTTACTAGCAAGCCGAAGCAGGTCTTCTGATTCAGGAATCATTCCAGCAACTGGTGTTTGATAAACTTGTTCAATTTGATTTTGTAAATCGTTAAAGTCATAGTCTTTTAAGACTTTATTAATCAGTAGTAGTAACTTGGGTACCCGCAGTCTACGTGCTACATCTACAGTGACAGCTGTACCTTGAAAATCTTGTTGATCCGGTCGAAGTACTAACAAGACAATATCAGAAGTTGTGAGAGAGATCAGGGTTTCTTGATTCAGACCAGGATGGGTGTCCACAAACAGGTAGTCAAGTTTAAGATTTTTTATTAAGTCCTTGAAGCCCTTTAGTAGCAGTTCAACGTCGAACCGCTCTCGTATCACACGAGAAATATCGTTCAATTTAACACTTGAAGGGACTAAATAGATACTACTACGGTTATTTGTTTGGTCTTTAAGTACTGATTTAACATCATAAGCAGCGTCAGTGATTGCACAACGACCCCAGAGAAAATCATTGAGGGTATGTTTTACCCGCCCATCTTCTAAGCCAAACAAGATGTGAATACCTGGTGACTGAAGGTCAGTGTCAACTATGCCAACTCTATTACCTTTACAAGCAATAGCTGTAGCAATATTAGCTGTTGAGTTTGACTTTCCAGTACCACCTCGGTACGAGTGAATAGAGATAATTTTTGGCATAATAAATATTTCCACTACTAGGCATGAAATTTTCAACGAGTTTCACTTATACCGATCCACGACCATGCTCTCAATCTGAGGATCCTCTGTAGGCTCCAAATTAACATTTTTAATTGACATTTTTTAATCAAAGGATGGTAGAAAAAGTGATAACTTAAGGGATAAAATAGTGAGATTTCTATGGCCATTGATTCTCAAATCCCTGATATGTCTAGGTTGTCACAACAACAGTTTCTCTAGATTTACTCGCACCAGCTTGAGCCAATTTCAATTTATTGGCATCTGGAATTTCATTTTGCACAACTGTAAGCCTAGAAAAGTTAGCTCCACTTAAAGTAATATTAAGTTGACTAGATATGTTAAAAAGATTTTCTAGCCCATACCCTGATAATGTATAAAATTTTTCATTGATTTTTAAGAGCATTCGATTGAGTTTACATTCAATTTGTCTATAACTTTGGCTAAGGGTTAGCAATCGCTCTGCAATAGACAGCAAAATCGGGAACTCTTGATCTCTTGCTATAGAATCTTTGTTTTGGGCTTTGACTAGGGGGTGGCTCATGACTAAACAGGGCATCTCTTCTACTAAAATTTCATGGCAAATCTTCTCAATGAAGCGTTCAAGCACGAACTTTGCAAGGATGGGTTGTAAAGTGATTTTTAATATATGTACCTGGTTATTATCAGCAACAACTTTATCGATCAGACATCGCCGTTGTAGAGACATCAATGCGTCTAGTAACTTGTGTTTATTCCTCAGCAAGAAAAGATCATCTCGAAGTTCTTGAAGCGAAACAGGTTGTTGATAAATCGCCAACCAATACATAACAGATTGCTCTAAATCCGACAAGCAATCGAACTGACAATTAAAAATGTCACGAATATCATCAAAAATGATTGCGTCTTGTTTCCAATATTTAATAAATTTATCTAGATTACTATCAAATAAATTTTGAACAACTGAGGAAACTATCTTGAGAAAAAGTGGATTTCCACCATAGTATTCTATGATAGATTTCCATTCACTATGTGTTTCACAAAAAAAGCCTTTTTCCTCAAAAATTGCTCGTCCTTCAGCGTCCTTTAAGCCACACAACTTTAACGAGCGAACTGGTAGGCTTTTTCCTTCAAGTAACTCAATTTTTTTTGACTTTTCTCGAGAAGTTAGTATAATCGTGCTTTGATGCTCTAGTTCTCCAATTCGTTGCCAAAGTACATCATACTCCTGAAATCGGCAATCAGTAGAATCGTTCTGATTCTTGCTTAAGATACTATCCAGATGATCCAAAACTATTAAGTAGTGTGACGATCGCAAATAATCGATAAGTCGTAAAATCCGACCTTCTAT
>NZ_JAAKGC010000065.1 GCF_017591665.1 Aetokthonos hydrillicola CCALA 1050 | reverse complement strand
TTTGCTAGTATAAAAAGATTCTTGATTGGATCAATGTAGGTAAGCTTTTACAAGCCGTAGCGGTAACAGTTGTCTAATCAGATAAGTTCTATCTAAAATGAGCTATCGAAAGCGTCCCTAGTTATGGCTAACTCGTAGTTCTCCAATTTCGGGAGTTCTACAGAAGCCGCATTATGATAGTAATGTACGAAATAAAGAATCTGTCTATCCCAAATTCCAAATCTGGTTTCTAACCAAATATTAACACTTTATTTGCGTGATATTAGCATGATGAAATCCGAAAAAGTTTGTTTCACAAAACTCAACCTATTTTTTTAGCTACTCAAAGTAAAGTTAAATTTTTGACATATTTAGCAAAAGTTCCCGTTTAGTGATTCCGCATAGTAATAGCTTTATGTCCAAAAGTATTTATATTAGACCATTGGGTAAAGTCTTGCAACAGGCTGACCTAATTTCAAATGCACAAACAGAAGTAGCTTTACGAGATCAGAGTCAATCTAAAAATCTGCGCATAGGAGAGATCCTGGCTCTGCGAGGATGGCTCAAACAAGAAACGGCCGATTTTTTTGCTGAGCAATGGCCAATATTACTCAACCAGAAATTGAAACAGCCTTTAGGTCAATATCTAAAACAAGCTGGATTGTTGGATGATGATCAAATTCTAACTATCCTGTCTAAACAAAGACAGATGGGACTTCGATTTGGAGAGTTAGCTGTTCTTCACGGCTGGATTAAATCAACCACAATCAACTTTTTTTTAGAGCATCTCTCTTTTGCTCAAGAGTATTCTCAGCGGCATTTAGAGGAAGAGCAAGCTACAAATAGTCATTTAGACGACACAAACTTTAGAACTGAATTCTCTGGTTTTGGAGAAGCTCAGCCTAAAGGATACATAAAGATTCCCTCTTATTCGGCTCAACCTTTTGCTAATCGCAACTCTCAGATCACTAAAGAGTCTTTGTTTGATATAGCACCTGCTGCACAGCAGCATCACTTGGAAGAGCCGATTCGACAGACTGAGAGTTTAGAAAACCAGACATCAGGATCAGAATTTCTTTCAGGGCGAAAAAAACTCCAGTCACCTACGTTACAAACGCATGCAAGAGGTGTAGAATCACCTTCGTATGCAAATCCAATCGAAAGCACCAATGGAATCAATTCTATTCTAGAAGAAAAAGCTGAACGAACGGTTAACTGGGATATTGTAGTTAAAGAAGTTTTGTTATGGACAGGGGAACAACCTTTTCTGACTCAAAAGCTTTGTCAACTACTGTGTGACTCTGAAGTTATTATTCCAAAAGGTGAAGAAGCCGCAAGAGTGCAAGATCTTGTGCAAAATTGCTTAATAGATAATTGGGAAACTCAGGTAGCGTCTGAGCATCTGCAGGCAATTAGGGACAGTGTTATAAATAATAAACAGTCTGATACTTTATGGTTGCTAAGGCTTTATCAACAAATCTTAGAAGAGGGAGAAGTTTTAGTTAATAATAGTATAGCACAAACAGAATTGCTAAATTTAGGATTGCTAGCCCAGGATGGGAACAAGTTAAAAATAGCTAACCGCGTTTACGCAGCTGTTTTCAATAAAAACTGGGTTGAGCAAGAATTAAAAACAAAGTTGAAGCCCTCACCCTTGGAGGTTGCTGGAACCACTAAAAGCAAACTAGCACCAGAAGTTCCTACTGTAAAAGCAACAAGCAATGTTTCTAGTTCAGGAGATAAAAGCCTTCGGCATATTTGGATTTTGTTGGGAGTTATTAGCTTGCTTGTAGTTTGTTTTAATATTTTTAAGGCTCTAGAGGAAAAACTCCTTTTTATCCGAGGCAATGAACTGTTTCATAAAGGTGAATATCAAAGAGCGATCGCAAAATATAATGAGCTTTTAAACATTAACAGTAACTACTACCAAGCTTGGACTAACCGGGGTTATGCCCTTTCTGGGTTGCAGGAATATAAACAAATGCAACAATCTTGCTCGGCTGCTAATATTATTGAGCCGAAAGCGGTTTATGCCTGGAATTGCCAAGGAGAGGCATTATATAACCTCAAGCAATATAATGAAGCAATCTCTAACTTTGATAAAGCTATTGCACTTGATTCAAAAGATCCAGTCTTTTGGATTAACAAAACCGAATCACTACTAGCATTGAAGCGCCCTGACGAAGCAGTTGTAACTGTTAATCAAGCGATTTCGCTTTTAAAACAAAATACCAACCTTGATAACAAAGATCTTACCAACAGAAATTTATCAATCGCCTTTACCCATAAAAGTAAAGCATTTTTGCAAAAGCAAGAATATCATCAAGCCCTCGAAGCCAACGCTCAGGCATTACAATACGATCCAAACTACTGGGATGCTCAACAAAGCAGAGGCATAGCGCTTCAGGGCTTGGGGAGGTACAGTGAAGCAATCACGCAATTTAACCAGATGTTGAATGAGTCCAAGCTGCAAGACTATCAAAAAGCTGAAACTTGGTATTATCTGGGTTTGACACTTTGTCAATCATCCAAATCAAAAGAAGCTCGTTCTGCCTTTGATGAAGCTCTCAAACTCAAGCCAAATTATTCAGCAGCAGAGAACGCAAAAAGGAGTTGTAAGTGAGATAGGGAGCCGCCCCTTTGGGGAAGTCAAAAGTAGCGGAGCAGGGGGCTTGAAACGGAAAGCGGTTGGTTCAAAAAAATATTGATAACTGCTCACTGACTCCTGACTCCTGACTCCTGACTCCTGAATTCTTTGTTATTAAAATGGCCACCACCGAGACCAACGAGGTCTAATATCAGAGTAGATTCTGCTGATAGTTCTAGTATCAGGAGGTTGAGTTTGCTTAAAATCGCTACCCAACATGTCATACAAAGCTTTAGTGGGGTTAGCTTTTGGATCAAGAGTAAATAAAACCTTAGCACTAGTGTGATCGCAACCGATACCTCTGCGTTCTACGGCGCACACAACTGGTTGTGCATTGAGTTTGTCAATTGTCAAGTAGTTAGCATTACCTGAGTCATAAAGACTCTGCAAAGTTTTAGCTGTATTCTCACAGTTTTGTAAAGCATTTTTGGGAGAAACGTATTCAGATAATAAATTGAGAATTGTAAAGTCTTTTTTACTCCCTTCTTTTGCAACAGTAGCAATAATTTTGGGTGTACTCGTGCTAGCTTTACAAGCAACATTAACACTGGTAGCAGCCATAGTGGGTTGAGTGAATGCCGCAACAGAAGTTACAATAAACCCTCTAACTATCCAAGTAGTCAACTTAAATTGTTTATTATGCATAATTCAGCTTAATTGCTTGACAATGAAAAATTTACACTTACAAAAACTGAATTATATTATAATCATTTTCAACTGAATTTATTTAAGTTTGATATAAAATATAACCAATCCTATTTGGTGTCCGAAAACACCGAGCCACCTTTCCTCTGAAAGGTGGGTTCTGAAGGCTTTTCGGTCTTAGCTGAATCTGCTATAAACAACTAGCATAAGTCTTCCTACAAAAAATAATCTTTATTTGTTCACAATGAAACAGCTAGCTTGGCAAATTTTGGTTGCTGGCAGTACATATTTATGGTGTTTATTTATTAGTAGCTCTGTACAAGCACAAATTACATCTGATAACACTGTCTCAACAAACGTCAATAAAACTGGTAATGTGCTTGAAATTACTGGAGGTAGACAGGTTGGGGGGAACTTATTCCATAGCTTTCAGGAATTTTCTGTTCCCACTGGTAGTGAGGCTTTTTTTAAAAATGTAACGAACATTAATACAGTCAATAATATTATCTCGCGCATCACCGGAGGCTCGATTTCTAATATTGATGGATTAATAAAGGAAAACTATGGTGCTAATTTAATCCTGATTAATCCAAGTGGAATTAATTTCGGGCCGAATGCTCAACTAGATATTGGTGGATCGTTTTTAGCAAGTACAGCAAATAGCCTTAAGTTTGCTGATGGAACGGTATATAGCGCTATTAACCCTCAAGTTGCGCCGACATTAACAATCAGCGTTCCACTGGGTTTACAGCTTGGCACAAATTCCGGGGCAATTCGTGTTCAAGGTACAGGTCACAATTTAACCCTAGATAATCCCTTATTCTCACCCTTTAATCGCGGGACTACTGGAGGATTGAAAGTTCAGCCAGGGCATACTTTAGCTCTAATAGGTTCAGGTGTCACTGTAGACGGTGGTACACTAACAGCTGAAGGAGGAAGAATTGAATTGGGGAGTGTAGGTGAAGGTTTAGTTAGCCTTAATCCAATTCCTCAAGGTTGGTCTTTTGGTTATCAAGGGTTATCGAATTTTCAGGATATTGCGCTATCTCAAAAAGCATTAGCAGATACCAGTGGTCTAGGTAGTGGCTCGATTCAGTTGCAAGGGCGAAATATTTCGATCAGCGATGGCTCATCTGTTTTGATTCAAAACCAGGGTTCTCAAGCAGCAGCAGGGATTAATGTCAATGCTTCTGCTTCGTTAAAAGTGAGTGGAACCACAACAGATGGAAAAATTACCAGCAACCTGTTTACTGAAAGTCTTGGAACTGGTAAAGGTGGAGATATTACAATTTCAACTCCAAACTTAACTGTTGAGAATGGCGCAGAAATTTCTGCTTCAACTTTCAGTAACGCTCCTAGCGGTAATATAGCAGTTAACGCTCCTGGCTCAGTCCAATTGACAGGGTATTCACCAGTTAACCCAGCTCGTTTCAGTAACATTAGAGCGACAACTTTTAGTTCTGGCAACGCAGGAAAACTGACACTATCAACACAAAGATTGACTGCTACCCAAGGAGGGAGTGTAGGATCTGCTACTGGTGGGAGTGGTAATGGTGGAGATGTAACTGTAAATGCCAGTCAGTTGGTTGAACTGATTGGAGTAACACCAGGAGTTCTGACGCCGAGTGAAGTTACTGCTGGTACTGGAAGTTCTGGAAATGCAGGAAATGTAACAATAAATACTCCGCAATTGATAGTTCGCGATGGAGGAAGAGTTGATGCTTCTACTTTAGCGTCTGGTCGAGCGGGAAATGTTACCATTAACGCCCAAGATGTAGAGGTAACCGGGAATGTACCAGGATCAATTAACCCCAGTCTCATCATTGCTTCTGGAAACACAGTTGACCCTAGCTTGCAGCAATTATTTAGAATATCTTCTTTACCCAGCGGAGCATCAGGAAATGTAACAATCAACACCGATCAGTTGAAAGTTACGGATGGAGCGCAAATCACGGCAAGAAATGATGGTTTAGGAATATCAGGAAACGTAAAGATTAATGCTCGCTCTATTTTTCTAGACACTGAAGGTTCAATCACCGCCGATATGGGTGGAAGAGCCACAGGAGTGAAATTTTCTTTCTTTTCCCCTGTAACGGTAGGAGGTACCAAGGGCGGTGACATTCAGATTTCAAGCCAACAGTTACTTGTCCAAAATGGAGCGAGTATATCTACTTCCACTTTTACAAACGCAAGAGGCGGCGATATATTTATCAATAGCCCTCAATCAATGCAAGTGTTGGGATTTTTGCCGACAAATCCCCAGGCACTCAGTTATGTCGGTAGTGCAACCTATGGTTCAGGGAAATCGGGAAATACTAACATTTCTACAGGGGATCTGATTATTTCAAATGGTGCGAGAGTAGGTGCTGGAACCTTTGGCAGTGCTTCTGGTGGAGATATACTCGTTAATGCTAGTAATTCCGTACAAGTTTTAGGATCACAACCGAACCTTTTTGTAGGAAGCTTATTAGGCGCTTCAACTTTTAGTACTGGAAATGCCGGTAACGTAACTGTTAACACACCAAAATTGGTAGTTCGCGATGGCGGAAGGGTAGATTCTTCTACAACAGCAGTAGGAACAGCAGGAAATGTTACCATCAACGCCAAAGATTCAGTAGAGGTAAGTGGTGTAATGCCAATAACCTTTACGCCCAGTCTCATAAGTTCTGGTGCTACTGTTGAAAATCCGATTACTCGACAGATTTTCAACTTACCTGACTTACCCAGCGGTGCTTCTGGAAACGTAACAATCAACACTAATCAGCTGAAAGTCTCTAATGGAGGGCAAATTACAACGAGTAATCAGGGAACAGGAAACTCAGGAAATGTGAGAATTACAGCTAACTCGATTGTTTTAGATAATGGAGGTAGCATTACATCGGAATTGGGAGGAACATTCAGACTTGGGCAGCTTTTTTTCTTTTCGCCAATCACACTAGGAGCGCGCAAAGAGGGAGACATTACAATTTCAACCCAGCAATTAGTTGTACAAGGTGCATCAGCTATATCAACTGCCACTTATACCAATGCAACAGGTGGAAATATCATTATCAATGCTCCTAAATCAGTCCAAGTGATTGGCGCATCCTCTTTTAATCCTAATGCACTGAGCTTTATTGGTTCTTCCACAACTGGTTCTGGAAATTCAGGGAATGTGAGCATTTCCACTGGAGAGTTTAGTCTTCAAAATGGAGGACTGGTGAGTGCTTCCACTTTTGGAAGTGGTACTGGAGGGAATGTGACTATTAATGCTACTAAATCTGTAGAAGTCTCTGGTACAGATTCAAGTAAGATCAACTCCAGCCTTATAACGGTTTCAACACTCAAGAGTGGAAATGGTGGTAGCTTGACTATCAATAGCCCAACAGTGACCATTCAAGATGGTGGACGAATCGATTCTGGTGCAAATATCCCCGATGTAAACACTCAACGGATTTTCAACCTGACTTCCCAGCCAAGTGGCTCATCTGGGGACATAACAATCAATACTAATCAATTGAGTGTCAAAAATGGTGGTCAAGTTACTGTAAACAATGAAGGTACAGGTAATGCAGGAATTTTGCGGGTAACTGCTAGCTCTATTTCTCTTGACAATCAAGGTAGCATTACAGCAACCACTCGCTCTGGTGAGGGTGGCAACATTAACCTCAAAGCACAATCCTTTCTATTACGCCACCAAAGCCAGATATCTGCGCAAGCAGGCGGATCAGGTAATGGTGGTAACATTACGATAAGTGGTTCAAGTTCTGCTGATTCCGTAGCGCTTTTAGAAGGTAGTAAAATTAACGCTAATGCGTTTAAAGGAATAGGTGGTAACATCAGTATCAGCACTCAAGGACTCTTTGTGTGCACAGCAGATTGCCAAATCACGAGTAGTTCTACACTTGGATTAAATGGTGTAGTGAAAATAGTCTCACCAGAAACACGAGCTAACTTTGAAGTTGTCGATTTGCCACAAGAGGTAGCTAAACCTGAAGAAGTTGTCGCTCAAGCTTGTCCTGCGCAGAAACGACAAAATAGAAGTCAGTTTTTAGTCACCGGGCGTGGCGGATTACCGCCTCAACCAAATGACTCACTTAGCAGTGAAGCGTTGGTAAGTTTTGATTCTCTTCCTTCGGATGCTGAAGTTCCCTCTACTTTGGCTACACCTACAGAGAATTCAGGTAGTTCAGTCCTACCTCTCCCAGCTCGAAGTTGGTATACTAATGATAAAGGAGTTGTAATTCTTACAGCGAAATCGCTAACAGCTACCCCCTATATTTCTGGATTAAGTTCACCATCATGTCATGCTAATTAAACGGAATTTATGGGGTCGCAGGAACAAGAATACAAACACATTTGTACAAAATTGGAGGAGTTTCCCTTTTTCTTACTACGTGTTTCTAATTCTTCTTCATCTGTTTTCTAGAATCCCAAATGCTTCGGCACAGTCTCTTAACCCGATTACTCCAACTCTTCCACAACTACCCCAACCTAATCCACTCCCCCCTTCAACGCCACCTCTTGAGCCTTCTATAATAGGACCACCAACTCCTGAAGAAGTCCTTAATATTCCCGGAAAGCTCACTGTTCAAAAGTTTGAGTTTGTTGGTAGTACTGGATTTACTCAACAAGAGTTGGCAAAAGTTACTGCTGATTTCACTGGGAAACCTATTACTTTTGCCCAACTGCTTCAAGCTGCGAATAAAGTCACTGAATTTTATATTAAAAAAGGGTACATCACTTCTGGAGCTTATATTCCTAGCCAGGAATTTAGGTCAGGCATGATAAAAATACAGGTTGTTGAAGGCAGTTTGGAAGAGATTAAAGTTAATGTTGTTAAAGGACGGCTGAACCCGGATTACGTCAAGAGACGCATTGCACTAGCGACTTTTAAACCCTTTAATATCAATCGCCTGCAACAAGCATTACAGTTGCTGCAAAGGAATCCGCTTATTAAAAGCTTGAGTGCTGAACTCATTGCTGGCAGTAAACCTGGTACAAATTCTCTAGAAGTTACAGTTAAGGCTGAGAGAACTTTCAATGCCCAATTTAACTTTAATAATAATCGTAACCCTAGCGTTGGCAGTTTTGAGCGTGGGATACAGTTATCAGACACAAACGTTCTTGGACTAGAAGATAGGTTAGATTTCGGTTACAATAATACCGATGGCAGCGATAGGTATGAGGTTAACTATACCTTGCCCGTCAATCCCCGTAATGGGACTGTGCGCTTTACTTCTCGGATCAACAACAATAAGATTGTTGAACCCCCTTTCAACAATTTAGATATCCATGTAGACTCTCGGGAGTTTGAACTAAGTTTTCGTCAACCAGTCATTCAAAAAGAGACTCCTAAAGTTAGCAAAGAACTTGCTCTTAGCCTAACAGGAGCTAGACGGGAAATTGATTCTTCAATTTTAGGGGTTGGGTTCCCTGTTTTTATCGGCTCCAGCAACAGTGGAAAAACCCGAATCTCTGAGTTGAATTTTAGCCAAGAATGGTTTCAGAGAAGCAGGCGAGATGTTTTAGCTGCTCGTTCTGACTTTAGTTTTGGTCTTGGTGTTCTTGGTGCTACTATTAACGGCAATAATCAGCCGGATAGCCGATTTTTCCTTTGGCGAGGTCAATTGTTGTATTTACGCCTTCTTGGAGATTCAAGAGGTAATTCATTGACTTCTCCAACCTTGTTAGTTCGTTCTAACATTCAGCTAGCAAGCGATCCTCTACTCTCCATCAATCAGTTTTCTTTGGGTGGGCAATCAACTGTACGGGGCTACCGCCAAGATGCTTTACTAACTGACGATGGTATTTTTGCTTCCGCAGAAGTACGTTTACCTATTATTCAAGTACCGGAAGTTAAGGGAACTTTACAGTTTGCACCGTTTTTCGATTTTGGCTCAGGCTGGAATATAAACAGAAACAATCCAAATCCTAATATTCTAGTAGGAGGGGGATTTGGTTTAGTATGGCAAATGGAAGAAAGATTTACAGCCCGTTTAGATTGGGGCATTCCTTTAGTAAAGGTTAATTCTAGCCATAGAACATTGCAAGAAAACGGTGTGTATTTTCAAGTGCAGTACAACGTGTTCGAGACCCGTTAATTTCCGAATTTTTAACAGGTAAAGTTATATAATATGATACTAAGAAAGCATCGTCGTTTAGTAGTTTTTATACTTTCAGTCTTATTTGGACTGGTTTCTACCTTAAGCATTACTGCTTGGTCAAATTCAAGTATTGCAGAAGCAAAGGTTCATAATTCCAAATTCTCAATTCTTAACTCTTCTAGCCATGCTTTAGAACTGGCAAAAGAAGGTCAAAAATACTACAATTCAGGAAGATTCGACGAAGCAGCAAAGCTTTGGCAAGAAGCGGCTCTAGCTTATCGGAATCTGGGTGATCAAGAGGGGATGACTAAAAGCTTGATCAACAAATCCCAGGCACTTCAGGATTTAGGATTGTATCCTAAGTCTTGCAAAACTTTAATGGAAGTTTTTGCTGTTGAAAACCCAAATTGTAGTCAGGAACAACTAGATAAGCTTTTAACAAACCTCTCTCAACAGCGAGATACCATTACCCTTACCCAAGCTATTGGTTTGCGGGGTTTGGGTGATGTGCTCCGCAAACAAGGAATTCTTAAAGAGTCTCTGGGATTCTTACAGCTAAGTCACTCAATAGCTCATAAGTCAAAACAGGCGAGTGCTGTTTTATTGAGTTTAGGTAACACTGAACGAGCTTTAGGAAACCAAAAACGCGATCACTGGGATTACCAAGCGATCGCAGAAATTATAGACGGTAACACGGAGCAAGCTGCTCTAGCACCTTATCAAAAAGCTTTTACCTACTACATTCAAGCAGCAAGAGCATTATCAGATTCACCAACGCCTAAAATTCAGGCTCAACTTAATCACTTCAAGCTGTTATTAGACGTTCAACAATGGTGGGCTGAACAAACCAGGCGGCACATTGCTTCTCGAACTAGGTACAAAGAATATAAGTTAAGTCAGAAGGCAAAAGATTTTTTCTCTAATTTGCAGTATAGGTTGACTGAAGATCGACGGGCTTTGCAAAAGGATATTGAATCTAGCCTTAGCAATCTTTCGCCAAGTCGCTCAGCAGTTTATGCTCAGATTAACTTTGCTCAAAGTTTAATTCAAAGCGAACAGGTAGACAAGGTTGAACCTATTTTAAAAAGTGCACTCCAACAAGCTCGTAACCTACAGGATACCCGAGCAATAACTTACACATTAGGCTATCTTGGTAAGTTGTACCACAAGCAGGGGCGGTTAAGCCAAGCAACTGGACTAACTCGCCAAGCTTTGATATTAGCTCAGGAACAAAATACAACTGGAGACGCGCGGGAGATTACGTATCTTTGGCAATCCCAGCTGGGAAGTTTACTAAGCGAACAAAAAGACACACGAGGCGCGATCGCAGCTTATATGGCTGCCTTTAACACTCTACAATCACTCCGTAAAGATTTAAACGCTAACAATCAAGATGTCCAGTTTGACTTTCTCCAACAAGTTAAACCCGTATATCTGGAATTAGCAGATTTGCTCTTAAAAACTGATCTCAATGAAGCTGATCTAAATTCCCTGGTTGTATCGAATCCTAGTTTTACCCAGGAAAAGCCTAAGACGAAAAAGTCAGAAAATCGCTTAGAATTAGCCCGACGAGTCATAGAATCTCTGCAACTAGCAGAACTAGACAACTTTTTCCAAGATCCTTGCTCACAGGAAGCAAATATAGCATTACAAATTGATGATATTGACCCTCAAGCGGCTGTCATCTATCCCATAATTTTCAAGGATCGCTTAGAAGTTATCTATTCCTTAGCACAAAAACCTCTGCAACACGTCGCAATTCCCGTTAGTGAAAACCAAGTTAATGATACTCTAGATAGGCTTTACGATCAGTTAGATAACGTAGCTGTAAACAACTCAGCTCGTAATATCCTGTCGACTTCAAACCCTGATCCTGAAGAATTAAAGGAAAATATTGAGATTCTTTTGCCAATTTTCAACCAGGTTTATAGCTGGTTAATTCAACCTTTTGAAAAAGACTTAGAATCAAACAAAATTAAAAATTTAGTGTTTGTAATGAATGGTCGATTACAGAAAGTGCCAGTTGCAGCACTTTATAATGGGAAAGACTATTTAATACAAAAATATGGCATCGCGCTGGTTCCAAGCCTGCAACTAATAGATCCTAAACCCTTTAAAACTCAAAAGTTGAAGGTTTTAGCTGGTGGAGTCAGTCAGCAAATTAAACTAGAAGGAGAAATTTTTCCTGCACTAGTTAATGTGCCCAAAGAATTAGACCAAATTCAACTAGCTTTCCCAAATTCCAAGAAGCTTCTTAACCAGAACTTTACTGCAACAACTATCCAAAAGCAACTAAAATCTAACTTCCCTGTTGTCCACTTAGCTACTCATGGGCTGTTTAGTTCTAATCCTCAGAAAAACTTTATTATTACAGGGGATGGTCAGAGTATCAGCATTAATGAGTTAAGTACTTTGCTACGAGAACCAGAGACAAACGTGGAACTACTAGTACTAAGCGCCTGTGAAACAGCTACTGGTGACGAACGAGCAGTTTTAGGTTTAGCTGGCGTTGCTGTACGTTCTGGTGCACGTAGCACTCTTGCAACTCTGTGGTCTGTAGGAGATGCTTCAACAGCTAAACTAATGAGTGACTTCTATCAAGAGCTGAAAAAACCAAATACAACAAAATTGAATGCTCTTAGGACAGTTCAATTATCCCTTATAGATTCTCTGAAAGCTAAGCCTCCATTCGAGAACCTTAAGGCTCTCCCACCTCATCCTTATTACTGGGCAGCTTATACCTTAGTAGGTAACTGGAACTAAGGTGATTTACAGGAATAAATATACCACCCTAGTTGGTTTCGGCTTCGCTCAACCAACTGAGAGATCGCGAGTTGAGCGAAGTCGAAACTCGCATTCCCCAGGTATTTTCTTTCTTGGAAATCACCTAACCGTTCGCCTGATAAATTTTTAAGGCATAATCTACTGCTTGGCACGATGACGGTTTACAGCTTCTTTCGATGCAAGACTACCGACATCGGTTTTAGGAAAGCAGTAGGAGCAAACTCTACGCTCAATGGTTAATTTGCCTTTGAGAGAGCGATCGCACATTTTACATTTTGGCATTTCTTCACCTTTCTTTTTGCGATCGCGCCATTCTTTCAATCGTTGGTATCCTGATTTAGCCATATTTTACTCCAATGGCGAGACTCGACCAATGCCCAATTCAAGTAACTTGAGTTTTACACTTTCTGGTTCATTTCCACAGTAATAATACTTTTTCTGACTACGTAAATCTGCTAAATAATAACCTGACTTTCCACCATTAATACGAAATAGTTCAATGGCAACTTGCTGTGGCGAAATGTCGTACAACGATTTAAAGTCGTTGTCTGAGGTTTTTAACGATGTAGTACGCCGATAAAAAAAACGACTTGGTTTCATCAGCCATCCACCAGCAATACGCTCAAACACGCGATAGTAGTCAGGGAGGTAAACTGTTGTGTCCATTTGCTATACTTTAATCAAGAATTTTCCCCCAAGGGAGTCTTGGGGGTTTTAGTTAGCTAGTCTTAACTAGCGTTGTTGGGTGGGTTGTCTTTTAACTCTGGAGGGATCTCGGTATCGGGAATTACCTCTCCCTCCTCGCCTTTGACATCGGTTCTGTACCACCCGATTTTTTCCTCTTCATCGCCGGGGGCGAATGCTGGCTCAAAGACTTCTAAGTCTTTGGGCTCGGGCTACCCGGAACCTTTGCCACCATTGGCTTGGGTTATATTTAACACCTCCTGATGAGGGCGTAGTTTTTGTTTTCCCTCATGTTTCGTATGATAACATCTCAATTACATGGTGTCGGTATTATTCAGTGATGCACTTTCCACTTCAGTACACCAGAGGTAGGCGATCGCTTTGCTGTAAATTTTTGTAAAATTACTTGAAAGGTAAGGAGGTTACACCTTACTGCGAAGACAGCGCAACTACGAACTAATTATGGAATTAGAGTTTTCTCAATACGGCGATCAGGTACGAACCACATAACCGCAACCACGACGTACAACAAAAGAGCGATCCATGAGTTGACAAAGGAAAGCGGAATAGCCAAAGCATAAAATAACAGAGAAAGTTTACCCTTCAAGTCTCGACCGATCGCAGTTGCAATAGCAGAATCCTTCCCATGGTGACTAATTAAAGCACGGGTAAGGATCAAGTAAGCTAAACCAGCGCAAAAAAATACTAACCCATAAAGGGCAACTGGCATTGCAGCAAAGTGATTTGCGCCCATCCAGTCAGTCACGAACGGAATTAGCGACAACCAAAACAACAAATGTAAGTTTGCCCAAAGAATCTGACCATTCACGTGCCGAACCGCTTGAAATAGGTGGTGATGGTTGTTCCAGTATATACCCACATAAATGAAACTCAGCACATAGCTTAAAAATACCGAGCTTAGCGGGCGCAGTGCAGCTAAATCTGCACCATGTGGAACCTTTAGTTCCAGTACCATGATGGTTATGATGATGGCAATCACACCATCACTAAATGCTTCTAGCCTCCCTTTCCCCATTGGTATACCTGCTCCTTTTGAGCCTATTTGAAAGCGAGTGGCGACACTCTCTACTCTATCGTGTTGGGTGAGATTTCAATACTGCTCGGTTAAGAGCCGGGAAATAAATTTCCCGGCTGAAAGCTGAAACCCATTAAAATGGGTTATGTGACGCAAATACGCGACAGTTTAGTTGCAAAGAATTGCTAAATATGGAAATTTATGGCTGTTCTGCTGGTTTGTTATAGTACTAAGTGATTAGCTAAATGTTTACAATCAAAAGACTAGTCGTTCAAAAATATAGCGATGATTCCTGGAAAACTAGAAGTCACAATTAAGATCAGCGAGTTACCAGAACCCAAAACCGTTGAGAATGGTTGGCAAGAGTTTCAAATCGATTGTGATGGGCGCGTGATCACCATTACCGTGAAACCCAAAATATGGAAGAAGTTAACCGATGCTCAAGCTAACTGGAGTGCTTGGGTGGCAGCAGTTAGCGGTACCATAGGGCAAGAAACGGAAAATGGCTTTGTGCTGAATAACCCCAATATCCAGACGTTCGAGAAAAAAGTTAAACAAACGGCTCCTGTTGAATCTACGGTTTGATAGATCTAATAGCCTGTTGTTTAGCTATATCAAAGGCTTGGAGACAGTCGATGCTATCAGTCAGTGAAGCAGAAGCAATTATTCTAAATTTAGTGCAGCCACTGGATAAAGAGCGGGATATAGAAGTTGTAGATTTGTTAACAGCAAGTCATCGTATCCTCGCTTCTCCTATAACAAGTCAGCTAGATTTTCCCCATTGGGATAATTCTGCAATGGATGGCTATGCAGTGCGTTATGAAGACGTGCAGGATGCAAGCGAGTCACAACCTGTTAGTTTACAAATCGTTGAAGAGATTCCGGCTGGTTATCAACCCAAATACACAATTCAACAAGGGCAAGCAGCGCGAATTTTAACAGGTTCGGTGATGCCACCAGGTGCAGATACAGTAGTCATGCAGGAAGCGACACGTCGTGAGGAAAACCGCGTCTTGATTCTTGCAACACCAAAACCTCAAGAATTTGTTAGACATCGTGCTTCTTACTACCAAGCAGGTACAGAATTATTATCTAAAGGGATTATTTTAAATGCCCCAGACATTTCTGTCTTAGCTGCTGCTCAGTGTACAAAGCTGCCAGTTTTTCGTAAACCTGTTGTAGCAATTTTATCTACAGGTAATGAATTGGTAACGCCTGACAAAGCTTTGCAGCCAGGACAAATTGTTGATTCCAATCAGTATGCACTAGCAGAGTTGGTAAGAGAAAGTGGCGCAGAACCACTAATGTTAGGAATTATTAAAGATGAACCAGATGCTCTTGAGGAAGCGATCGCCCACGCAATAACAAATGCTGACATTGTGCTCTCTTCCGGAGGCGTTTCAGTAGGAGATTATGACTATGTTGAGCAAGTTATCGAGTCCTTAGGAGGAGAAATTCACATTCGTGCTGTTGCAATGCGACCAGGTAAACCCTTAACTGTTGCCACTTTTAGATTATCCCACGGGCGTGTATATTTTGGTCTACCTGGAAATCCAGCTTCTGCCTTAGTCACTTTTTGGCGATTCGTACAACCAGCAATAAAAAAACTTTCTGGACTGGCTAAAGGTTGGAAACCAAAATTTGTCAAAGCGCGATCGCGTAATGAAATACGAACAGATGGTAAGCGAGAAACTTACTTGTGGGGTGAGACATTTCTAAACAGTGAGGGCTTTTATGAATTTCAGCTAGCTACTGGTGGTCATAGCTCTGCCAATTTAATTAATTTAGCTCAAACCAACAGTTTAGCCGTTCTACCAGTAGGTCAAACATTAATTCCTGCTGGGGGTGAGGTGGAAATACTCAAACAGTGAAAAGTAAACAGTTATCACTGATTAAGGTATATGGTGCGGTGTTAACTGATAACTGATAACTGTTAAAGGTTGATTAACGGTAAGATGTTTTGATTTTCAAGCACTTCTGTTGCTTTGGTAGCAGAAAGTGGTCGATAAAAGAAGAAACCTTGTACATCCTCGCAGTTGATAGATCTCAAGAAATCCAGTTCTGCTTCATTCTCAACCCCTTCGGCAGTAAGCCTCAAGCCTAAACTCTGCCCTAACTTCACTATTGCTGTGACAATATGAGCAACTTTAACATCAGTGGTTAAATCTCGGATGAAAGAGCGGTCAATTTTCAGATTGTGAAGTGGTAGAAGTTGCAAACGAGATAGAGAAGAGTGCCCTGTACCAAAATCATCAATTGAGAGGTGAACGCCCATCTCCTCTAATTCATGCAATACAGCTTTTGTAAAGTCCAAATCTGCGATCGCCGTTGATTCCGTAATTTCTAACTCTAAAAAATGTGGCTCTAACCCAGTCTCTTGCAAAATTCTTGCCACCGTATCTACGAGATTCGGTTGACGAAACTGCTTGGGAGAGAGATTAACTGCCATAGTCAAAGGAGGTAATCCTGCATCTTGCCAAGCTTTATTCTGGCGACAAGCTGTGAGTAAAACCCATTCTCCGATAGGGATAATCAATCCACTTTCTTCAGCAAGGGGAATAAACACGCTGGGAGCAACTAGCCCCATTTCAGGATGCAGCCAACGCACGAGAGCTTCCATCCCAGTAATTTTTCCACTAATGATATTAACACGAGGCTGGTAATATACCAACAATTCTTCCCGCTCTAGAGCATGACGCAAGCTCCTTTGTAAAGTTAGAAGTTCAGGAGCCTTAGCACTCAAGGCAGGAGTATAAAATTGGTAGTTATTCCTTCCCTGTTCCTTAGCGTAATATAAGGCAGTATCTGCGTGCTGGATAAGAGTTTCAACATCAGGACTATCCTGATCAAATAAAGCAATCCCTAGGCTGGCACTTACGTAAAGTTCGTGTTGTTCTAAATCGAAAACATTTTCTAAGTTTTGGAGAATCCTCAAAGCTATCTGAGTTACGTCTTCGATACTATTCATTTGAGGCAGTAGGATAGTAAATTCATCTCCGCCCCACCGGGCAATAGTATCTCCTTTTCTGATAGATTCTCTTAATCTTTGAGCAACTCTTTGTAACAGTGTATCTCCCAGGGTATGCCCTAAAGTATCATTAATGGTTTTGAACCTGTCTAAGTCAAGGAACATCACAGCTAAGCTTTTCCCAGTGCGCACAGCATTAGGTATGGCTTTAGAGAGTTCTTGATAAAATAGCAGACGATTAGGCAGCCCAGTTAGTATATCATGCAGAGCTTGGTAACGGATCTTTGCTTCTACCTGCTGACGTTGCCAAGCAGCACTAATACTAGCAGCCATCGTCAAAAGTGTAGATTCTTCATGCCTTGACCAATAACGCTCTTTTGAACAGTCTGCCAAACCCAAGTATCCCCAGAATTCATCATCTAGGCGTAAAGGTACTAAAAGAAGGGATTGAATACCGTCTCGCTTTAAAAGTTCTTGTTCAGCCAATGGAAATTCTCGTACAAAACCACTAATCGACTGTCCATTAGAAAGAACGGTGTACCAACGGCTTAGAGCAGAATCATGAAGAGGTTGATTTTGCCAATGAAAACCTAAAGGCTGCAATTTAGGGCGTGTCCATTCAAACTTCAAGCTCACAGCCATCTCTCCTGTAAGAGGGTGAAGATGGTTCGCAAAAAGGTATGCACGATCTGCCTCCGCAGCTTCACCTAATGCAGCAAGAGCTTTTTCAGTAGCAGAATGCAAGTCCATTTCCACCAGCAAATGATTCGCCGCTTCAGCAACAGCTTGTAGTAGGCGATCTCGCTGCCGTAGTTCTGCCTCAGCTTGCTTTTGCTGTGTAATTTCCCTGACAATAAAAGTTCTAATTAAATCACTTTCAGGAAGATAGTGAATAGATTGTTCAAAAACTTCTTTACCAACTTCTACTTCCCGAACCAAACAATTATTTTCTCGATACTGAACTATAGTAGGTAGCCCAGCCAAAATAGGATGGTGCTTTCCAGCTTCTCTAAGTTGAGGAAATTTCGAAGCAGCCGCAGGATTCAGGTAAGTAACCCGTCCTTCTAAATCTATTTCTATAATCGGATTAGGAATGAGTTCAGGAAATGACGCTAGGCGAGCTAAAGCAACTTCTCCACTTCCTTCAAGGGAAGGATCAGGAATGGCTAGAGTTTCAAAGGGATTAATAGAATAAGCTTGCTCAGATATAACTTCATCCAAATTTTCGTGCTGACAAGATTGAGAAAATGTTTTTTCTGAAAAATCAGAGATTGCATAGTACTTAGCCTTAGCCTCATTATTGCCAAATACTATGACATCCCCATGCTTCAGGTCATGTGAGAAGCATTTAGTGCCATTAACGAATAAACCATTAGTACTCGTTTTTCCCTTAAAGCTACCATCAATAATCCGAAAGCCATAATTGTCAATTTCTGGAATAGGTAACCGCAATAAAATAGCGTGTTGTCTTGAAACTGAGCGAGAGCTTAGAACGATTGCGTTCCTAGAGTCTCGTCCAAGAGAATAAGTAGCCTCTTTAAGAGGAATAGTTCTTTGTCCTTGGAGATCTTGGACAAATAACAAATGACGTATCTTTTCCCGATCATTTCCTAGCATCGCGAACTCGTCTTTGAAACTTTGACTCTTGGGTCACTATCATGCACTCTGATTACCTTGTTCAATCTCTAGAGTAGAAGTAAACTCAAGGCATCATAAATGGTATATTTGCGGAACTTTTATGACCGGCGATTAATTAAATTAGAAGGAAGCTGAAACTATTACTCATTAAATAATCAGCATAGCAATATTACAAGAATTGCTATGCTGAAATTACTGAATAAAAATTAAAAAATTTGCAAAAAATTCAACTTTTCGTTCTCATACCTGGGCAATTCTAGCGGTACTAATCATCAAAAAGCTTCCCAACTTCGTCAAGATTTTGAAGCAGCTTTCAGATCAACACTTTCAGCTTTATTTTGTTGTCCACGGTTGAGCCAAATACCTCTAAGTCCTGCTGCCTTAGCTCCTTGATAGTCTTCAACAATGCTATCGCCGATATGCCATGCTTTTTCTGGAGAACAATTGTGTTTTTCTAAAGCCATAGAAAAAATTTTCGGATCGGGTTTAGCTGCGCCAGACTGAGTAGAAATGGTTATAGACTCGAAAAACTCTCTTAGTCCTAATGCCTGCAACACAGAATATATACGAGAATCAAAGTTAGACAAGACTCCTAACTCAATTCCCATCCGCCGCCAATTTTTTAAAGCAGGTACAACATCCGGATAAACAAACCATGGTTCAGCAGTACCAAAGTGAATATAGACTTCACTGAAAAAAGTAGAAAAGTCAGAAAATTTTTTGATAACACCTGCTTGTTCAAAGGTTTGAACAACAACCCCAAGCCACCATTCAAACTCCAGTTGAGGGATATCCTGCGGTTCTACATAGAGGAAAATAGGTGGTGACGCAGCTTGAAAGCTTTGAATAAATGTTTTATTCAAGGTTTCGGCTGAAATTTCAACGCCAAACTCCTCTGCTATCTGACTATAAACTGCACCCACACTTCCTTTAACGCCGAAGAGTGTACCAACAGCATCTAAAAAAATAACTTTTGGTCGTTCCATCGGTTTAGTTGCTAGTTGTTAGTTGTTAATTGTTTTTTGTAATCAATCAGGAGTTTTTCATCCTACAGGACGCCACTCACCAGCTGTTTACTCCTACTAGTGTTTCTATAATAGGACGAACTAGCCAATTAAAACCAACTTTCACTTTATGATCTGTATTCGGTAGCCTATAGAGATAAGCAAGACGACGAGCAATAGACGCCAAAGAACCATTTAACTTAATTCCTAAACCAGAAAGTGTAGCGTCGTCTATCCCTAGTGTCATCATCTCACCAAGGTACTGGTAGCGGAACGAGAGCAAAGGGCGGTTAGTTAGAGTTGCCCAGATATTCCAAGCAGCATAATCAGCTTGTTGAAAGGCTGCTTGTGCATTTGCAGGAACTTGCTGATCTTCAGCATCATGACAATCTGCCAAATCTCCTAGCGCGAATATTTCTGGATGATCTAGAACCTGGAGAGTTGGTGTAGCGATAATTTGACCACGCTGGTTTTGCTTTATAGGTAGTGAGCGCACTATAGGCGTGACTCGGGTTCCCACCGTCCAGATCACCAAATCCACAGGAATTGTATCTACCTGATTTTTGTACTCTAAAGAGATACTGTCTTGCTCTATTGATTCTACTTTGGTTTCTAAATCAATAAATACACCTCGATCTTCCAGGGCTTTGCTGGCTGCTTCTCGGTTAAATTCTGGAGAGTTGCGCAAAATTTGGTCGCTCAGTTCAATTAATCGAAATCTACCTCTGTCTTTCAGTCTCTGTGCTAGTTTACAGGCTAACTCCACACCGCTATAACCAGCACCAACGATCGCTACTCGGATCTTATCTGCATCCGATTCTTCCAACACCCGCAACCGTTCTTCTAACCGGTATGCATCCGCAATAGTACGGAATGGATAGGCGTAAGCTGTGCCACCAGGCACAATATCGATTGGTGTTTCACCACCAAGTGCCAACACTAATCGGTCATAAGATATTTCTAATCCATCTTGCAAGCGTATCTGTTGCTGGTCTATGTCAATTTCAGATACAATTCCTTGACAAAAACGAACACCTGTATCTTGTAGAATTTCTTCAAATGGAGGAGCAATCTCCCAGGTTTGTAGTTCGCCTGTAAGTAATTCGTAGAGAAGAGGAGAGAACAAAAAGCGATCGCTTTGATCTACCAAAACTATTTCAGGTTTTTGCGCAGGTTCCCAAGGTAACTGGCTCAAGCGTAAGGCAGTGTAGAGACCACCAAAGCCTCCACCAAGGATGCAAATTCTAGCAGTTTGTTGAGTCATCGGTCTATAGGACGGTCAATCCCAATAGGGCAACTTCTACCATTAAGACACATTACGGATAGAAATGGCGAATGGGGCATGGGGCATTGGGCATTGGGCATTGGGCATTGGGCATTGGGCATTGGGCATTGGGCAACGGGATAAAGCTATTACTCAAGAAATATCCCAGGCTTACGTGAAGCCTGGGGTTTCTGGAAGTGTGGTGGATTCATTCAAGAAAAACTAACTTAATTACCACCTGAAGTTACAGCTTTATCATGTTGAGCAGTGATCTCACCTCTTGAATGCCATTGACCGTCTGAGCCTTTTTCATACTGATTGTTAACGCTGTTCCACGCAACTCGACGAGCGCCATCTTCACTCAAACCGTCTCTTTGGGAAGCATTAAAAGCAGCAACAAAAATTTGCTGAGCTTCTTGAGGTAATCCTTCTTGTATTTCTTGTGGTAATTCGTCAGTTTTGTTATATGGCATAAACCAAATCCTCGGTTTTAAGATTGAGTTCATGCTATATAACGTAACGATAGATTTTCCTCTTTCTGCAAGCAGAGTTGACTGGGTATGTTTGGGCTATCAGGAGTGTAGAAAGAGTGGTAAGTGTTTTTTTCTCCGCCCTAAGAATTACTCCTTGTCCTCGGGTAGATCTTCTTGGGGACGTTCTTGCTGAAGTCGGTTTAACAACGACAGTACTTTACTACCCCGTTCTATTGAATGATCTTCGATAAATATTACCTCTGGTGTACGACGTAGGCGCATCCGTGCACCAAGTTCGCTACGGACAAAACCTGTTGCAGACTTTAACCCTGCCATTGTTTCGACCTTGGCTTCGTCTGTACCATAAATACTGACAAAAATCTTGGCGTGTTGTAGATCTCCAGAAACATCTACATCAGTAACACTTACCATTCCTGAGCCTACACGATCATCCTTTATACCGTTGATCAACATTTGGCTAACCTCCCGTTTGATGAGTTCAGCAACACGGGAAACGCGGCGATTTGTAGCCATAAATAAATATGCCTCCTCACAGAGGTTGTGGACAATGAACATTATATTTTATACAGCTAGCCCAGGATCTTTGGATTAATCCTGCTATTTTATAAGCTGCATTACCACTAAGGCCTATTTTAGACCAATTTAGGGGAAATATCTTATGAATTGGCAAAAAAAACAACTTTTACCTTCATCTGTCTCGACTAAATTGAACCCAAGCCTAGCATTGCGCGCAAGGTGAGACTAATAAAGACGAGACCGCCGACAAAAAACCCCAACAATGCTACAAAAGTGACTGGGCGCTTTAAAAGTGGTGCTAATGGACTGAATGTGTTTAACAACACTCCTAAAAGCGTAGTAATGAAGTAGCGGAGATACCGAGAAACGTTATCCCAAAAACCTTCAAACATTTGGATTTATATGACCTTGTTATTGACTATACGTTTGTTTAACGTGATTGGTTAACCTCATTGTAGTTCATGGACTCATAATTTATGAGAAAATTTTGGCAGCTGACCGAATTGCTGCAAGCATTCAGCGTGAGTAACTGGGTGCCTTGCATAAAGCTATTTTTGGGCGTGAGGTTAGTCAAAGCTGTTTTCCTCCCCATATATCCGAGAGGAAAACGCTTGTCTGTCGCTCAATTTTTATAAGTTAAACGTGGTACAATAGCCAAAACTTATAACAATTTATCGATATAGCATCTGGGTTAATCTAAATCACGAGAATTTAGCCCATTTGCACTTCGGCATTACCATTACGGATTGCCCATGCTATCTCTAAAAGATGAGTCCAGCGTTTTTGTAACTGTTTAGGTGTACACTTGACTGCTTTGGCGATCGCCTGATCACTCTGTTTTGCACTTTTTAGCTGCAAGATCTGGCGTTGCTGCTCAGAAAGTTGGTCTAAAAAGCGTTCCCACTGTTGGGAAGACATTCCCAAGTTTTGCTCAATACCTGCACCCAACCATTGATGTACCAATTGCCAATGGTGAGCACGAGCGAACTTTTCGACATGGTATTTAAACCGCTGTTGTAGATAGTCACGCTGGCGAGTGGTCAAACCGAGAATTTGGTCGATTTCTGGTGCAGGAAGATCTTGGAGTTTTAATGTCAGATAATCTATACAGTCTTCTTGACCCTGAGATTCTAAATATTTCACTAATTCAGAAATCACGCGATCGCGCTCCGAATCGTCAGCAAAATCTAAGTTAGATTGCACTACCATCTGCGATCGCACTTGTTGTACTGCAGAGTAGCGCATGTAAGATTCTGCGTCTTCGCTTTTAGCCGTTTCAACCGCCTGTTCAATATCAACAGTTGTTTCTGGTGGCTGACGGCGGGCGAAACTTTGGGCACGTAGTATAATTAATTGCTGATTAGCACCACTAGGTAAATTGATGCGACGCTTAGCGTACTGTTCTGCAAAAGCCATGTATTCTGCTAGTTCCAGTAAAGTACGAGGCGTATAATCTTCTGTTAATTCATTTTCACGTCGGAAGGCTTTGATAGCTTCGAGATAAAACGCTTGTAGAAAATCGTCAATCAGGGTGTTGCGAGCTTCAAATCCCAAATCAGAATTTGACGCGACAATATGACGGTAAACCATAGAACTTAGATGACTATGTAATTCCACACGTCCATGTCTTGAACCCAGTTGATAGTAACGTAAGCATTTTTGTAGACGATGTCTTGCTAAGGTAAATTGCCAAGACACGATTTCGCCAGATTTCTGAATGCGTGAACTTTTAGTGCAAATACGTTCCACTTCTATTGCTATACGCTTTGCTACAGCTTCGACACATGTAGGTACCGCTTTAACCTGAGCTTGCATTTCCTTACACAGCCACTGCACTAAAGCATCAACATTGGTAGATTGCGTTTTTGGGGTAGATGGTAGATTAGCTAGTTTAACTTTCATAACTTTTTCAAGGGAGAGTATGCACCTGAACAATTACAGATAGAAGCACTACTATTTAGCTAGTTCGCAACTACTAACTGTTGCTCACTAACTTTTTAGGAACCTTTTGGTATTTCCAGGTAAGCAGTGCCAACAGATAAGACTGTAAAAAATCCGAAAAAGTTACAGGGATGACTGTGTGTCGGTTTTTTTACAAGCTACTCAATGATAACCTCTATACTGGTAACTCATATCACCCATAATAACCCCAAATCGTTGCCACGACCATGTTGACCCTCATTTTTCGAGGTACCTGCTCTCAGCTTAAAAAATATGCCAGTTGTTCAACTGGAGCACCTTGAGTGTGCGGTTAGAAATTTAGCACACGTACAAATAGGGGCTATTTAGATAGCCCCAAGCATGGGTCAAGAAATTGAAAAAGAATTCAGAAGTCAGAATTCAGGAGTCAGAATCAATTGGATGGGGATTCAGAATTCCATTCTGAATTCTGGCTCCTGACTCCTGAGTTCTTTGTGTTTAATTTTTAAGTCTTTGAAGCAAAATTAATTAATCCATGCATTTGCTGCTTCCCAACCCAACCCTCGGCGTGTCATGACAGCCTTTTCTGCTGTCAAGTCCAGAATCGTAGACACTTCATACACGGGTTCCTGACCAGTATCTACAATAATATCTACCAACTTGTCTAAGCGATCAAATAATTCTACCCGAGATAGGCGAGGTTCTACTTCCGATTCAGCCTCATCTGTATCTTCTGGTGGTAAATGAGCAGAAGTTGAAATAATCGGATTTTCTAAAGCTGTCAATAACGACAAACATACAGTATGGTTTGGCACTCGAATACCAGTAGTTTTCCGTTTAGGGTTTTGTACAAGTCTTGGTACAAGCTTGGTAGCAGGTAGTAGAAATGTGTATGGTCCAGGAATCAAGCGCTTCATAATCCGATAAGCTGTGTCACTCACGAAAGCATAGGTTGCTACATTAGAAAGAGAAGGACATAAAAATGTCAGTGGTTTGTCATTTGCTAATCGTTTAATTTGTCTGACTCTTTCTACCGCCGATTTAGCGTTCAAGTCACAACCGATCGCATAAACTGTATCAGTAGGGTAAAGCATCACTGCACCACGCTGGAGTGCTGCTTGTATTTCTTCTATACGCCGCGCTTGAGGATTATCAGGATGGACTAGAAAAATTTTGGCCATAGTTGGGGGATTGGGGATTGGGGACTGGGGATTGGGAAAGGTTGCTAAAATATGTTCTATCTTCAAACAGAATTCCAAAATTTTTACAAATGAACGCCCAATCCCTAGTTGCTTTTACAATAGACGCGGTTTATTGCACAACCAACGACTAAACAAATGAGCAAACTTATTTATCTTCAATGTCCGACTGGTATTTCTGGGGATATGTGCCTAGGAGCATTGGTAAGTCTCGGTGTCCCTCTAGAATATTTAACCGAAAAACTTAACAGATTGGGAATTGAACATGAGTATAAGTTAAGGGCAGAACTTGTTCACCACAATGGTCAGCAAGCAACTAAAGTGCATGTGGATTTACCGCATAAACATTCTCATGACCACGAAAAAACTCACCATCACGGACGCCATTTACCAGAAATTGAACGGATGATTGTTCAAGCTGAGTTACCTTCGCGTGCAGAAGCTTGGAGCTTAGCAGTGTTTCGACAACTTGCAATAGCAGAAGGAGCTGTTCATGGCGTTGCGCCAGAGAAAGTACACTTTCATGAAGTGGGTGCTGTTGATGCCATTGTTGATATTGTCGGTACTTGCTTAGGGCTAGATTGGTTGGGTGTTGCCTCAGCAACCCCTAATTCTACTGCACATCAATCTTCTGATCAAGGATTGCCGTTATTTTACTGCTCAGCACTTCCAACTGGAGGAGGAACTATTAGGGCTGCTCATGGTCAGATGGCTGTACCAGTACCAGCAGTGTTGAAATTGTGGGAAATGCGTCGCTGTCCAGTTTATAGTAATGGGATTGAAAGGGAACTGGTTACACCGACAGGTGCCGCGATCGCGACAACTCTTGCAACAGCTTTTGGTGCGCCACCCCCAATAACCATTCAGCAAGTTGGGTTAGGCGCAGGTTCACTTCAGTTGCCTATTCCAAACATTTTACAAATGTGGCTCGGTGAAACAGTAGACGTTTCACCGAATAAGGAAATATCGACACTCAACACGGTTGCTACAAGCCCATATCTAGAAACTATCTCTGTTCTAGAAACCCAAATAGATGATCTCAGCCCCCAAGCAATTGGTTATGTGTTTGAAGCTTTATTTGCTGCGGGTGCTGTGGATGTGTTTACCCAATCTATAGGGATGAAAAAATCCCGTCCTGGAATTTTGCTAACTGTCATCTGTCATCCTGAAAACTTACCCAGATGTGAAGCAGTGTTGTTCTCTGAGACAACGACTTTGGGCATTCGCCGCTTTACACAACAACGTGCTATCCTCCAACGAGAAATTCAACAAGTGGAAACTAAATATGGAATAGCCGGAGTGAAAGTAGCATGGACAGGGCAAGCACAACAGAGAAATATAACTAACGTGCAACCAGAATATGAAGATTGTGCAAAATTAGCGCGAGAACATAACATTTCTTTGAGAGAAATTCAGCGACTAGCACTAGAGAACTGGTATGCGCAACAGAGTCTGGGGCATGGGGCATAGGGCATAGGGCATAGGGCATGGGGTTATGGGGACTTCATTGAGTTCTTCCTGTGCTCCCCTACTCCCTGCTTATAACTTTTGACTTTTGACTTTTGACTTTTGACTTCCCCGTAGGGGTTGCTCCCTCTTTTTGACTTCCGCACAGCGAGCCTATCTATGGCACAATGAAAAACGGTAAGAATAAAGATATTGATAAAGGTTAATTTTAGTGAGTCATACTGCTCAAGTCAAGGCAAGTGCGCGGCGCGTGGTATTTCCTTTTACGGCAATTGTGGGTCAGGAAGAAATGAAACTGGCGCTGCTGTTGAACGTGATTGATCCCAAGATTGGTGGTGTTATGATCATGGGCGATCGCGGTACCGGTAAATCCACAACAATCCGGGCTTTGGCTGATTTACTTCCAGAAATCCCAGTTGTTGCTAATGATCCATTCAACAGCGATCCAAAAGATCCTGATTTAATGAGTGATGAAGTTCGCAAACTAGTAGAAGAAGAGGCGGAGCTTCCTGTAGTTCAGAAAAAAGTCCAAATGGTAGATTTGCCATTGGGAGCTACAGAAGATCGTGTTTGCGGCACTATTGATATAGAAAAAGCCCTATCTGAGGGTGTCAAAGCCTTTGAACCAGGATTACTAGCAAAAGCTAACCGTGGTATTCTCTACGTCGATGAAGTTAACTTGCTAGATGACCATTTAGTCGACGTTTTACTCGACTCCGCTGCTAGTGGTTGGAACACTGTAGAACGGGAAGGTATTTCTATTCGTCACCCCGCTCGTTTTGTTCTTGTAGGTTCTGGTAACCCAGAAGAAGGTGAACTACGCCCTCAATTGCTTGACCGTTTTGGAATGCACGCCGAGATCCACACGGTTAAAGAACCAGCATTACGAGTGCAAATCGTCGAACAACGGGCAGAATTCGACGCCAACCCCCAAGAATTTGTCGACAACTGTAAACCTCACCAAGAAGCACTGCAGCAGAAAATCATTAATGCTCAGAGCCTTTTACCTTCGGTTTCAATAGATTATGACCTCCGGGTAAAAATTTCTGAAGTTTGTTCAGAACTAAATGTTGATGGTTTGCGGGGTGATATAGTTACTAACCGTGCAGCCAAAGCTATAGCTGCATTTGAAGGGCGTACTGAAGTCACTGTTGATGATATTCGCCGTGTGATTACTCTTTGCTTACGTCATAGGCTGCGTAAAGATCCTTTAGAATCAATTGACTCTGGTTATAAGGTTGAAAAAACCGTCAGCCGTGTTTTCGGCATTGAAATTCCATCAGCAGATGCAACACAAACCAACGGAACAGGGCAAAAGTTAGCTGTGGGTAGCTGAAGAGCCGAGAGCAGAGGAGCAGGGGTAATCAGTGAACAGTAAACAGTTATCAGTGATCAAGGCTTATGGTGAGGTCTTTTGTGTTCCTCTAAACACATTATTCTTGACTGATAACTGATAACTGATAACTGTTAATAACCCCATGCCCCATAAAAGAATTTTTTCCAACTACTTCTAAATCATTATGAGATTTTGGAATTTTTGGGTAAACACGCTGATTTTATCTAGCCAATATAATCCACCTCGGTTTATTGAGATGGTGATTGTATTGCTTGCGCTTGTCTTGCTAATAATTTGGACTTTTCTTCCAGATATGCCTTATATGGTACTTGGCTTGAGCTTTCTTGTAGGGGCGTCTATTTCGATATTAGTGAGAGAGGCGATCGCACCCTCACCAGAAATGCGAGCCAATCAAGTTGTAGCATTGTTATTTCTCGCACTTAGTGTTTACGGCTTTGCTTATGTATTTCAAAGTTTTTAGTACGGTTAAAAGATTCTTCCTCCTAATAGCTTCGCATCTCACAAAAAGTTTTTGAATAGCTATTAGATGATAGTTTTACACAGTTGAGGGGTATTTATACGGTTACAAATAAAGTATCAAATACTATATGTATAGTTGCTGTATCCCAACAAAACTGAGCATGATGAAATAACTCGGTCTGCTTATTCTAAATTATCAACATTGATGACAGGAAATAAATACAGCAATCCTATTAGATTAAAAACATCTTGGTAGGGTGTGTTAGCACAGCGTAACGCACCGAAAGCTAGGAATAGTGTGTTACCTACTCTACGTGTATTTCAAATATCAAATAGGAACCCTCTATATTTATTAATTATTTCATAGCCAAGGTATTTCAGAATCAGCCATAATAAATCTCAAGCTAAAGAAGTATTCCGAAGTTCTTCAGCCTATCTTGATGGTTAAAAGCTACTATTCATCAGAGGTGTTTTATGTTTTTAGAAAAGATTTGTGTTCCCGATTTTCGTGTTTTAAAAAATGTCGAAATCTCTTTTGAGAAAGAATTTAATCCTAGTATTTTTCCCCTTGGTAGTCTGAATGGAGGCGGTAAAAGTACACTTTTACAATTAATTTTTGTATTATTACATTGTTCTATTAATCCAGATAGAATAATTTTTCTGAAAAACCTACTGAGTGGTTTTAATATCTATAAAAACTCAGACAGAAGAATCTTGGCAAAAATTGATATATGGGAAGGAAATAAAACAGTAGAACTAGAATTTTTTTGTTCTAGAGAATCTTTTATTGAGAGCTTATTCAAGGGTAAATCCATCGAAATGGAAGAAGAAGAAATTTTTGTATCTCCTTATAAGGAATTACAAAAATGGGAGATCAAAATTTTATCTTTAGAAAAAATTATTAAAAGTATGGAAGTGATTTATGAAGATCTAATAGACATAGAGGAAAATAAAAGTTCTCAGCATAATGTATTGATGTTAAAAAATATATTGCAGAAGTTAGAAAATTTAAAGGTAGAAAATTTTTTACGACGGAATCAAAGATTTCGACGCATTATTTCTTATCTTAGTGATTTTAAAATAAATACGCCTATAGAAAGTAGATTATCAAACAACTATCTTGAAAAAATACTTTCTTTGACAAGAGGAATATTAAATGATTTGAATATAGAAATTAACGAACTAAAGGCAAGATTTAAAGATAATCAAATTCTTTTAATACAGATTCTAAAAGAAAAAAACATGATATATATATGTGATAATCCAAGTAATTTTCATGACGAAGAAAGAGAAATATTAATTTGCTCATTCAAAAATATAGATATTGATGAAGCAACAGTTTTTCTAGAAAGAGTATCAGAAAGAACTTTTTTAGCTGCACATGTATCTCAAGTTTTTCTTTTTCTACCTCCAGATTCAAGAAAATTATTATTTAAATCCCAAAGTCAAAAAGAGTTGAGACAAAATGACTATTACACACAGTTAAGAAAAGAAAAACCTAAAATTCCAGGATTTTTTACATATGATTTTTTAGCTATAGATATTCTCATTGAATCTTTCATAAAAGCTCGCGATATAGATTTTAGGCAGGCTATAGAAACAGGAGAATACGGTTCGAATTATAAACAATTGTTAGAAGATTTAAATTTTGTTTTAAGCAATAAAAATATAAATATTAATAATGACTTGTCCGGAGTGACATTTAAAGTAGATGCAGATGACATAGAACTGTATCCTGAAGACTTAAGTCACGGTGAATTAAAAAGATTGTGCATTTATATGTGGCTCAAACACAATAAAATAGAAAATTCAATTGTCTTAATGGACGAAATTGAAATAGCATTTCATCCGGATTGGCAATATCAAATAGTTAGAGATATTGAACAATGGTCGCCTAGTAATCAGTATATCCTTGCTACTCATTCTTACGAACTTTGCCAAGCAGTAACACCTGCCCATGTTAAGGAACTAGAACCAAAGCTTACAAAAAATGCACAATAAATAACTTATATCTCAGTATGAGCCTTAATGAAAGTGAGCTAAAGCTCCACTGTAAAAATATTCTCCAACTAAGTAGAATAAAAAATAAAATTGTTGTACTCTGTGAAGGTAATATTCAAAAAATTGAGAGTAGATTATCACCACAAGTATATAAACAAATGGAACAAATGCCTGATGCAAACTTTTATAATGCTTGTGTTCCTAAATCTTGGAAAACATATAGACCACAATTAATAAATTGTGGTAGTCGCCAAGACGTATTAAATACATTTTTTCAACTTTTAGAATTACAAAATGAGATTCCCCATCAATCTTATTTAAATCCGAATAAACTGTTTGCTATCGTTGATTTGGATATTCAAAAAGCAGATATTAACAATAATTACCAGTTCGATGATACTGAAAGTATTTTCTATCATCTTTATGATCAAGGTAAAGTCAATGAGAAAAATTCGAAAGTTCATCGTATATGGGTGACAGGTTTAATTCATAAAGAAGCATATTTTTTGACTCCTGATATCCAATCAGTGTACAGTAACTATTTAAATCCACCAAATTATTACGGTAATTCAATTGAAATAGAACAAATATATTCAGATATAGTTGATGAGCTTTGTCAAGATGCTGATTTGCATAAAAACTGGCAAAGAGCATTTAATCGTATAAGTTACTGCTTAGATATAGATTGTTATGACGCAAGTGAATTTCAAAATTTATGGAAATGTGAGTATAAGAAAAGTAAAGATGATTTTCAAAAACAACAACTAATTTTAGCCCTATTGACAATAATCAAAGCAAAAAAATATTGGAATAAAATTCAGCCTCCAAGTGATTGGAAGCGTTCGGAGCAGATATTTAGAGATATGTTATCACTAGAAATAGGAAAATTTTACTCAGAGCAAGAGTGCAGTGTAGAAAACCATATTCCTTTTTTCTTTAACATATTAAATGGTTTAATTGAATAGCTAGTTTATCAGTAACTTAAATCACAGTAGCTGTCAGATAAATGAAGTATACTGGCACTGCAAAGAGAAAGCTTTTAGGATTTACGCATTGACACAAACTATCAGATATGGTGCAGGACTTAATAGCGCCTTAACAGAGAATTTTTTGACAAACTGAGGGTATTCTCGTCCATTGTAAGGGCGAATGCCATACTCTGCGAGAAGCCAGAGGCTACGCCCCTACAGGTTTGAAACAACCATTATTCGTTAATACATCACCAATGACTACTCTAAATAAAGTATTGTTAAGCTGATTCCATCCACTGAATACACTTGTTCATCTGCTGGGTCATGATTTCGTAGGTATCAGCATGGTATCTACGCCCGTGACCTGGCAAAACCCATGTGAAGGAAAAATTAGCCAATTTACGCATTGACTTAATTTGTTCTGGGTAATAATACCAGCAGTAATCACGAAAGGCAATCAGCTGATTTAGTTCATCAGACCACGCTAGATGGTCACCAGTAAACAGGAACCTGTTTTTGTACAATAAAACAGTATGCCCTTTGCTATGACCTGGAACTGGGATAATTAATAAATCAGGACTCAGTTCAAATGACTCTGTCCCAGTAAGTTGTATTTCTACATCCTGAGTACCAGATGTGATGTCGTCCCGATGAAGAATGCGACTACAGTTAAAATGTTCAGCAAATTTTCGGTGATCAGCAACATCATCTCTATGGGTTAAGTACATATAACGTATTCCCCCCATATTCTCGAACTGCTTGACCAACGGGGGTGCAAAACGAGGAGAATCAACTAAAATATTCCCTTCTGGTAGCTTAATAAAGTAGCTGGTAGCGCCATAGGATTTCTCTGAATGATAGCCGCAATCATAAACGTTTTCTTCTATAAGAATCGGAAAAGTTTGTTGAGCGGCTTTAATATCTTTAGGCGTCTCAATTGTGCCAATCGAACTAGTAGGACAAGCCAACAAAGCTTGCAGTGCTAGTAATCTTTCTGTGTCGTTAACTGGTTGGTGATAAACTGCTGATTGTTCACCTGCTTCTATAAACACCTGTGGAGCCATCCAACGGCATGTATCACAATCAATGCAGGAAGTATCGACATAAAAATCGCCACTGACATTTTCCCGGCGACTTAGATTTGAACGAGCCATATAAAACCTCTTTCACCCAGCCGCTAATAGCTGAGTGATAAAACCTATATAGCTACGCTAGCAAAATTACAGCAGCAAGCTTGTGGTCAAAAAATTATCTTGATTTGTGACTTACAACTTACGGCGAGATGAACTTCAGTCCGAGGAAAGATTTAGCCACTGAACCAGATGACGTAAAAATAGGATGCTAAATCTCAAGGAAATTGTATTCTATGAAACTCAATTATTTTACGAAACGGCTCTCTACTGTAGGACGTTTTCTGGCTACAACTCTGCTTTGTGTGATAGCGATCGCCTTCGCTTGGAACGGTACCTTTTTCTCTAATACCGCCGCAATGGCTGATCCTGCTGTTAACTTAATTGCATCGTCAGATTTAGGCGATCAAGTTCAAAATAAAGTCAGTAAAGATGCAGGGAGAGCCAAGGGTTTCATCGAAGATACAAAACAAAAGGTTAAGGAAGCCGCACGTACAAATGCTGCTCGCGTTGACGAAGCAGATGATAGTGGCAGCTATATAGAGCGTAAAGCAAAAAGAGATGCTGGTCGAATTGAGAGACGAGCAAACGAAGATGCAGCTCGTACAAAAACCGCAGTAGATAAAACAAAGAATGTTGTCGAACAGGCTGTTGATAACATCAAGGATGCTTTTAATAAGTAGATAATAGCTGTAAAGTAGGGGCAAGAGTATCAAAATATTCCTGCCCCAAATATTATACGTAACTAAGTTTTCAATACTTAATCCGTGGATCTATATACGCATTGAGGATATCGATCAAAATACTAGCAAATACAACAATCACTGCGAAAAATACGAGTACTCCCTGTACTGTAGGATAATCTCGCAACGAAATAGCTTCATAGAGTTTATTTGCTAATCCAGGCCAAGAGAATGTAACTTCTGTTAAAATTGCTCCACCTAACAAAGACGCGAAGGTCAAACCTAAGACAGTAACCACAGGAATTAAAGCATTTTTTAGAGCATGGGAAACTAAAATTTTTCTTTCAGGAATTCCTCTTGCTCTCGCTGCTTCAACATAATCCGCTCGTAGGGTTTGCTTTAAATTAACTCGGACAATTCTCTCAAAAATACCACTAAGCAGCACCCCCAAAGTGATACTAGGAAGGGCAAGATAATGTAATGCAGTGAAAAATTGGGTGAAGTTTCCACTCAAGAGGCTATCTATTGTATACAAACCAGTGAAACCAGCGGGGGTGGCTAAAGATGAAGGAAAGCGTGTTCCTAATGGAAACCAACCTAGCTGGACTGAGAAAATTAATTGCAGAATCATCCCCATCCAAAACATGGGGAGGGAGTACGTGATTATACCAAATAATCTCCCTCCGACATCAATAAAAGTTCCAGGACGGGAAGCAGAAAGAGTACCAATTCCAATCCCGACTATGAGAGCGATCGCCATACTGCAAAACGCTAACTCCATCGTAGCTGGGAAATATTGCCCAATAACTTCCCACACTGGTTGTCCCCGACTCGTCAAGGAAGTGCCTAAATCTAAGCGTAGCAGTTGCCCAAGATAATTCAGGTACTGTAGCCACAACGGAAGGTTCAAACCCAGTTGTTTTCGCAATTCTTCTTTAGCACTTTCCGGTGCACGTCCGCCTAGAATAGCATCTGCTGGATCTCCTGGAGTTGCACGCAGCAAAAGAAATACTATTGTCGTGATCGTCCATAACATCAGTGGCGCTAAAAGTAAACGCATGATGATGTAATATTGTAAAGCTCTAGAGCGAGACATGACTATTTTTTAATTGTTTTGTAAATAAGATTTTGGGTGGGGTCAAGTGTAACACCGCTAACACCTTTACGAGCAAAAACATAGTCTTTGTTTTGCCATAAAGGAACGTAAGGAACATCTGTTGCGACTAACGCTTGAATATCGGCGAAAATTTTCTTACGTGCTTCGGGGTTTTGTTCTCGGCGTTGTTGAGCAATTAACTTATTCATTGTCTCGCTGTAGTAAAATGACCCCTGAGATTGACTTCCACCTTCTTGGCATCCTTTTGCATCTGAACCTTTTGGACAATCTAAAAATGGCTGGATGTAGTTATCTGCATCCAAAAAGTCTGGATACCAATCAAGTAAAGCCACTGGATAAAAACCTTTGGTAATTTTATTGAAGAACGTAGCACCTTCAACAGGGCTAATTTCAAGTTGCAGCATTCCGTCCATCTTTTGATCAGCAAGAGCTTTAATTGTCTGAGCAGCTAAAGCACGGGTAGGCGAACTAGTAGGATACCAAACTTGTAATTTTGCAGGATTTGCTTTTGAGAAGCCAGCAGTGGTTAGCAATTGTTTAGCTTTATCAGAGTTCCCATCACCGTATTTATCTTTAAAAACGGATTGGTAAACATTAAATGTTGTTGGTACCATGCTGTATAACGGTTGTGCTTGACCATATAAAACTCGCTGCATAATTAATGGGCGATCGATTAGCAACGCCACAGCTTGTCGAACCTCTGGCTTATCTAACGGCTTTTGATTGCGGTTTAAAACCATGTAACTTACTACACTACCCTCAGCAGTAATTGCTTGCCAATCACCTGTTTTGGCGCTTTGCTCCAAGCTACGAATTTGGTCAGGTTCTAGAGACAAGTAAGCTACATCTACGGCACCAGTCCGAAATGTGTTAAATAAATTCGCTGGACTGCTAAGAATTTGAACATTAATGCCTTTATTCACTGGTTTTTCTCCCCAGTATTTGTCAAAGACATCAAACTGTAGTGAATCAGTACCAAATTTTGCTAATTTATAAGGACCAGTCCCGATAAAGATATTCGGTTTAAATTTCCCTGTACCAACTTCGTAAGCTTTAGGTGAAACTGGACAAACACCAGAAAATGCTAGTAGTGACGGAAATGCTGCAAACGGTTTTTTCAACTTGATTGTTAACTCATAGTCGGCTGTGGCTTTTACTGAAGCTACGATATCTTTGAGTAAGAAAGATGGTTTACCACCGTTTCCGATAAAGCGTTGAATGCTCAACTCCATTGCTTTAGCATTAAAAGGAGTATTGTCGTGAAACAAAACTCCTTTTCTTAGAGGAATTGTGTAAGTTAAACCATCAGGACTAACTTTGGGTAATGCTGTCGCTAACTGAGGTTTGATTTCAGTTTTACCTGGTTCATAGGTGTAGAGGCGATCGCTCATGTTGTAAACTAAAGCGAGAGACGCTAATTCATAAGCATCTGCTGGATCAAGAGTACGCGGTTTCTGTGTCGTACCTATAGTTATCCGACTATCCCCCGTTGCGGTGTTAGCAGAACTAGATAATGGTTGTGTATTTGGTTGTTGGGGTGTGCTGCAACTCTCGACCAAAAACAAACATAAGCAAAATAAAGAAAGAAATTTTGTAACTTTGCCCCACCGTTTGACGAACAAGGAAAACCAGGTCATAGCATTGGAATTTTTAAACGACAGTGGTCAGATATTGTACTATATGATGCGTCTCTAAAAGATTTGTAAAATTTTTTATAGTTATTTCATAGAAAAATTCCAACTTGTATGTAATGGTGTAAAAGCGATTCATTGAAAAGGTTTTTATTTAATTAAAAATACAAATATTTACTAAATTTGTTTTAAATTCATAATTATCCAGGGTGTAAGTTGGTTAAGCTTTTCCACGAGCTTAAGCTATTTAAATAATGGTGAGCAGAGGAGAGCATTGATACTACTCCTGTTAAAGTGGATGATTCTAGATTGACAAACAGCAACAACCTAATAGCGAGACTAACAGCGTGAAGTACTTCTTTCTATCTGAGGGTTGGACAGTTGGCAGAGTATGGGCATCTGATGGACTGTGGCAGGTAACAGCATGGCGACGCCAGCCAGAAATCCAGCAAATGAATATTTGCTTGATAGAGCAAGGCGAAGTGCTATGGCTATATCGGGTTGAAGATGCCATTTTAACTGTCGAGGTCAAACCAAAAACACTAGTACCAGTAGGTACACCCAGTCAAAGCATCGGTCAAGTAGTACTCAAGCGTTTAATGAGTGCGGAACAAGTGATTGAGCGTTTGGGTACTGCTGAAGCCAGGTGCCAACTGCAAAATATCCAATCTGTTGTGCAGTAATAGGGCATGGGGCATCGGGCACAGGGCACGGGGGAGCCAGTGCGGTGGACGGGTTTCCCAGCATAAAGCACCTGGCGTCATCGGGCATGGGAGAGTAGGGTAGGAAAAAAAGGCAAATCATATGCAGTATTGGCTCCTTCGCAAAGACCGACCGATTTACTGAATATAATTTTTCTCCCCTGTTCCTATGCCCTATGCCCTATGCCCTATGCCCCATGCCCTATGCCCCATGCCCCATGCCCCATGCCCCATGCTACGTAAAAGCTCCTATTTCCACGCTTGCAAAGAGATCCATCATATAGTTACACTTTTTAAAACATTCTCATTTTTGCCAAAAAACCCACACAGTACCGTTCATAAGAACATAAGGTGGGATAAATTTAAAATGGCAATAACAAAAAACAATCATAGAAGACACGATTTGTGGCTTCCGCTGCTTGTAACCAACTGGTAAGAAAATTACTTTGTAAACAAAAATCATCGAGGAGGAGCGTAGTCGATGGGACTACCCTGGTACCGAGTACACACGGTCGTTCTGAATGATCCGGGGCGATTGATTTCTGTACACTTGATGCACACAGCTTTAGTAGCAGGCTGGGCTGGTTCAATGGCTTTATATGAGCTAGCTATTTATGATCCCAGTGATGCAGTACTCAACCCCATGTGGCGTCAAGGAATGTTCGTGCTACCCTTTATGGCACGTTTAGGTGTTACCCAATCTTGGGGTGGTTGGAATGTTACTGGCGGTCCATCAACTGATCCTGGTTTCTGGTCATTTGAAGGAGTCGCCGCCGCTCACATTGTTCTTTCAGGTTTACTTTTCCTAGCTGCTGTTTGGCACTGGGTTTACTGGGATTTGGAACTTTTCCAAGATCCCCGTACAGGTCAACCAGCTCTCGACTTGCCAAAAATGTTTGGCATTCACTTGTTCTTATCCGGTCTATTGTGTTTTGGTTTTGGTGCTTTCCACCTCACGGGACTATTTGGCCCGGGTATGTGGGTTTCTGACGCTTACGGTTTAACTGGTCACATACAACCAGTAGCGCCAGAATGGGGACCAGATGGCTTTAACCCTTATAACCCTGGTGGTGTCGTAGCTCACCACATTGCCGCTGGTATCGTTGGCATTATTGCTGGTTTATTCCACCTAACAGTACGACCGCCTGAAAGGCTCTACAAAGCCTTACGGATGGGGAATATTGAAACTGTACTTTCTAGCAGTATTGCAGCCGTATTCTTCGCAGCATTCGTTGTTGCAGGTACGATGTGGTACGGTAGCGCCACCACCCCGATTGAACTGTTTGGTCCTACCCGTTATCAGTGGGATCAGGACTACTTCAGGCAAGAAATTAACCGTCGCGTAGAAGCTAATATTGCTGAAGGCGCAACCCCGACTGAAGCTTGGTCCGCAATTCCTGAAAAACTTGCCTTCTACGATTACGTGGGCAATAGCCCCGCAAAAGGTGGTTTGTTTAGGGTAGGTCCGATGAACAACACCAATGGTGTTGCTGTATCTTGGCTTGGTCACCCAGTATTCAAAGATGCTGAAGGAAGAGAATTGTTTGTAAGACGTCTTCCCAACTTCTTTGAAACATTCCCAGTAGTTCTTACTGATGCAGACGGTGTTGTCCGTGCGGATATCCCCTTCCGTCGTGCAGAATCTAAGTACAGCTTTGAGCAAGTTGGTGTGACTGTAGATTTCTACGGTGGCGATCTGGGTGGTCAAAAATTCACAGATCCAGTCGACGTCAAGAAATATGCTCGTCTAGCACAGCTTGGCGAACCCTTCTCATTTGATGGTGGTCAAAGTACCGGCATTAAACCTGATGGTGTATTCCGCAGTTCTCCAAGAGGTTGGTTCACCTTTGGTCACGCCGTATTTGCTCTACTATTCTTCTTTGGTCATATTTGGCACGGATCTCGGACACTATTCCGAGATGTGTTTGCTGGTATCGACCCAGACTTAGAGGAGCAAGTTGAATTCGGTGTCTTCCAAAAAGTTGGTGACTTGACCACTAGGAAGAAAGAAGCAGTCTAGCAACTAGGGTCATGGGGCATAGCAACAGTGAACAGTAAACAGTGCTCAGTAATCAAGACGTATAGTGCAGTGTTTGGCGTTGCGATAAACACATTACTCTGGACTGATAACTGATAACTGATAACTGATAACTGTTTAAGAACCCCATGCCCAACCTTGTTGGCTCATATTCGTTGTAGCTTGATACACTATCATTGTGGGCTGGATAGGTAGGAAATTTTGATATGGAAAGCGTAGCGTACATCTTGGTTTTGACCCTAGCAATAGGGACTTTATTCTTTGCGATCGCGTTTCGCGAACCCCCTCGCATAGAGAAGAAAGACGAATAATTTAGTTAGCTATTACCTCTTAATAGCTAAATTTTAAAAATTTTTAACCGCTGCTTAGTATAATTAATGACAGCGGTTATTTTTAATTGGGGATAGGGCATAGGGCATGGGGCATGGGGCATAGGGCATAGGGCATGGGGCATGGGGCATGGGGCATGGGGCATGGTAGAAAAAAAGGCTATTTTCAGTATTTAAATTTTTTTAGCACTAAAGATTTCCCGGCATAATTGATATGTTCTATGTATTGCCCAATACGCAATGCCCTATGCCCCATGCCCTATGCCCCCTACTCCCTCTTACTCAAGACTAATGATCAATTAAGAAATATTTGATATAATTCACTGTCTGGCAGATAACGCGTGCCCAGATCTGTTTTTGTGCGCTAGGATAAGAAAGGATGTAGGTGTAGCTTGCCCGAAAGGCCTTTGCATATACATCGCGCTTGTGGCAAAAACTTTACGGAGAACAAAACCAGGAAACAATCAGCATGGTCAATCAGAAATTAACCGCTACTGAAATTGGATTTACTCACGACGATTTCGCTGCTCTACTTGACAAGTACGATTATCACTTTAGCCCGGGCGATATCGTACCAGGTACAGTTTTCAGTATAGAGCCACGCGGCGCACTGATTGACATAGGTGCTAAGACGGCAGCATATATACCTATACAAGAAATGTCTATCAACCGGGTGGATAGCCCGGATGAAGTTCTACAATCAAACGAAACGCGTGAATTTTTCATTCTTACAGATGAAAACGAAGACGGTCAGTTAACGCTTTCCATTCGCCGTATTGAATATATGCGGGCTTGGGAAAGAGTACGTCAGCTCCAAGCAGAAGATGCTACAGTTCGTTCTGGCGTTTTTGCTACTAATCGTGGTGGTGCTTTGGTGCGTATTGAAGGATTACGGGGCTTTATTCCCGGTTCTCATATAAGCACCCGCAAACCTAAAGAAGAATTAGTGGGTGAAGAATTACCTTTAAAGTTCTTAGAAGTAGACGAAGAACGTAACCGCCTCGTACTGTCTCACCGCCGGGCTCTGGTTGAGCGTAAGATGAACCGCTTAGAGGTCGGAGAAGTCGTGATTGGTACAGTACGTGGTATCAAACCCTACGGTGCCTTTATTGACATCGGTGGTGTTAGTGGTCTACTTCACATATCCGAGATTTCTCACGAGCATATTGATACACCTCATAGCGTGTTCAATGTCAATGACGAAGTTAAAGTTATGATCATTGACTTGGATGCAGAACGCGGTCGCATTTCGCTGTCTACCAAACAGCTAGAACCTGAACCTGGTGACATGATTAAAAATCGTGATCTGGTATACGATAAAGCAGAAGAAATGGCTGCTAGGTATCGAGAGCAGATGCTGGCTAAACAGCAAGGTGCTACCGCAGCTACAGCAGTTTCTCCTGAAGGAGAAGTTGTTTTAACTGAGGAAATTCCACCGGCTGTAGAAGAAGACATTCCCTCAGCTATTGAAGATGAAATTCCCGTAGCTATTGAAGAATAACTTGTTTGCTGTTGTTATAGAAGCGCGAAATATTAGTGGGTTATGAACTTTAAGTTCAGTACCAATGATGAAAATTTCTTTTCAGAATAACTAATAAGATGTGAAAAAGAGGGAAAATCCCTCTTTTTTCATTTGTTTAGGTGCTGACTTTGAATTGGTAAAATAATCACCGAGTCTGCTTTTTCCACCCGCCAATATTCCAGGATTTGTCCTGTTTCATCCTGTAGATGCTCGCCAATTACTGTCACCCATTGGGAATGCAGTTCTAAAAATCTATCTTGAGTTTGCCAACGCGTATTCATCGATAAAAAAAGGATTTAGCAAAATGGGAATTGGCTTAGCACATAGAATACCAAAAATTAAAATTCACATAAAAATATTTTTTGCAGTTTTATTGGGGATCATCCTACTTTCGATTTTACCCGCCATATCTCAACGACCAGTGGTCTTAAATTTGTTGATTACTGCGCCTGATGCTGAACCGTGGAAAAACGGTATACTTAAGGACTTTGAAGCAAAAAACCCAGGCATTCGCATTAATCTAGTTGAAGGGCCAAATGCCACTAATTTGCTCGAAGATCTTTATACATCAGCTTTTATTTTGGGTGATTCTCCGTATGACTTAATTAACATGGATGTAATATGGACACCCAAATTTGCGGCTGCTGGATGGTTATTAGATTTAAGCGATCGCATCACAAAAGAAGAGTTAGCAGCATTTTCGCCCAAAGATTTAGAGGGAGGACGTGTTGAAGGTAAACTATATCGAATTCCCATGCGTAGCGATGTGGGAGTACTCTACTATCGAGAAGATTTACTAAAACAAGCCGGTTTTAAACCACCAGAAACCTTTTCGGATTTACTTAAAATTTCCCAAGCTTTACAAAAACAAGGAAAAATTAACTGGGGTTATGTTTGGCAAGGGCGGCAGTATGAAGGATTAGCCGCGATGTTCGTGGAAGTACTAGAAGGTTTTGGAGGATTTTGGGTGAATCCTAAAACCTTGGAAGTCGGACTAGATAAACCAGAAACATTGCAGGCGATCGCCTTTCTTAAAGAAACAATTGAAAAAGGAGTTTCACCTCCTGGAGTGACGACGTATATAGAAGAAGATACAAGACGCTTTTTCCAAAGTGGTCAAGCAGCTTTTTTACGAAGTTGGCCTTATGTTTGGCCTTTGGCGAACGCAGCAAATTCTCCTATCAAAGGTAAAATTGGCATTAAACCAATGGTAGGTACCACACCCGAAGCTGGAGCAGCTAGTTTAGGCGGCTGGGGTTTAGGAATTGCCAAATCCTCTAAATATCCGCAAGAAGCTTGGAAAGCAATTCAATACTTAACAAGTGAACAAGCACAGCGTCAATTCATTTTAAATGCTGGTTTTGTACCTAGCCGACGTTCATTATTTACAGATCCACAAATTGTCGCCAAATACCCCCACTACCCAAAACTTCTAGAGATAGAAGATAAAGCAGTTTTACGCCCACCGATTCCCCAATATGACCAAACATCCGATATTTTGCAACGTTACCTCAGTGCTGCACTCACAAATCGGATGACTCCAGAAAGCGCAATGAAGGCTGCTGCTTATGAAACTAGGCAATTGTTGAAGATGGGGCATGGGGAATAGGGCATGCCCCATGCCCCATGCCCTTAAAAATGAGATACTGTTACATTAATTTCTCCACGATTATTGGTATCGAGTGGAGGTTTAGGAACTGCCAAGGGGTTTACTGTGGTAAGCTGTGGGGTTTGGTTAGGCTTTTCGTTGAAAAATTTCTTAAAAGAAGTAGATGGATCTTTGAGAAAGTCGAGAGGGTCAAGCGATGGTTGATTATGTACTGATGGGATTGAGTTAGTAATTTGTTTTAGTCTGTTGGTTTGGCTAGTCGCGTTACCTTGATAACTATTGATCGTAGCTGGTTGAGTAACTAGAGCAGCAGCCTTACCAGAAGAAGTTTCGTGATCCGGAGCACTGACTTCGTTCGCATAAACTCTTTGACTAATAGTTATGGCACTAACTAGGACGATTAAGGTTGTAAATGAGTACTTCATATTAAGTCCAGTAATACGTCAGAATAACAGAAGATTTAAAAGTTTTAACCTTTCTTAAGGTTTGTACCTAGATGATTATGGTAAGTAGATGAGAGAAATCCTCCTTATGTACAAAAGCCTGTAAAAGATAAAAACTTAATATTTATTTTTTATTCTAAACCTGGCAAACTAGTCCTGATAATAAGCTAGTCTGTCTTTCAACACAGAGACTATAATTGTTCAAACCTCCTGATTATGCCGATTTCGTATAGTGCTACTGATTTAAGGAAAAAGCGTAGAACTAATAATATTTTATTAGGAATACTCGCTGCTTTTCCAGTGGCATTTGCATTACCTGTAAATGCTTTGCAGGTACGTATAACTCCATCTAGTCCTCATTTAGGGGATACACTTTCGATTATCATTAATCCGGATAATCCTGCTTCTCCTAGCACAACTCTCAAAGTGGCTAGTGGTGAAAACACTTACCCAGCATTTGAAATTAGTTCAAATGAGTACCGAGCTTTGATCCCCACAACACCATTAGAAAAGCCTGGAAAAAGAGTTATCCGGGTGATAGTAGATGGAAAAGAGCAGAATTTATTGGTATTGGTGCATGATCGCTCTTTTCCTGTGCAGCGTATTAATTTACCTCCAGGAAAAGCCGGGGTTGATGCTACTGAATATGAGCTTAAGCGTGTAGCAGCTCTTAAGGCGTTACAGACACCGGAAAAGTATTGGGATGGTGTTTTTATCAAGCCAAATACTGGATCAATAACGACAATATATGGTGTACGCCGTTACTATAATGGTAGATTTGCAAAGGACTATTATCATCGTGGCATTGACTACGCAGGTGCAGCAGGTTCACCTGTTGTTGCACCAGCTGGTGGACGTGTCGCTTTGGTAGGAAGAGTTTCCCAAGGGTTTAGAGTTCACGGCAATGTAGTTGGCATTGACCATGGTCAAGGAGTAACAAGTATTTTTATGCACTTGAGTCACATTAATGTTAAAGAAGGAGATATTGTCAAACCAGGTCAATTAATTGGCACGGTTGGTTCAACCGGGGCTTCTACTGGACCACATTTGCACTGGGGTCTATATGTCAATGGGCAATCTGTTGACCCAACACCTTGGAAAACCCAAGAATTTAAATAGTAACCTTTTGCTAGTGATTTTATACACAATTGGGGCAAAATAAATTGGATTGGTACCGTCCCTACCTTTATTGGGTGGCTGAAAAATGATGAGCATTATGAGTATTGAAAAAATTGTAGAGCAAGCTCTCCAGGATGGTTATCTGACACCAGTAATGGAAGCAGAAGTCGGGCGCATCTGTGATAATGCGGTGGAACTCTCTATAGAAGAGTACATGGCGTTGGATCGGCTAATGGGAGCACTATTAACTGGTGAAGTAGTGGCGGTATCGCGCAAACAGTTTATTAACGTGATGGAAGAATTAGTTCTAACAGAAGCGATCGCCCGTGTAGCAGAGATTGAAGCGACTAGCGAAAGTTCTCTTGATGTTGGAGACATTGCTGCTTACGCCCTTAATCGTTTACCTCCTCTTTATGCGACTACAGAGGAAGGTGCTAACTACCAACGTCAAAGAGCCAAAGCTGAACTGCAAGAATTGATCGTTCAACAAGTAGGAGCAGCTATTGTTCGTAACATTGATCGACCTAATGATGATAGAACGCCTGTTGGTGGGGGTAAAAGTACTAACGAAATGTTACTGGGGCAAGTCAGCGCCTTACTTCAAGCTTACGCTCCCCATTTTGAGGAAAAAACACAATCTCAGCAGTAAACAGGGGCATGGGGCATGGGGCATGGGGCATGGGGCATGGGATGGAGTAGAAGAATTACATCATCGGTAAATCTGTCTTTGGGAAGGAAGTCAATACTGCTTGATAAAGCATGAGTTTTCCTGCCATCCCCGATACCTGATACCCGATACCCCATGCGCGATGCCCTATGCCCTATGCCCTATGCCCTATGCCCCCTGAATTAAGATCTGGAGTTTGGACTAATCCGGTTTCGACCAGCAGTTAACAAGCAAGGGCAGGACAGAGGGACTCAACTTCAAATTTGAAGCTGAGTCAAGCGGCAGGATCAAGAAATTAGCCGAAACTAAGCAGCAG
>NZ_JAAKGC010000064.1 GCF_017591665.1 Aetokthonos hydrillicola CCALA 1050 | reverse complement strand
ACCCAACCCAAGCGGAAGAAACCTACTCAATGGTGACCGCAAACCGTTTCTGGTCACAGATCTTCGGTATTGCCTTCTCCAACAAGCGCTGGTTACACTTCTTCATGTTGTTTGTACCAGTTACAGGCTTGTGGATGAGCGCAGTTGGGATTGTGGGATTAGCGCTGAACCTGCGGGCTTACGACTTCGTATCGCAAGAATTGCGAGCAGCAGAAGACCCAGAGTTTGAAACTTTCTATACAAAGAACATTTTACTGAACGAGGGCATCCGCGCTTGGATGGCTCCTCAAGATCAGCCTCACGAACAATTTGTATTCCCTGAAGAGGTACTACCACGTGGTAACGCTCTCTAATAGATCCATAAATTTGGGGGGTCGCGACCAAGACTCCACCGGCTTTGCTTGGTGGGCTGGTAACGCCCGTTTGATAAACCTTTCCGGTAAACTACTGGGTGCTCACGTTGCCCATGCTGGTTTGATTGTATTCTGGGCTGGAGCGATGACTTTATTTGAAGTCGCTCACTTCATTCCTGAAAAGCCCATGTATGAGCAAGGCTTGATCCTCCTACCTCACCTTGCTACTTTGGGATGGGGCGTTGGTCCTGGTGGTGAAGTTATTGACACCTTCCCATACTTTGTCGTCGGTGTACTGCACTTAATTTCCTCAGCTGTACTCGGCTTTGGTGGTATATATCACGCAGTTCGTGGACCAGAAACCTTAGAAGAGTATTCCTCATTCTTTGGTTACGACTGGAAAGACAAGAACAAAATGACAACCATCATCGGGTTCCACCTGATCATCTTGGGATCTGGAGCCTTATTGTTGGTACTCAAAGCAATGTTCTTTGGTGGTGTATATGATACCTGGGCACCTGGTGGTGGTGATGTTCGTGTTATCACTAACCCGACGCTCAACCCAGCCGTAATCTTTGGTTATTTGGTGAAAGCTCCCTTCGGTGGCGAAGGATGGATCATCAGTGTAGATAACCTAGAAGATATCATCGGTGGTCACATTTGGCTTGCCTTGATTTGTATTAGTGGTGGTATTTTCCACATCCTCACCAAGCCTTTTGGTTGGGCACGTCGTGCTTTCATTTGGTCTGGTGAAGCTTACCTGTCTTACAGCTTAGGCGCTTTGTCTATGATGGGCTTTATCGCCTCTGTAATGGTGTGGTTTAACAATACCGCTTACCCAAGCGAATTCTATGGTCCTACTGGTCCTGAAGCTTCTCAAGCTCAAGCTTTAACCTTCTTAATCCGTGACCAACGCTTAGGTGCTAACGTTGGTTCTGCTCAAGGTCCAACAGGCTTAGGTAAATACTTGATGCGTTCTCCTACCGGTGAAATTATCTTCGGTGGTGAAACCATGCGCTTCTGGGATTTCCGTGGTCCTTGGTTAGAGCCTCTACGTGGTCCTAACGGTCTTGACTTGGATAAAATCAAGAACGATATTCAGCCTTGGCAAGCTCGTCGCGCTGCTGAATACATGACTCACGCTCCTCTAGGTTCTCTGAACTCCGTTGGTGGCGTGGCTACTGAAATCAACTCCTTCAACTACGTATCTCCTCGTGCGTGGTTAGCAACTTCTCACTTCGTGTTAGGTTTCTTCTTCCTCATTGGTCACCTGTGGCATGCTGGACGCGCTCGTGCTGCGGCTGGTGGTTTTGAGAAAGGTATCGATCGCGAAACCGAACCAGTATTGTTCATGAAGGAACTTGACTAAGTTTTAACAAAAGAACTCAGGAGACAGGAATCAGAATTCAGAATTACCCGAGAGCAACCAGCTGACTCGTCTTGTGGTTTAAATCCCCATCATCTTGATTCTGACTCCTGAATTCTTACTTCTGAATTCTTTTTTTAGATTTCTTTCATCACTGATGTTATAACGAAGCTCCTGTGTTAAAGCAGGAGCTTTTTTTCTGCGCTGCAATAAAGTTAACATAGCTGCCACCATTAATGGTATGTTAAGAATCTTGTCTTTTTATTCCAGTTGGCGGTAGTAGCTATAAATAAAATGTCGATTGATCTAACTCAAAATCAGAGGTTTGAACCCCCTCAGACTACACCAGAACTTCCCTTTACCCTTAAAGATTTAAAAGAAGCGATTCCTAGCTACTGCTTTGCACCTTGTGTGAGTAAATCTCTTGCCTACTTTTTTATTGATGTAGGAATCATTAGTGGACTCTATGCGATCGCCCACGCGCTAGACTCTTGGTTTTTTTGGCCTATTTTTTGGTTAATGCAGGGAACGATGTTCTGGGCATTATTTGTCGTCGGACATGACTGTGGACACCGTTCCTTTTCCAAATACACTTGGCTCAACGATTTGGTCGGTCATCTTGCCCATACCCCCTTGCTCGTTCCTTTCCACGGTTGGCGCATCAGTCATCGCACCCACCATAACAATACAGCCAGTCTCGAACATGATGAAAGCTGGTATCCAGTCAAACAATCGATCTATGAGAAAATGACCTGGTATGAAAAATTGCTTCGCTTTGAGTTACCCATGCTCATTGCCTACCCTATCTATCTGTTTACACGTTCACCTGAACGAGAAGGGGGAGGGGGTTCTCATTTTCTGCCCAGTAGTCCCCTATTTCGTCCTTCAGAGAAATGGGATGTGATCACCAGTAGCATCTGCTGGATACTGATGGTGACTTTACTGAGTTTCCTGACTTATCAATGGGGCTGGTTATGGCTGTTGAAATACTATTTGGTACCCTACATTGTTTTTGTCATCTGGCTAGACTTAGTGACTTTTTTACACCATACAGAGTTAGATATTCCTTGGTACCGTGGGAAAGATTGGTATTTTCTCAAAGGTGCTCTATCTACCATTGATCGCGATTATGGATTCATCAATCCCATCCACCACAACATCGGTACCCACGTCGCTCATCACATTTTTCTCAATATTCCTCACTACCATTTGAAGACAGCAACCGAAGCGATTAAGCCAATTTTAGGAGATTACTACCGAAAATCGGATCAGCCTATTTTCAAAGCTTTCTGGCACTCTAAAAATCATTGTCATTACGTCCCTAACTCGGGAGGAACCGTCTACTACCAGACAAAAACCCCCCTTGACTAATTGAAAAACTCCACCCTTTGTGGGTGGAGTTTTTGGGCATGGGGCATGGGGAAGAAATTTCCAATGCCTTGTGCCTAGGCTGCGGGGTTGCGTACAACCTGCACCCACAACCGAATGGATTCGAGCGCCGCTTTCAAAGAAAATTTAAGGATACAAGCCTCTGTCGAGAAGAGCTTGAGCCACACGACCAACACCTAAAGTGTAAGCTGCAAGCCTTATTGAAATTTGCCGTACCTTCGACTGTTGGATCACCTGACGGTAAGCTTGTACCATCAACTGTTCCAATTCCCTATTGACACGCTCCTCATCCCAAAATACATACGAAAGTCCCTGCACCCACTCAAGATAACTAACGACAACACCACCAGCGTTAGCCAAAATATCTGGCAGCACTGTCACACCTCGAGCTTCTAGAGCTTTATTTGCCTGGAGATTGATTGGACCATTAGCCGCTTCAGCAATAATATTGGCTTGTACCTGATTCACATTTTCCTCTGTGATCTGGTTTTCTAAAGCTGCTGGAATAAGTACATCGCAGGGTAAAGTTAGCAGTTCAGCATTACTAATTGGTTCAGCATTAGGGAAACCAACAACACTCCTATGATTATGTGCAGCATAAGCTTTCAAAGCAAGAATATCTAAACCAGCCTCACAAAAGACTCCACCAGAGCCTGTCGATACTGCTATTACTTTCGCTCCTGCTTCGTACAGTAATAAAGCCGCCGCACTTCCTACATTCCCGAAACCCTGAATTGCGACTCGCGTTCCCTTGAGAGATTTGCCTAAATCAGCAAGCGCCTCACGGACGATGATGAATACACCGCGTCCAGTTGCCATTTCTCGTCCTCGTGAACCACCAATCGAAATAGGCTTACCAGTTACAACTCCTGGAACGGCATGACCCATATTTACTGAGTAGGTATCCATCATCCAAGCCATTTCACGTGCAGACGTACCCATATCTGGTGCTGGAATGTCCACTGACGGACCAATATCTTTAATCAATTCACTGATGTAGCGACGAGTCATACGCTCTAGTTCGCCAACACTGTAAAGTTTTGGATCTATAGCAATACCTCCTTTTGCACCACCGTAAGGAATACCTAACAGCGCACATTTCCAGGTCATTAGCATTGCTAAAGATGATACCTCTCGCAACGTCACACTCGGATGGTAACGAATGCCACCTTTATAGGGACCTAAAATATCGCAGTGCTGTACACGGTGTCCGGCAAAGACTTGCACTTCACCGTTATCTCGTTTTACTGGAATCGAGACTGTGACAACTTTGCGTGGCTTGCTCAGTATCTCTACAATACTTCCATCAAGCTTTAATTCACGCGCTGCTTCCTCCAGATAACTACAGGCTTGATCAAATGGACAAATGTGCGCTGGAGAAGCATTCTCTAGCGGTAACAAGGAAGTTGACATCATAAAATTTTTCTGGCGGTATCTCCGCTCCCCGGATATGTATCCCTAGCGTAACTTCTTTTCTTTGAAAAAATTGAATTTTGTAGTTTTTGTTACATTTTAAAGAGCATTTACATGATATATAATTCACTCTTAGGAAGATGCTTATTGCTGCTTAACAAAATCTCTTTGTCAGTAATTGATTCTGACTTCTAACTCCTGACTCCTGAATTCTGTCTTCTGACTCCTTCTTCAATAGTTCGGTAATAGCGATTGAAATGTTCGGAAAACTGTTTGCGAAGTACGAGTGTTTTCGTTCATCCTAGTAGTTGAGCCAATTCACTGACTAGCTGGTGGTTAAGTATCGGCACTTTAAAAATAGAGGCTATATGACAACTTCAAAGAAAGAGTTTGAAATTAATAAGACCGAGCAAGAGTGGCGCGAAATTTTGACGCCAGAACAGTACAAAGTGATGCGTGAACACGGCACAGAACGCGCTTGTACTAGCCCACTGGATAAGAATTATGGTGAAGGTAGTTATGAATGCGCTGCTTGTGGGCAGAAACTTTTTACGTCAGAAACAAAATTTAACAGTGGTACAGGATGGCCTAGTTTTTACACTCCGGTAGAAGGAGCGATCGGCTCATCTGTAGATAAATCCTTTTTTATGACGAGAACAGAAGTGCATTGCAGCCGTTGCGGCGGACATCTGGGTCATGTGTTTGACGACGGTCCCGCACCTACTGGAAAACGTTACTGCATCAACGGTGTTGCTTTAAAATTTATTCCAGAGTAATTTCTATTGCTAGAGCATTAGTAAAGTCAATTAGGGGAGGGGTTTCTATATCCCCTGCCCTTATCAGGCACGGTAGTTGATTCATGTGCTATCATATGAGCAATCCGAAGGAGATACCCGTGCCTCGCTTGGAGGATCTGCGTCGATACGTAGCGTCTCCACCAGGAGACGGACTTTTGGCAACGCCCTCTTTGACGCATGTGGTCAGTCCTAGGACATCTAGAGATAGGAATGTTAAGGCTGATGAAGTCTTAAGAATCTCCGTGTATTTAGCCCGGAGAGTGTCAAGAATTAGCTACTCTAGAATATAGAGGCTCCTTTATTTTATCTCCTCAGCGATTTAACTATTTTTTTGCTGAGGTGTGCCATTCTAGATCAAGCCAAATTCTTAACAAAGAGCTCCCACAAATCATAATGTCTGTGATTGAGAAAAAAAGAAGTCGAGATCTCCCCCAAATAAACGAACGAATTCGCTTCCCAAAAATTCGGGTTATTGACACTGACGGTAGCCAGCTGGGGATCATAACCCCGCAGGAAGCACTCCAACTAGCTGAAGAAAAAGAGCTGGATCTTGTGCTGCTTAGCGATAAGGCTGACCCACCGGTTTGTCGAATCATGGATTATGGGAAATACAAGTTTGAACAAGAAAAGAAAGCGCGTGAAGCCCGCAAAAAACAGCACACAGCCGATGTAAAAGAAGTCAAAATGCGCTACAAGATAGAAGAACACGACTATAACGTGCGTGTTAAGCAAGCTGAGCGCTTTCTTAAAGATGGTGATAAAGTCAAAGCGACTGTGATGTTCCGTGGTCGAGAAATTCAACACAGTGACTTAGCAGAAGAGTTGCTCAAAAGGATGGCATCGGACTTAGAGGCTGTTGGGGAAGTTCAACAAGCACCTAAGAAAGAGGGGAGAAATATGATGATGCTCATCTCTCCTAAAAAGTAGGAGTTGCAAACAAAATCTGAGCTTATTAAAACAATAGTACCACACTTTAGCGTTCTAGTAAAGTGTGGTATTTATTTTAGGAATGTCAGTAAATCCCAAATTCCTAGCGAGGAAACCCTCCTGAATTCTGACTCCTGACTCCTTCTTTAAAGAATTTTCTCAAAATCAATAATCCTGAGTGCTGAGTGGGAACAATAAAAAATACTCAGTTACTCAGGATTTTTACCATTTCTAGGGGACTAGCACTCGACCAAACTTTTCAGCCAAAGGGTGACTACTCCAGCTTATGGAACTAAAAAAACACTGGTCTACTGGAAACAGAGGGGCTCTATCACGACTACTACAGTGGGTCAATCTTCGACCAGAGGAAAGCGATCGCACTCTACTAATGTTCGCTTTTTATGGAGCATTGTTAGTTTTTTCTATTCTTGGTTGCAAAAAGCTTTTCTCTTAAGTCAGGTGATAGTGGCGATCGCGCCAGCGATGTTCGTCCCATTGGTTTTATTAAGTTGGGGAATCCAAGTTTCACAGCGGACAGTCGTTGCAATCTTTCTATTAGGTTTAGTACTTTGCCCTTAGCTCCGTTTCTGCCATCCTTTTGGATTTCTGCTACCGTGGAAAACTGCTGTAACAATTACTCGACTCGAAATAATCCGGTAGTAGACAGCATAAGGGAAACGTTTCACAACTGCTCGTCTAACATCGCGGTAAACAACAGGATAGGATTCAGGAAGAAGGCAAATAAAATTTAGCGTCTCGTCAATGCAGTCTAAAAATTGATCGCCTAGTCCTAATTGTTGGCTTTCATACCAATTATATACCTCATCTAATTCGTCGCGTACTTCTGGACGAAATACTAATGCGTAATTCATTCTTGATTGCGGATAGAAGCTCTAATCTCTTGCCATGTCATTACATTATCAGGATTAGCTTGGCTATCAGTGATTCGGCGATCAAGTTCTTGCTTTTGCTGATCGGTTAGTTCGGGATATGCTTGCTCAGTCGCAATACTATCCCAGATTGCTTGTACTAAGAGAATCCGGTCTTCAACGTTTAAGGACATTATCTGGTTTAACGTAGCTGTGATATCCATACAACAAGATGTTTTAGGGTCAGCAAGCGTTTGATACATCTCAAATATAGCTTACCGCAAACTGCCTCCCCTACATTAAAATTTCTTAACATAGCTGTAAATATTAGCCTCGACTTATTTATCGAGTATTCCACCTTAAGAAGAATTGCAAGACTCAATAATTTTGAGTGCTGGGTGGGAACAATAATAAATACTCAGTTACTCAGGATTTTTACCATTTCTAGGGGACTAGTACTCGACCAAATCTTTCAGCCAAAGGGTGACTACTCCAGCTTATGGAACTTAAAAAACACTGGTCTACTGGAAACAGAGGGACTCTATCACGACTACTACAGTGGGTAAATCTTCGACCAGAGGAAAGCGATCGCACTTTATTAATGTTCGCTTTTTATACTTTCACGTCTATAGGGTTACGTTGGTCTGAAGATAGTACAGTGGCGCTGTTTTTGGATCAATACGGCGCTAAATTTCTCCCATTAATTTATATTGCCAATGCAGTCATTGGAGCATTGTTAGTTTTCTTATATTCTTGGCTGCAAAAAGTTTTGCCCCTACGTCAGGTGATAGTCGCGATCGCGCCAGCGATGTTCGTCCCATTAGTTTTATTAAGTTGGGGAACCCAAGTTTCACAGTGGACAGTCATTACAATCTTTCTATTACGGCTGTGGGTAGACGCCTTTTATGTCGTCAACGATCTCAATACCTCAATTGTCGCCAATCAACTCTTTAATATTCGTGAGATTAAACGCGCCTACCCACTAATTAGCAGCGGTATGTTGCTAGCTGACATTATTAGCGGTTTTAGCTTACCAATTCTTGTGCAATTTGTGGGACTTAATAAGGTTATTATGCCAATTTCTAGTGTGTTCATAGCACTAGGAGCAATCATTCTCTGGCATTTAAGTAACGACTATAAACAAGTTTTTCCCAATGCTCCACACAAAAAGATTTCACAGGTGCAGCATCTTCAGCCAAGACGCCAACTTTTAAATCCCTTATTAAAGCACTATGCATTATTGTTGTTTGTGTTTTTTGCTTTCCTACAAGTGCTAGGAGTGTTAATAGATTTTCAGTATCTGACTAAGCTAGAGACCAATTTTAACGACAAAGATATTGCCAGCTTTTTAGGTTTATTTGGTGGAATTGCAGGTGTGTGTGAACTGGGAATGCAATGGATGATCTCCAGCCGAGTACTTGAACGGTTCGGCGTATTTGTAACGATTACTGCTTTACCTGCTAGTGTATTTATCTTATTAGCATTAACAACTCCTTTATTAGGTTTATTTTCCACAAATCAATTGCAGGGATTATTGTGGGGTCTAGTCATTCTCAAATTTTTAGATGAGTTGTTACGTTACACCTTTGTCGCTAGTAGCAGACCATTACTATTTCATCCAATCCCAGAAAAAATTCGCAGCTATGTACAGACATTATCTGGAGGTGTTGCAGAAGCCATCGGTGCAGGGATAGCTGGTGCAGTTATTTTAGTTACTTTATGGTTTTTTAGGCCGTTTCCAAATTTTCTATTGCTTATAGAAACTGCAATTCTGGGTTTGATATGTACAGGAATAGTTTGGTTAATACAAACACGCTATGTTAACTTATTAGTCTTAAGTGCAGGACAGGGTAAGTTGAATGCAAAAGAAGTTGATTTACGAGCATTCAAACAAGCTGTTATCAAAACTCTTGGTGAAAAAGGCAATGAGGCTGAGCAACGTTCTTCTATTCAGATGTTGGCTGAAATTGATCCCAAGGGCGTAGGAGAATTTTTAGCACCTCTACTCATTAAATTACCGCCTTCTTTACAGCAAACTAGTTTAGAGGTGATGTTAACTAAAGGCGCAAATCCCGCTTATTTCCCTGAAGTTCGGACTTTGTTAGAACAGCAGCAATTCACCTTGACGCCGGAGGTTTTTGCTTTAGCCATACGTTATATATGGCTTTTTGAACAAAATCCAGATTTAGGGCAATTAGAAAAGTACCTCAAACAGCCTCAAAACTCACTTATCCGTGCTACCGCTGCCGCCTTACTATTGCGTCGAGGAACACCAATGCAGTCATCTGGTGCAATGCAAATTTTACGGCGAATGCTGACTCACAAACAAGAACGGGAAAGAGTCAATGCAGTTAAAGCTTTAACAGACGCAGTTTATTTGCAGGCGCTACGGATTCACATACCAAATTTGTTACAAGATGAGTCTTTACGAGTACGGTGCGCAGTATTGGAAATGATTGGTGCAAATCATTTGGAGGAATACTATTCAGCACTTATTAGAGGGCTTTATTACAAGTCAACTCGAATGACAGCTATGGGTGTACTAGCAGGACTGGAGAATGAAATTTTACCAAGGCTCACGAAATTAGCTACCAATATTTACAAACCGCAAGTTGTAAGGATGTATGCTTGGCGTACCATTGGTCAAATTCCCACTCTAGAAGCAATAGATACTTTGTGGTTCAACTTGGAAAGTTTTAGGGGTACAACTAGAGATCATATTCTTCGTACTTTACTTCAAAAACGTCAATATGAGGAAGTAACCAGTTTGGTAGATCAATTGCATAGTAAAGTAGAAGCATTAATTAAACAAGAATTCTACTTCTTGAGTGAGATCTATGCCGCTTATACAGAGCTTCAAGCAGAAAATTACCAATCAGGAGAGAGGTTTAATATTGTCTGTCAGTTATTGCAACGCGCACTTCTAGAAGTTGAAATTGATGTTAAAGAGCGATTTTTGCTTTTATTGAAGCTCCTTTATCCTCAAGACAAGATTCAAGCAGCAGCGCTTAATCTCCGCTCTCAATCAGGGGTAAACTTAGCACGAGGATTAGAAATTTTAGAACATACTGTTAATTTGCAAAGCAAGTCAGTGTTGCTGAATATTCTAGATCAGCGCCCACCCCGCGAAAAGTTACAAAAACTTATCGAAAAAGGTATCGCGAAATATCAACCGCTGAGGATAGGCGATCGCACCCGAAATTTAGTAAAGCAGAGAGAGTCACTTTCTGATTGGGGAATTGCGTGCTGTTTTCATTTTGCTCAAGTTGCCCATATTCGACTACCAAGCGAGCAAATTTTAGCAACTCTACGTCATCCTACAGGCTTTGTACGAGAAGCAGCAATTTCGTACTTAAGTGTAGCTTCACCGAATGTTCTACAACAACTTCTACCCCAATTACAAAATGATCCACATCCTTTAATAGTCAGGCAAGTTAGGGAGTTAATTGGGAAGTGTTAGTAGAAAGAATACAGGAGTCAGGAGTCAGAATTTTTGAAAAATCCGGAAAAAATTGTTTGGGAATATGTACTATGGCAGATTTAAATGGTGATTGGTTGGGAACTTACTGGCAAAGTGGAACCCCAACTCGCTTTGAGGCAACTTTCGTTCAGAGCAAGAATAGTTTAAGTGGTTCTATTTTGGATGATAACTATTTAGGAGAAGCTTCAGTCAGTGGTGAAGTAATTGGGCGTAGTATCAACTTTACTAAATGCTATTTAATAACATCACCTCATCCAGTTAAATACATAGGCACACTTTCAGAAGACGAAAATTATATACAGGGAAAGTGGACTATAAACCCTAGATGCTTTGGTGTCTGGGAAGCCAGACGAAGTGGAGAGAATCTGATTGTAGATTTGCAAACTCGACTCCAACAGCAATTTAAGGTGTCAGGAGTGCATTAACAGTCTAAGCGGCGTATCCCGTATGCTTACTCATCAGCAAATAAAGATTCTAAATCTTGACGACCGCTAATTATTCGTAAAATTTCAATACCATCATCAATATCTTTATACAAAATGATATATTTATCTAAGGGTAAGCCACGTAAATCAGCTCTAATATGAGCATAACTACGTCCCATATTAGGAAATTTGGCTAGATTATGACACTTTTTATTGAATTCTCGAAAAAGTTTTTCCCCAGCTTCAAGATTAACGTCCAGAAAGTAGTCTGCAATCTGATTTAAATCCCTGCTTGCCGATGGTGAAATAATGTAATTACTCATTCTTTTTCTTGACGAGCTTTCTTGAATCTATCGAGTATCTCCATTACGACAGTCTCACCGTCTAACCCTTCACCACGTTCTAGTTCTGCAACTGCAAGATCAACTTTTTGTCGTGTTTCTTCTACCCAATCCGTATATTCCGAATGCAATTTTTCAAATAATCTAAACGCTACATCCACTATTTCCTCGGGTGAATTATATTTACCACTTTCAATTTGCGATTGAATTAGTTTTTCTTGTTCAGGTTTGAGTTGAATATTCATATTCTTTTAATTTTGCTTATCTTGACATGATTCAGGAAGAAGGCAAATAAAATTTATCCTCTCGTCCTAATTGTTGGCTTTCATTCCAATTATATGCCTCATCTAATTCGTCGCGCACTTCTGGAAAAAATACTAGTGCGTAATTCATTCTTGGTTCCTGGCTAGTTCGTAACTTGATGGATTTTTGAATCCCCCGATTATATTATCAATCTTTTGAGCAATTGCTAACATTTCCATCTCTCTCCATCGCTTACCTACAATTTGCATTCCCATTGGTAAACCATTGTGAGTCTGACCAATAGGAATTACGATCGCAGGGTGTCCGCTAAGATTAAATGGCATTGTGTATGCTCCGTTAGCAATCCCGTGAGGATAAAGTTTACCGTCAATCTCAACTGCACTCCAAGCTGGGCGATGGGTAAACGCAGTGGTAGCTGCAACGGGAACGAGCCATACATCCCAGGGTTCTAATGCTTGATCCATTTGAACGGTTACGCGATCGCGTTCTGTAAGTGCTTCAAAATATCCCCTGAGGCTGGGATTTAATAACTCAGGTAAAAATCGGCTGAAGTCTCCCAATTTTCGTAATTGTTTGTCACCTTGGGTTGCAGTTCGAAATATTAACTCTAAACTCCGACGAATATTGTATCTATCCTTCGGTTGGGCATAATTGTTGACGTATGCTGCCATCCGAGAATAGAGGTTAATGATATAGGAAATATCAAAGTTCTGGGGAAGCCAACGTTCAATTTGCGCACCTGTTTGGGCTAATTTATTAGCGATCGCATTCATTGCCGTTTTTGTTTCCCTACTCACGGGAACCTCTGTCCATTGATCAATCCAAGCTATTTTGAGATTTTGCCAAGACTTACCTGAAGGTGTATCGAGAGGAATGGGCGGTACATCTGGACGACGAATATCCGCACCTGCAATTAATGAAAAACACAGTCGGATATCTTCCAAAGAACGGGCAAAACAACCCACAGTCATCATTTGTCGCAGACAGATTGGCATTACTGGTACCTCTGGAATTGTTCCCGCTGTGGAAATACGGCGATCAGTTGGTTTTAAACCGTATACGCCGCAGAAATGAGCTGGCTGACGTACCGAACCCGCGAAATCGTTACCTAAATCTAACGCTGAAAAACCAGATGCAACCGCAGCAGCGCTACCTCCAGAACTACCGCCCGGCGTGTATTCAATATTCCAAGGATTATTCACCCTTGGGAAGAGGGAATTGGTACTTTGATAATCACCCGCCAATTCTGCCATATTTGTTTTTCCCACAATTACTGCTCCTGCAGCTCGTAATCTAGCAACCGCAGTAGCATCTTGTTGCGGAACATAATCTTTAAGGGGAATATATCCCGCAGTAGTACGTAGTCCTTCTGTTTCAAAAATATCTTTAATCGTGATAGGAACGCCATGTAAAGCACCCCAATTCTCTCCCCTCGCCAAAGCTTCATCTGCAAGCTTGGCTCTACTGCGAGCATGACCTTCATCCAAGGTGCAAATGGCATTCAATCTGGAGTTATGTTTGGCGATTTGAGCTAGGTAAGCATCGAGAACTTCCACAGACGAAACTTCCCTCTCTCGAATCATCTGGGCTAATTGATGAGCATTTGCAAAGGTTAAGTTAGTCATCATCGAATTTTCGATTTGTGATAAAGTTAATTATATTCACTTTTAGTTAATTGTGTTAACTAATTTGATTAGTTAATTACGAATCCTTCTATGGGTCGTCCAGTTAAAGAAAAATCGTTAACACAGCAGGATGTGATTAATGCTGCGATCGCGTGCTTAGATAAAGAAGGAGAAACTGCTTTAGGTGTAAATCGGGTAGCACGGGAATTGGGGATTAAACCTCCTGGGATCTACAAGCATGTTGATGGAAACACAGGATTGCGACGATCTGTGGCTTTGGCTATTTGGCGTAGCTATTTGGTGGAGTGCAAACAACAAACTATTGGGATTACAGAACCTCGCGATTTATTCCGTACAGCAGCGATCGCAACCCGAAACTTTGCGCGATCGCATCCCTCCAGATACGCTGTAATGATGCAGTATCAAATGAGACCTACTGATGCAGAAGAGGCAGAAATTATCCAAGAGTCCTTGCAGTTGTTCCAGAAGTCGCTACAACTATACGAATTGAATGATAATGCCTTAATTGATGTGATGCGAATGGTTAATGCGGCAATTTATGGTTTTATTATGAGAGAACAGTCGGAATTGATGACACTTAACCGTTCTGCGGATGAAAGCTATGAAGTTATGTTGGATGCGCTAATTGTGGCGATCACACATATTCAGGGTAATATATGATGTCTCTCTGCTTTGGGCGGCTAGCACCTAACAACGGAGGAAATCAAATAAGGATAATAAATGAATGTCTCATGAGTTACTTATGACTGATGTGATTCCTACAGTTTCAAGATTATTAATTTATCCAATTAAATCTTTAGATGGAGTTTGCGTTGAGAACATAAATGTTCTTAGAAGTGGTGCTTTGAAACATGACCGCGAGTTTGCTATCTTTAACAAATCTGGTCAATTCGTAAATGGTAAGCTTGATGCTCGAGTTCATGCCTTACGCTCTAAGTTCGAGATTGAAACCAATACTGTTGCTCTGCAGGCTCAGGGAACAGATAGTACACACATATTTCATATTGAAAAAGATCGGGAAGCACTTGAAGAGTGGCTTGGTGAATACTTTGGTTTTGCAGTAGAAATAAAACAAAATGTCGACACGGGCTTTCCAGATGATACCGTATCTCCTGGTCCAACCATCATCAGCACAGCAACACTAGAAGCGATCGCCTCCTGGTACCCCGGACTTGACGTTGAAGAAATTCGCTCACGTTTTCGCGCCAACATCGAAATTTCAGGTGTCCCTGCTTTCTGGGAAGATCGGCTTTTTGCAGAACCAGAAGAAACGGTTAATTTCCAGATTGGAGAGGTAAAGTTTATGGGTATCAATCCTTGCCAGCGCTGTGTGGTAATTACTCGTGATTCCCAGACTGGAGAGGTTTATCCAAACTTCCAAAAAACTTTTGTGGCACAACGGCAAGCAACTTTACCCGAATGGGCACAGCGTTCACGATTTAACCACTTCTACAGATTAGCAATCAATACGCGGCTACCAGCTTCTGAAGGAGGAAAAACGATCTCTATAGGTGATCAAGTTATATTCCGAAAAACGGCAGGCTCAAGATGTATCTAAGGATAGATCATAATATCTGCCGGTTCAGCCATTGCTTTACAACTCCTCACACGCCCACAAGCGTTGCGACAGGGATGGTACACGAGCCGTGGGTGTCGCCTATCTCATTACCCATTCATTCAGCTAGGAGAACAACTGTGACCAAAAAAATTTATGCGTTATTAGTTGGTATTGATAATTACCATCCTCAATCGAGAGGGGTGAATTCGCTTCAGGGTTGCGTCAATGACATTGTAGCAATAGAAAAATACTTACATCAGCGAATAGCTACTGATAAAAAATGGGAATTAGTTGAAAAGAAGCTAACTAATGATTTAGCAACACGTCAAGCGGTTATCGACGGCTTTTTGCAACATCTATGCCAAGCTGGCAGCGAAGATGTCGTATTGTTTTATTATGCGGGTCACGGTTCCTACGAAAAAGCGCCAGATGTTTTTCGGAGCCAAGAACGAGATGGTAAAATTGAAACTTTAGTTTGCTATGACAGCCGTACACCACAAGGTCGAGATTTAGCAGATAAGGAATTAAGCTATTTAATAGAGCAAGTAGCAAAAAACAACCCCCACATCCTGATTATTTTGGATTCTTGTCACTCTGGTACTGCAACAAGAGATCCAGAAGTTGTGGAACGTCAAACAAATTCAGATGGAACAGTAAGAGATTTAAAAGATTTTATTTTTCCCGAAGAATGGGCACGTCATCGATTAAGCGATAGTTACCAGGTACCCAGACACGTAGCAATTGCTGCTTGTCGTGACATTCAAACAGCGAAAGAGTATAAAGACTCAAATGGTCAACGTCGTGGTGCTTTTTCTTATTTTTTAACTGAAGCTCTACAGCGTACAAATGGTAGTTTATCCTATACGAATTTAGTTCAAGATATTAATGCTTTGATAACCGGTAAAGTTAAAGACCAGTCACCCCAAATAGAAGCAATATCTGATGACTCAATACAACCTTTCTTAGGAGGTGCAGTAGGAGACCCTATAAATTACTTTCCTTTTGTCTATGATAGCAATACTCATAAAAATTGGGTAATTAAGGGCGGTCTTTTACATGGTATTCGTTCCACATCTGATGGTGAGACTTTTTTAGCTATTTTTCCTCAAGGAACTGAACTAGAAAAGTTACGGGAATTTGACAGTGCTATTTGCAAAGCAAAGCTTACTCAGGTATTTACAGAAGTGAGTATTGCTGAAATTAGCGGTGACAGCAGCAAATTATCTGAAGATCGACCTTATTGGGCAATTGTAACCGCAGTACCACTACCCAAGTTAAAGGTATATTTTCAAGGTGATGCTCAAGCTGTTGAACTAGCTCGTAAAGAACTTTCAACAGCTAATGCTAGTGAACCTTCTTTATTTGTTCGAGAGACCCAATCCTTGACTGATGCTGATTATTATATAGAGGCAATTAATAGTCAGTACTGGATTAAGCAGCCTACTGATAAACAGGCATTAGTAGCACCAGTTCCAGATGTACCCGATAACCAAGGTTATACCCAAAAAGCAGCAAACACAACAATCAAACGTTTAGAGCATATTGCACGTTGGAAGAATATTCTGGAATTGAAAACACCACCAACTAGTCAAATTAAAACTGGTGATGTGGAAATGGAAGTGATTATCACTTCAGGAGATAACAAATATTCATCAAAAACAGAAACTTCTGCGCTGCGAGGAGAATATACTTGGAAAGATAATAAGTGTGAACCACCACGGGTAGAAATCAAAATTAAGAATAATAGCGAGGAAGACTTGTATTTTCAAGTCCTAGAATTAGCTCAGAGCTTCCTAATAGGAAATGCTGGCTTCTTTGAGGAAAGAAGCAGTATACTTATACCTAAAAAATCTGAAATTACTAATGCTAAAAAATTAAAGATAACAATTAATAAAAAATATTTGGGAAGTGGAGTGACTGAATATGATACGATCTTAAAACTAATTGTCAGTACTAAAGAATTCAATCCAAGTTTACTAGAACAACCTGCATTAGATTCTCCACCTCCAGTAAACCGCTCATCAGGTTTATCTGGTACTCTCAACCGTTTGATGAACAACGTTTATACTCGTGAAACTGAGTCAGAAGACGACGAATATATCGATAATTGGATGACTCAAGAAGTTAAAATTACTCTGCTAAAACCACCTGGTGGAGTGGAAATAAAAGAGTCTCAATCAACTAATTTACTACCCGGTGTCGAGTTACACGGACATTTAGATTTTAAGGGTAAATTTAGTTTTAACGCTTTACCTCCAATTAGTCGGGATGTGAACAGTAACTTAATACCGCCTATTTTCTTACAAGACCAAACTAGTCTTCAAAGAGACGGAAAGAAGCAATTTGAACCCTACGAATTTAACATAACTCGCAGCCTTGATTCCTTCCGCGTTTTAGAAATTGCTGATGTGCAAAATCACAAAAGTGTAACTTCGGAAAACCCGATAAGATTATTGATTGATAAACCATTATCATCAGACGAACATATCTTACCCATAGCTTATGATGGAGAATTTTTCTTACCTTTGGGTAAAGCTGAGACAATAAATGGTAAGACACAAATTACTATAGAACGTTTACCCGAACCAACAGTTAATAGTCGCAGTTTGCAAGGTTCAATTAAAATACTTTTTCAAAAAGTATTTTACGAAAGTGGGGGTAAGCAATTGGGTGTAAAATTTGACTACCCACTTTTAAGAATTGCAAACGTCTCCGACAGCGGACGGGTGAAGTATAATGCCAACACTAAGGAAATTCAAACACAAATTGCCTCAGCCAATAAGATTCTGCTTTATATTCATGGTTTTATCGGCAGTACAGAAGGCTTGCTTCCTAGTGTTTTGGCAAAAACTACAGAGAATGGACAACAGAAAACTCTACAAGATAAGTATGACTTAGTTTTGGCTTTTGATTACGAAAATCTAAAGACGACAATTCAAGAAAACGCCAAACTACTTAAGCAAAGATTAGAGGAAGTTGGTTTAACTGCAAACAACGGGAAACAATTAGATATTGTTGCTCATTCAATGGGCGGTTTAGTGGCTCGTACTTTTATTGAGCAAGAAGATGGAAAACACATTGTCCAACACTTAGTAATGTTGGGTACGCCTAACGCTGGTTCTCCTTGGCCTAAAATACAAGATTGGGCTTTTACTGCTCTTGGTATAGGGTTAAATCAACTTTCTAGGGTTGCTTGGCCTGTAAATATTATTGCTGGATTAGTGGCATTTTTGGCAGCTAACGATCATGCTTTAAAGCAGATGGAACTGGACAGCGATTTTATTCAAAGCATCGCCAAAAATATTGACCCCAATATCCAGTACACGATAATTGCTGGCGATCGCTCAATTCGTCCAGAGGCATTACAAGTTGAACCCGGAAAAAACTCCAGTCAAATACAGCGACTCATGCAGAAATTATTTGGCTCTGCTGTAGATAGTGTCGTAGATAAGGTGTTTCTCCAACAACCAAACGATATCGCAGTCACCCTAGAAAGCATTAAACGTATCAGCCTAGAACGAAACCCTAAGCCAAGAATTATATCACCAGATGCTGCTTGCGACCATCTGACCTATTTCAGCACTCAAGCTGGTTTAGATGCTTTAGTACATGCACTGTGTGACGATTTGTAAATTTCGTAGGGTGGGCATTGCCCACCTTATAACATACATTCCGCACTTCACTTTGAAACACGCAATTATATACTTTGACGGATTGCTTAAAAATTAAGAATTATCCCTCACTGTTTTGCATCTGTGTGTGTAAATATTCCAGGTTTTTCCGAAAAGTCACTGTATTTGGATGATTTATACCCAAAGTGCGATCAGCAATCTCCAATGCTTGGATGTAAAGAGGTTCTGCTTGTTCATATTTTCCTTGAGATTCGTAGAGTCCAGCTAAATTGTTCAAGCTGGCTGCAACATCTGGATGATCGTCTCCCAATAGCTGTTGTTTTAACTGCAAAGCTTGTTCATAAAGAGGCTCCGCTTCTTCATTCCTTCCCTGGTAGTTGTAGAGTAGCGCTTGCCCTTCCCCAATATTAACGTTATACTTGCCAATTTGTACCGTACCTTGGATGGATCTGGTGCTAATTGGCTGACGCAATAATGCTAAATCTGCCTCAGTATGTTGGTAACCGAGAACACGCTCAATAATAGCTAATAAATCGTCAGAGGCAGGCATTACTAAGACTACTTCTAAATAATTTCACTATAACTTAAGGAACTTCAATGAAATATTTATCGATGCCGGAGAAACTATAATTTTATTCATTCCCATCTTTCAGACGTTGAGCAAGTAGACAATCCTCAAAGCTAAATGCTTCTTCATCTAGAAAACTAGATATTGCCATTTCGATAGTCGCTTCGAGCGAGCATTCAAGTTCAGTGGATTTTTTTAAGAGTGCAGCTTTTATATAATCAGGTAAGTGGTTAACGAGCTGATTAATTGCTTCCGGGGAAAGGTGTTGGGTGCTAATGGTTTTAGTCATAATTCTCTGGGAATTTTAACGTTGTAAGGAGGATGGCTAGCTTGGAGAATAAGGGTTTCTAATTCATATAATAACCCTGGTTTTTGCCACTGGTTGAGACTGACGAAGGTAATCCGTACATCTTCTGGATTGTAACGGTCAAGCCAGCCCCAGAGAAAGGCTTTGTGTCCCCCGCGTAACCTGTCTCGTAAATTTTTAGCTTTGCCGATGTAGAGTAAACCTTCGGAGGAATGTCGAAATGCGTATAAGCCTACTTTAGCAGGTATGTCTAAAAAATCGCGACTGAGAGGATGACATTGCTCGAAACTAGTGAAAGCAAGAGTATCAAGGATTTGCTGGGCTTCTTGTTGGATAGAGTCGGGCATAATTACAGGAAATAGCATTTGCCAGATTTTACCTTGACTGTAGAGCAACAGTTGAAGCTTTGCGTTTGAATTACTTTGATTTTGTTAATTTACGTCCTTTGTTGAGGGCATCTAATCGATTGAGAGTGGCGATCGCAAACACTGCACTTGTTTTATCCTGCAACCAAGTCAACAGCGTCCCCAAAATTTGCCGCTCACTTATTCCCACATTCCGCACCCAAAACTGTCACAACCGGTTATTACGGAAATAAATAATCATAAAAAGAATAAAATAATACATAAAAAGATATTTGGAGGTAAAAAGAGGTAGAAATCTTATTCTCAATAAGAAGCAATAAAGAATCAAAGTAACTCACAACTCAATTAATAATTTAATTGCTGATAAATTTGATTAACCGATAAATTAAATTTATTAATTTAAGGCAGTTTAAGTATAAAAAAGCATGGTGTGTACAACGATGTAAGTTTTCATTTTGACATTTTTCCTGACATTTGTACCAAAACTTTTATACTTCATCGAATTATAAACACAGCAGAAGAAAGAGGCTGTTTAAGACAACCTTTTTTGCATGAGAATAATTCTCGTTTTTGTGTAACCCATATCAAAGTTCTATTACAGGACTTCGCCTTCAACGAAATCATATTGCTTGTGCTATGTTGGTTTGGGTAAGATTAAAGAGTTTAGCCTATCAAACAGGTCTTACTATTTATCAAATCAAGCATAACTTGCTTTCTAATTACGCAGGTAGGCAACTAAAATGCCCAGATATTCGTATGTGCCCCTTTTGATTTAAAATGCTGCGTGCCACGGCTGCGCCCTGCCTACCATTTGTGCCAGTTGCGTAAGTCTTGAATAATTTTAGCAAGCCCCTCTGGGTAAGTTACTCCTTTATAGTACTTACATACAAATAATGGCGATCAGCGCTTCGCGATCGCGTCGAGTCAGTTGCGTTTATTATGTAATACATATGTCCTATAATTGAGCGATCGCCTGTGCAAGTTGCGTAAGTCCTGTTCTACTTAAATTTACAGCAGAAAACAACCAACTCTGGGACAATCTTGTCCAAATCAACCTCATCCGATTTCAAAAGTTCTTCCCAATCAATCTTCAATTCTTCATCCTGGGGATTTTGACGACGTAGTTCGATTAGTTGCGTCAGCATATCAAACCAAAAACCATTTTCCCCGAAAACAATTGCGCGATCGCGTCCTTTATTTGCCTGCAATTGCTTTCTCACTTCCGTATTTGGTTGTATTCGCTTAATTCTTAAGCGCACCGCATCAATTCGCGAGGCACAATTAATCGATAAAATCACATCGTAGCTTTTATTATTTTCTAAAGCTGGTGCGTTTTTAGGTAACTTCAGACCAATAACGCCGGGTGTGTTTGCCAGTTCGAATTCCTGTTTGAAAACTTCTTTTTCCTGCGAGTCGATGACTTTTAATACCACCGGAGTTTGAGAGTTCGCTGCGTAGGGTGAATAAAACCAAAATGTTGGGTGATCGCTAACTGTTAAACCCATATTTACCTTGGGAATCAAAAACGTCAGAGGAGGTTTCTTGATGTCGTTAGGACAGGATGCATCGCGAGTATCCCCTCCTTCCCGTCTCGAAGGAGCGCTGATATTTGGATCTTGTACTAATTTGAGTGGTGTTCTTGTTTTTCTAAAACGTTGGGATGGTTTGGGTTGGGAAGTTTGTTTCTGAGGGAGTTTTGCTTCCGATTGTGAAATAATGCTTCCCTCATTGTGATTGCATCCGATTAATAAAAATAGCATTAATGCCAAGGCAAATTGCGGAGATTTGTATTTTTTTAAGTCCATTATTATAAATTTATTTTGAAATTATAATTAGTAATTTATTTAAAATTATCAATTGTGAATTAATTTTTTATACACTGTCGATATATTTAATTGGATTTTTCTGATTTTTTGAGAATAAACATATAAAATTAGAAATCCAGTTGTAGTTAATAATATCAACGCAAGAGGTACGAAGGGAACCCAAAGCCCTAGCCAATAGAATAAAGCGAAGCAGCAACCATATAAAATGATTATGACTAGACCAGTCATTAAAATAACTGCGATCGCACTCCGAAATCGCCAGATGATAAATCCTGCCAATAAAAACCAAACACAAGACAAAGCATAAATCCAAGTAATATTTTCCCAACCAAACCAAGGTTTTAGAAACGGACGGCTATCTATAACCCCACTGAGAAGTTGGCTAATCATTTGTGCGTGAAGCCAAATAGGAGTAATTTCTTGTTGGTAGGGAGTTTGAAAAAGTCTACTGTTGGGTTTATTATTTTTGGCGAATTCCTTGTCTACAACTCCGATAAGAACGATACGGTTTTTGACTAAATTTGCAATTTGATTTGCATTTCTGGGATTTTGAGAAGGGTTGATAAAATATTTAATGGCGATGCGATCGGCAATTCCATCCAGTCGTCTTAAGTTGGTAATTCTATCTTTGGAGGTACGATAATTAAGCAGCATCTGCAATCCATCTGCATCAAAGCTTTGGTACCCTCCCACACGTTTATCTTTGGTTGGGAAACGTTTATCTTCAGTTGGGAAAGTTGGCAGAATCAAATTACCTATTTTTATTTTTCCGTTGGGTAGTGATTCATAATTTAATCCTTGTGCTTCTTCTAGATATTTCAATGCTAACACCAAGCTAAAAGCATAAGGAATTTCACAGCTAGGGTTTCTGGATTCTTCTATACCCAAAGCCAATAAAGAACGACGGAGAATTGTATCATCATCTCTGGAAACGTCGTTAAATCCGAAAGCATTCTCTGTGGCAGGTAAATGTCCTAATTCTTCGCCTTCATGAATTTTTTTACTAGTGTTGCATGAAAAGTATAGATTAGGATTTTCTCCTAATATTTTTTCTAATTGTTGTTTGGATACTTCTTTCTCGCGTGTGTCTAAATCTTGAACTAAACCGATCAACTTAGGTTGATATTTTTGGATTTCTCCGACAACTTGTTTGAGGGTAGAAACAGTTATTGAAGATTTTTTATCCCCTTGTTTCTGTTCGTGTTCGTATTGAATATCATCCGCATCAACTTCAACAACCAAAAGACGATTGTCTTTTGGTTCGTCGGGACGCAATTCCATCATATGGTCGTAAGCTGGCAATTCTAGCTGCTGCAACCAACCGAGATGACGCATCCCTAAAAAAGAAGAAGCTACCAAAAAAGTTGCGATCGCAATAGTTTTTAGTTTGGGATACTCAACAGCAGGAGGTTGAATTTTTTCCTCCAATTTCCCTAAAATTAGTGGTTTACAACTAGGATGTTGAAAAATCACAGGCTGCCAACTAGCACATGGAAAATCATGCTCAATGTCTTTTAAACGTTCCCGCGCTTCTCGAACTGCTAAATTTAATGGCTGACCTTGAGTAAAACCAGCTAGAAAATATTCCAAAAAACGATGTGCCACTTTATCATCAATCTCTTCCCGCATCACAATCATTTGGGGAATATTCAATTTATTTAATTCTGCTGCTAATCCCAAACCATTGCAACAGTTAAAAATTGCCAGAGCAAGTCCTTTTTCAATGGCATTCTTGAGGGCGTATTTTAAATCTTCAATACTTAAACTGTCTTTCTCATTAATTCTGATATAGCCTTTACTAGCATTATTTTTATCTTTCCTTCCATGTCCAGCAAAAAAGAGTATATTCCACGTCTGCTCCCTGAATTTTCGGAGAAGTTCTTGGCTAGTTGGTTCTTTTAAAAATTCAATTGTGGCATCAGGAAATTTATCTTTTAATTGCTGTTCATCCTTTTCAATATCTATTCCTTGGCGACCCCCAAAAATTGCCAGTATCTTAACTTCTCTTATAGTTTCTTCGTATACTTCTGTGGGAGGCTCGTAATCTCTAGGACTCAGTACTATTTCCGTTTTTTTATACTTTTCTAAAATATCCCATAAATTCCAAGGTAACCGTTGCAGGGGTGAATCGTTATCAGCTTGAATAATAATTCTAATATCTTCCTTAGAATCTAGTTTATGTAACAACTCGTCTCTTATCTTTCCAAACCCAGACATAGGTTGTTGTAACCAGTCGTTAAACTGACGTTGGAATTCTTCACTAGCTTTTTTACATCTCTTTATCCTGTCATCAACGGGAGTATGTGTTATCTTATTACGCTCGATTTTTACGCCCCTCCAACCACCCGTAGTTGTACCGTTGAGACTGCGATAGAGATTTTGCAAATCCATGTAGTTTGCTTCAATGTCGCAATCCGCTAGTAATTGTGCCACTTTTTCCGAACTTGGTTGCTGCCCTTCTTCCCCGATTCGCAACTTAACGGGAAAACCCTGATCGAAATCCCCTTTTCCTAGCTCTAAGACAACTAACTTACCCATAGTTCTGATGTAAATTGATTTGTCAGCATACTAGATAATCATTTCACATCATCCCAGAAGGTACTTATACTTGTAAAGCTGTTTAATCTTTTTGTAACAATAATTGCTACTTGAGGATTACAGGTTTGCGGTTGAATACTGAGGCAAAGTGTTGTATTTTGAACTTGTACCCAGAAATGCGATCGCATCTCCTGTATTTAGGGATTGGAAGTGCGATCGCGTATGTAATTACTAACGTGACTCTTCAATGTCATTTCTTGGAGAAATTCAAAAATCCTCTGACGCAGGGCATCCTTAAAAGCACAAGCCGAAGCCTATTCTAATTTCTGCTGACCTCGCAAGTTTTGCCACTCTAGCCTTTTCAAGATGCTCTATTCTTGAAATAAGCTACAGTAGTCCATCCAATAGTTTCTGTAACACTGGAAGCTGTGCCCATATGCACTAAATTTCCTAAACCTGGCATCCATCTTACAATTCCATCTATAATTTGTGTACCGATAGCGGTTGCTAAAGCACTTTGGGTAATGGCTATAGCAGCACTTTTGTCTATTTCTTCACCATATTCTGCTGCTATTTCAATGACCATATTTATCTGTACTGCGCCAATTACCAATCTATCACCTGGTATTTGTGCAGTATTTAATCCAGTAATGCCAGCTTCAATTGCTGCTGAGTGAATGATGGTCTGGAGTCTAGCCTCTCTATCAGTCATTAAATATTTGAAATTATTTAGAAAAATCATCACAATAGGTTCGGGTGCAATGTAGCTGTAATTATTAGCAGCCAAAGCTGGAGCCGCAAACCCATTTAAAGCAAACGCAACAGCCAAAACTATGACAATTAAATAGTTTCTGATTTTCATGAGTTTATATCTTCCCTGATCAATAAGTATTCATCTTGCTAACCAAAATCTTGAACAAGTGTGACTAAAGCTGTTTCAGACATTGTAAAGACTCCAAATATTAAAGACGAGGCGAAATTTGATTTGCTAGATATTTTATCTGGAGCAGATTTGGGAAATTATGCAATTAAGTGAAGGGGAATTTAAAATTGTGGTTCAGATGCGATCGCAGCTGCTATGATTCAGAATTTCGATTTTAAATTCCCATATCTAAATTTTCAGATGGGCGATGCGATCTCATTTTTCCTATTGACCAATTACTCTTCGTTGGGCAATGTAGGTATCGAGGTTGGCGATTAAGTTTTGATATTGCAAAGACTGAGCATAGCAAATCGACCTATCGATATACGGACTTCGGTAGCAACTGTTAACAACAATCTTTGCTTGTCGTGCTTGCTCGTTCCGAAAAATTATCACCTCTTGGATCGAAAGGCGATCGAGTTGTGCGCGAGTAATTCGCTGTGCATTTGCGGGGAACTGTACGCTGAAAGATATTCCAAAAATAGCTAGAGGAAGTAGGATTTTTTGGCAATGCTTGAGAGGGTTGAATAACATTTTATTCTCCTTGTGCTTCGCAAAATTATGGTGCTAGCAGGTCAATCAACTACTGGAATGCGATCCGATTGGCTTGGGTTGTTTTTTGTCTGCTAATAAGTACATCTGGAAGCAGTCGCATAAAATATGCAGGAAAATTAAAAATATGGGCAGAAAATTATATATCTATATTTCAAAATCTTTGCCAATACAGTTCTCTCCCAAAGATACTTTTATGCTAAACCTATCTCCTCGTTGACCGCTCAAATAATCTGAAATAGCTGCATGTGCTTCTCCAGCAGTTAATTCGCTGAGGATTTCACCACCTTCATCGAACACACTCATTTTTAAATCGGGAGGTAAAGGTTCTTCTTCTCCAACCGTTTGGATTTGGGCTAAGATAGAAAAATACCCATCACATTTTTCTAAAATCCCGACAACTAAAGCTAATTGGTGTCCGGCTAAATGAACTCCTAAATCGTCGAGAGCTTGGAAGGCGATCGCAGTATTATTTTCTTCTAACTTTGTTAAACTTTTAACACCAACTGCAATCATCGAACTATGAGGGTCTAACTTCTGCAAGCTTTTAACCGCAGTCCATAGAGTGTAACCCTCTATTGATGTTTTAATTAAGTTTACTAACGCATCAATCGCATCGGTTATTTCTTTACCCGTGTAACTCAGATTCCCCAATCTTTCAGCAACTATTTGTTTTTCTGCCTCGTCGGGGTTATCTTGAAGGCGAGCGATTAAGTTTTGGACTTCTGCTTCAGCTTCCGAATTTAGTTCTGTAGGAGAAGTATCACTCCTAAAAGCAAATTTCCTCTGGGATGCAGGAAATTCCTCCAAATCTTTCCAGCCAGTATCAACGATATTTCTCAACCAATTTGATAATTTAATAATTGACATTTCTGATTGTACTCTCTTGCTATAGAGCTTTTGCCTCCACTCATCGTTTTCTAAGATTGCCAAAAACTTTTGAAAATCTATATCCGAAATACCTAAACGAGGTAAATAGGGAGAAGTTACACTAAACTTTTCGATAAAATAATCCGCTTCATTCTCTGAAATTCTTGGTAAATCTGGTATAATTTCTCTTTGTTGCGGGCAAAATTCTAAAGCAACTAAAAATGCATTTATATCCCTAAGCAAATCTTCTCTAAGTAAAGTATATGTGCGATCTATGGGATCAAATTCTCCGTGATTTTTTAGTTCGAGATGGGTTGTATATCCCCAAATACACATAATTCTTTCATCTGGGATAATCTGCAAAGCTAGATAATAATCGGCAATAATACTCGAAATATCTACCCATTCTTGAGGCACGCAAATTTCTGTGTTGTCAATTTCTTCTGAAACAATTATCAATATGCACTTATCCCCAGCATCCAGGAAAATCCCATTTACAAATTCCCAAAAATTCAGATTATTCCAAGTTATCTTTTCACAGAAATTTAACTCTTCTAACCATTTGACTATTCTCTTTAGACAAATAAGATTCAGAAATGCATTCCAACGAGCCTTATCGTTAGAATACTGTTGTTTATCTATTTGTAGCCACGCTTTTTCTTCATCATCTTTTGTGTAGTAAAAAATTATAGCATCTGGGTTGTTTTCAATTAATTCCAATCTATTATTTTCCAACATCATTTTACTCTCTCCAAACATTGTTTACTTATCCTTAGTCTTCACTTAATTACTTAGATATTAAATATTAAATATTTATAAAACATCAACATTTTGGGAAGTAAAATATAATAAGTACTCAACATTCCTGAGAAATGAGATGTCAAATATGGTTCCAAACAATCATGCACTATTGCCGCAATATTTTCAATATCTTCAGGAGTTAAACTCTTAGAGTCACTAAAACCAAATTCTGTTGAATTCGGCTTAATTTTCTCAGCTACTTCTTTTAAAATCGCTCCTTTAGCTTTTTTTAAATCCTTAGATACTGTAGGCTGATCTATATCAAGTACATAACCAATGTCAGTTTGAGAAGGAATGGATAATCCTAGTTTAACTAGAAGTATATTTTGTGCGCGTTGGGGAAGCTTGCGATAGTAATCGATCACAATTGATGTTATTTGCTCGTTGCGTTCTTGTTTCAGTATGCGATCGCGAGGGTCGGAATCTTCATCGGGTAGATTATCGATAAAATTTACCTCTTCTCCTTCTTTATTTATATAATTTTTATTGACATGAATGTGAGAGAAAATTTCTCTCGATATATCTTGTCTCAAAGCTTTTACACAAGTGTTGAGTAGTTCTTCAAACTCTTCGACACTAATAGTGTAATTTGATGACTGAATATATTGCCTGTATTTTTGTTCGTATAATTTTGCGATTTCTGTCAATTTATCGCGATTAGGCCATTCTAGCCTTCGCGTGTTAGAATCAGACCTTATAGGTACATAAATATCATTGAAACAAGATAGTGATAGCTCGATTGGGTAAACATCATTAATTCCTAATTGCTGTAAAGAATATTTCAGCGAACTATTACTTGTTTTCCGTAATAATGCAGCATTAGAATATTTAGCTCTTTCAACACCAATCCGTAAAAAGCGAAAAATTTTATCACTAATTTTCTTGGCAACAAATGTTCTTAATGAAGATTTTTTTTGGTTAAATTTATCTAATATTTTCTGCAAATTTTGAGCAGCAGTTATACATCTAGCTTCATGGACACAATCTTGCCATGAATATATGGGATGGGTGCTGCAAGAATAATCACTACAAAATTTTTGGTACTGGGTTTTAAATGGCCAAGTGATTGCTTCTTCTAAGTATGCTGCTAGATGTCTATAAGCCATAGAATTTATGCCTTCTCGCTTTGCTAGTTCGACGAGATGATTTACTAAAGATGTTTCACTATCTCCCTCTAAAAAATCTAAATTTCTGGCATAGTTTCGTTCTAATCTGGAATCATGTATCCAGATAGGATTATATATACTATTGCTTTTATTTGTATCGATAAACGTGATAAACTTCTCTCGCAGACTTCGCCTGTTTAGCATGACTTTTATACCTGTTGCTGATATCAAGATAATTGTCGTGAATAATTTTAACTCTTATCTTTAATTTCGCTTTTTTCTAGCCAACCTGCAACTTTGCTTTAGTACCATGTTCATAAATGACCCCCTTTTATCTGATCTTGCTTCGAGCTAAGTAAACTATCTGGAAAACTCAAGAAGAAATTATGCATTTTTTCAGATAATTCTTATTTGCTCTGGTGCTACAGCCATAACTCCTTGTGATTTATGATCGCTCGGTAATAATCACCCTATCTGGAGCATCGAGAAGAAAATATGCACGCGATCCAAAAAAAGTTGTTATTTTGCTTCCCCAATTAACGTAAAAGCCGCCCAGTGCTGGGGGTCTGGGTTTTTCTCCATCGTTGTCAGCATTGCCTGACGCAACGCCGAAGCCTTATCATTTCCTTGCTGCAACTTGTAAAACTCGGTCATTAGCAATGCGGTAGAATCATCGGGAATTGACCACAGGGAAACAATAACGCTGGGAACACCCGCACTAATAAACGATCGCGATAATCCAATTACCCCATCTCCAGTAATTTTTCCCCTTCCCGTATCGCAGGCACTCAGGACGACCAATTCGGTATTATTGAGTTGTAAATTGAAGATTTCGCTCGATCTTAACAATCCGTTGGTTCGTTCGTCTTCACCTTTATTAAGTGGTTCGGGAGCCAAAGCTATTGCACCGGGTATAGTTCCACCAGTAATATCGTCGAGTAAAGCGTGGGTTGCTAGGTGGATAATTCTGGCTTTGGGAAATAGGGGTAAGATTGCAGATTTAGTTGCGCGATCGCCAGCGATTGCGTTGGTTTTGAACATCTGTGCTACTTGTTTGGCTTCTTCTTCCGAGTGGGGGAGAGGTTTTAATTGCTCTGCTGTTTTTCCAGGAAAGGGGGATACCTTTGGCATAGTAGGATTACCGACAACCAGCACTTCTTTAGGCTTATTTTGAGGGGCTATAGATAATTTTTGTCGCTGTTGCCGGGTTAAATCGAGTACCTGGATGGATGGTGCTGTTTGGATTGTATGTTTCTGGATGAGGTAATTTCTGTTAGCGTCCTGTAGTGCGGGGAAGGGAACGAAAAATAGCGAACCTTGGGGAATAAAGATGACGCGATCGCGCTCGTTTTTTGGTAATGAGTCTGCAATGGGTTCGATGAGGATTTTGTTTAGTTGCTGTAGGTAGGTGTTGGCTGCGTAAGTGTAGGAAACTTTTGTCACATCGGTAAATTTTCTATTCTGTTCCTGTTGGTGATTGCTTGATTGAATTCTCACAGTTCGGTTTTGAATATCGACTGCAACTACTTTCCAAGGTGGATCGCTAGGGAATTCATTAAGTGTCTCATTCGGTTTTACAAAGTCCCCAACCTCAAAATTTTCGCGATCGCTTGAACTGCTGGAGCGAGAATTGAAGTTACTACCAAGAGATTTGAGGGTTTCGGTAATGATTTGTTCTAGCGAAGTCTTTTGTTTTTGCCACAGGGGTTTGAGGTCAACCGGTTGAAATTTAATTTCTCCTGTCGGTTTGATAACCCAAATATACAATTCTGATTCTTTGCTTTGTAGCTTATTCTCGGTTTGGAAATCATCAACAATGATTGAGTATTGAACGAGGGTGGCATTTTGTTGTTTGGCAGTTTGTTTGAGAAGCTCGATGGTCGGTCGAGAATTTATATGCTCTGTTTTTGGGTTTGATTGTAAACGGCGTTGCAGTAAATCAACAAAGGCTCTTGCCCTTCCCCTCTCAGCAATTTCGAGTGATGTACCTATTTTATTTTGAGCGATGAGGACTTGTTGTAATATCCTATACGTGCGGGCTTGTTCCTCAAAAATGGAAATTTTAAAAGAATCATTACTGCCCAATCTTTGCCGTTGAGATTCCCAAACTCCAATCCCCTGAAATAAGATTTTTTCAGCTTCTGAGATTTTGCCTGATTTTTGCAGAGCCACGCCTAAATTGTTCAGCGCCAAACCTTCGGTTTGAGGGTCTTTAATTTGGCGTGCAATTCTCAATGACTGTTGGTGATACTCAATTCCCTTTGTATAGTCTCCCAGATTAATATAAGTATTTCCCAGATTACCCAGCGCCGCACTTTCACCTTGGGGGTCTTTGATTCGCTGTGCGATTATCAACCACTGTTGTGTATACTCGATTGCCCGAGTATAATCCCCCTGATTACGGTAGACAATCCCTAGATTACCCAGCACCCGACCCTCAAAGTTCGGGTCTTTGATTTTCTGTGCGATCGCCAACGCTTGTTGTTCGTAATCAATTGCTATAGCATAGTTCCCCAACGAAAGGTAAGCCAATCCTAAATTTCCCAATACCTTACCCTCAAAGTTTGGGTCTTTGATTTTCTGTGTGATCGCTAACGATTGTTCGTAGTGTTTAATTGTCTCGGTATAATTCCCCAAAAAAAGGAAAGTAAGTCCCAGATTACCCAGCGCTCGACTCTCGCTTTGTAGGTCTTTGATTTGGCGTGCGATCGCTAAGGATTGTTGATTGGATTCAATCGCCTTGGCATATTCCCCCAAAGAATTGTAGGCGAGTCCCAGATTACCCAAAGCCTGACCTTCGCTTTGTAGGTCTTTGATTTGGCGTGCGATCACTAAGGATTGTTGATTGTATTCAACTGCGTTGTCATAGTTACCCAACCCAAGGGAGGCAAGTCCTAGACCAACCAGTGCTTTCGCTTCGCTTCGAGGGCTGTTTATTTGGCGTGCGATTGTCAATTGCTGCCGATAGTACTCAACTGCCTTTTGATATTCCCCCAAAGAATTATAGGCATTACCTAAACCACCCAGCGCTTGTCCCTGACTTGGAGGGTTGTTAATTTGGCGTGCGATTGTCAATTGCTGTTCATGGTATTTAATTGCTTCGTTGTACTTTCCCCAAGCATGATAGACATTTCCCAGTCCACCCAAAGCTTGAGCCTCCCCTAGAGGATTTTTGAACTCGCGTGCGATCGTTAACGATTGTTGGTAATATTCACTTGCCTTAGTATAGTCCCCCAATGAATTATAGGCAATTCCCAAATTCCCCAACACCTGAAACTCGCTTTGTCGATCCTTGATTTGGCGTGCGATCGCTAAAACCTGTTGATAGTAATCAATTGCCTCTTTATATTTACTCTGGTCGTTATAGGCATTTCCTAGATTACCCAGTGCCCATAGTTCGCGTTGAGAGTCTTTGATTTGACGTGCGATTGTCAATGCCTGTTGATGGTACTCAATTGCTTTGGCATAATTTCCCAAGTCGCGGTATGCGGCTCCCAAGTTTGTTACAATCTGTGCTTCTAAGTCGCGCTTTTTTATTGCTCGAAAAATAACTAATGCTTGTTGGTAATAGGTAAGTGCTTGTTTCGCGTTCCCTCTATTATGGTACGCGTAACCTAAATTCGTTAACGATTTTGCTTGAACTGAGCGATCGCCTATCCTTTCAGCAGTTATCGCCGCTTGTTGACAAGACTGCAACACAGCTTGAAATCGATTCTTCTGAAAATTTTCTTTACACGAGTTCCACAGACGCTCTAACTCAGAGTTGCTAGCTTCCGGGCTTTGATCTAAAACCTGTTCCCGCAAAAATGGTGTTAGCAAATTAAACGCAAAACCAGTAGAAACGGCTGTCGCCATACCCAAAATACCTAGAGCAAGCTTTTTGAAGAGCATAGCAAAGATAACAGATAGAGCAATAATTTCTTTCGTGCTTTTTCAAGCGTACCGTATAAAAGCTACTGCCTTTAAATAATTTCTCCACAATTGGCGCGATGAGACTTTTTAGTTCTTGAGTATATTTATAGGTTTCTTGCATAAATTTATTCTCAATTTTACAACATAACCACTCGCAAGGTCATATATGCTGGGACTGCTGACGCACAGCTTTAATTTCAGCCCTAATGTCATCGTCTGTAATCTTGTCTATTGGGGGTTCAGCATAAAGTTCTTGAATTAAAGCCTGCAAATCTGCACGTAAATCTAGTTGAATCAAGACTTTAGCAACTTGCGCCCGTTTCTCTGGCTGCAACTGTTGTACTCCCGTAATCAGTTGTTCTAAAGTGATACGGATTGACACCATATCAATAAGTATTCCTTCAGATCAGGCTAGGAGGTCTTAAATTTGTAAAGTTTGTCGCCCCATAATGATTATCGATCATTTTCGAGCTAGTTCCTGTCCACCTACTTATAGCTGTACTATTTATGTGCGCTTCCACACACAAACTGATGAAAGTATGTCTAGTCTGATAAGCCTTACGATAAGGAATCTTACATTCTTCTAAAATAGTCTTCCATGCCCTGTTAGCAAAATTATGTTGGTCAATGAATTTACCTTTAGGGCTTGTAAAAATGAAATCTTCAGGATTAATTGTTTCTGGTCTTGTGTCGTTTAATATTAATTGAACGTCAGTATTAATAGGAAAGTCACGCTTTCTTTGAGTTTTAAGCCCCTCTTTGAGTACTAAGCCATTTTCTGAAATAACTACTGATTGTTGAAATTTAATGACTCCATTTTCAATGTGTTTCCATTGTAATGCTATTGCTTCTGATGGTCTACAACCTGTAAAAAATAAAAACCTAACAAAATTAGTGTAATAACTGTAGTGTTTGTTTGCTGCGAAAGTTTTAATGATTAAATCTCTTTCCTCTTTGGTAAATGGATAAATATCACTGTCCTCAGACAACCCTTGAGGTGTTTTAATCTTCATTGTATGAAAGGGATTTGTAGGAATCAGCTTTTCTGCTAATGCCCAATCACAACAAGCTTTCAACTGAGTTAATACCCTTCTAGCAGCATCAGGGGACAGGTTAGCTAGTAAATAATCTCTGATTAGCTCTGCTTCCTCTAAAGACTTGCTAGGTAGCCTATTAATGTGATTTCTATGCTTAGTAAAGTCCTTGGCATAGGTGGAAGGGCTAACTTGTGGTTTTTTAAACTCACTATACTTCTCCCAAAGTTGAGCCAAATCGAGAGATGCTTTGGGCTTGATAGCCTCTACAATTGCCAAATGAGTATGAGGCTTGTACTTACCTAGAGTACTATCCCAGTTACCTGAAAGCATATCCAAATGCATCTCACGGGCTATAGACTCCCCTTTTAAGCGATTCTCAGCATTATCAGCTAATCCAAGTGAAAATGCCTTCTGCTGACCGTTGATCCTGAATCTGATTCTTAACCGTCCTTGGAAAGACTCGAGAGAGGGAGTTCCTTTAGTGTTTTTGCCCGTGGGTGTTTTGCTGTACATGATTTTCGAGTATGATTTGTCCTCTCATCTAGATTATCATACTCAATTCATACTTAAAACAAGTCGAAACTGATAGAAAATAGCCCCCTCGATAGCATAAATGCCTTTGTTGATTGATGTGAAGACTAGCCAAAAACCTCCACTAGACATCTGGTGAAAATTAATTATGCATTCCTTGAAATCCTTGCTAAGGGCGAAAGCCATTCGCCCCTACATCAATTTCTGGAGATGTCTACTAGTCAAGGATTCAAGCTTAACTAAAGTTTACTTGTTTAAAAATGCCAGGAACCAGACTTGAACTGGTGACACGAGGATTTTCAGTCCTCTGCTCTACCGACTGAGCTATCCCGGCGGGCGCGTTTTGTGTGCAACGAGTATTCAGTGTAGCAAACTAAAAATGAATTGGCAAGTGTTCAGCGTAAAAATTTTTTTGAGGATTGTACTACCAGCTTGGGAGCTTGATAGTACAATTATCTTAAATCCTGCAGTCAGGCGAAATTGGTCTTAAAATAACTGGTATACGGCTTTTAAGCAATGATTTATCAACTTTGCCCCTAGCTGGTTTGGCTTGATTGTTCTGGTGATGCTGTTTTTTCCGTCTTTGCTTTTGTGTCACCCTGTATCTGCTTGAGGTGAATGTTGTTGACCTGAATCATAAAGTTTTCTACTGCTTGTTTTGCTTGTTTTTGGCGTTGAGCTTCATCGTCAATGTCATAGGCACGATAGAGTTCAGTCACTCCCAGTATAAACTTCTCTTGTTCTGCCTCTAGTAATTCAACGGTTGTGTTAGCGGCAACAGCATTTTCCTGAAAAGGAAATGAGGTCGCTATACTGGCAACGATGGACGCGATCGCAGGGAATATAACTGGTAGCCACTTTAACCACGGAATATTTGACTCCAATTTGTCTACCAAGACGAAGATTGGCGTTATTCCTGAGAGAATAACGGTTATCAACTGCAAACTATAGTAAAAAATTCTGGCACTAGTACGAGTTTTTTTGTAATCCTCAATTAAATCTTGGCAATACTGTAGAGCCTTTTCTCTTGCAGGAAGGAGGGAACTATTCTCTAAAGAACTGCTATTACTAGACGCTAAGTAATTATACAGTTCTGCTTTTTTAGAGATACTTAGCTGATTTGAAGTTTGTGTAACATTGTTGAATACTTGCTTATTGACTAAAGCAAGAAAAAGCCAAAGAGAAAGAAAAGCTACTACCCAAACGGCTAAAACTTGCTTGTCTGGGAAAACAAAAGTCATGAGGCTAACACACACCAAACTAGACAAAAATAAGTACTCAGCGGTTTTGAGAGGTAGCGACATATTTGAACTTGAGGAAGGAGATAATTTTGCTTGCGTATTGAAATTCCCTTTCTGGTTTATAGTTTCAGAATTAGTCATTGCCTCTTATTCACTTCGGTTATCACTTAAAATATTATAATATTCCGTCTTTTTTGTCACATATAATTCAGAAAATCTGATTTTAAATGGTGATGCCCTATACCGGAATAATTCTAACTAAATTGCCATCCCAAACGTGTAGAGGTTTCTCAGTTCAGTAAACTGCTTCGCTTTGAACTAGTTTAATAGTATTACGAATTATGGGATTCGTTATTTAACTTTAATAAATATATTTTTTAGTCCTTTTCTTTCCTAAAGTTAGATTGACAAGGGTAATAGAGTTCGATATCTTATGGCTTGTGATACTCTTTGAGAAAGATTATCATTATCATAAAATAGATGAACTATAATGCTAAAAAGCAATGTAATACAAGGACTCAGAAGCTTTGAAGGTGGGCAAACCCCATACCCGTTAGGTAGAGGCTTGCTACTGTCTTGTCTTATGCTTCCGTTTCTTATAAGCTGTAGTGGAAACACTAGGACTCGTCCCAATCTTGATAAAAATGCTAACCCTAACCTTTCAAGTAGCCCAAATACATCATTGCAAGTTGTGGCTGCTGAGAATTTCTGGGGTAGTATTGCCACCCAAATTGGTGGCGATCGCATTAAGGTCGCAAGCATCATTACTAATCCCAATACTGACCCTCATAACTACGAACCCAAACCAACTGACGCACGCACCATCGCAGATGCCCGTTACATTATCCTTAATGGTGCTGGGTACGATCCTTGGGGAGAAAAACTCCTCGATGCCAACCCAGTTAAAGAGCGTAAAGTACTAAATATTGGTGATCTAGTGGGCAAAAAATCTGGGGATAATCCGCATTTCTGGTACAACCCTGAATACGTGATGCGTGTTGTCGATCAGATAACAGATGATTTGAAGAAACTTGATCCTCAAAATGCGACCTATTTTGACGAGCAGCGCAAACAGTTTGTGAGTCTTAGTCTTAAGGACTACAATAGTACTATTAATACAATCAAGCAAAAATATTATAATACCCCCATCGGCTCAACAGAGAGCATATTTGCTTACATGTCTCAAAGCTTGGGGTTAAAGGTGATCACACCGCCCAAATTTATGACAGCAATCTCTGAAAGTCAAGAGCCGACGGTTGCTGACAAAGTAACTTTTGATAAACAGATCACACAGAAACAAATAAAAGTTCTTGTCTTCAACTCACAGAACTCAACCCCAGACACAAACACATTGAAGCAAAAGGCTCAAACAGCGGGTATTCCAATCGTTCCCATCACAGAGACGCTTACTCCAGCCACGGCTACTTTTCAAGATTGGCAAGTTGGACAACTGAAAGCACTACAGCAAGCATTAGCTAAGTCTACAGGGAATTAACTGACGATGTACAACGTCATTCAATTTGAACATGCTGGAATTAGACGCGGTGGTCGTCTTCTATGGAGTAATTTGCATAACTCAGTGCAAAAAGGCGAGTTTATTGCCATCCTTGGACCAAATGGCGCAGGTAAATCGACCCTGCTCAAAGTCCTTTTGGGCTTCTTACCTTTAACTGAAGGTCAAGTTACTATTCTCGGGTCGCCAGTTCGGCGCGGAAATCCTTCAATTAGCTATCTTCCTCAGCGGCGAAACTTTGACGTGGATATGCGTATAAGAGGGCGAGACATCGTGCAACTAGGTCTTGATGGTACAAAATGGGGAGTACCGCTACCACTGCTACGGCGACTTTGGGGAGGTGATGTAAAAGCCCGCGAGTCCCAACGCTCAGTACAAAATGTTATTGATCTGGTTGGTGCTACTAGTTATGCAAATCGACCAATTGGTGAACTCTCCGGTGGTGAACAGCAGCGGCTGTTAATTGCACAAGCACTTGTTACTAAACCACGTATCTTGCTGCTCGACGAACCCCTTGATAGTTTAGACTTGTACAATCAGCAGTCTGTCTCAGCATTAATTCGCCACATTAGTCAAAAGCATCAAGTAACAGTTCTGCTTGTTGCTCATGATGTCAATCCAATTCTGCCCTATATAGATCGGGTACTCTATATGGGAGGAGGACAAATCGAGATTGGCAAACCGGAGGAAGTGATCACCTCAGAGACCCTTTCCCGACTCTATGATGCTCCAATCGATGTACTGCGTACACGAGATGGGCGGATTGTTGTTATCGGTCAGCCTGAGTCAGTCACTTATCATGTCAACCTTTCCCATCACGCTCATTAACGTATCCATGAGCGATGTTCAACTTTCGTGGAATCTTGGAACTTCTATCCAACAGCTTTTTGCTTACCACTTTATGCAAACTGCCTTTTTGGCGGGAACACTGATCGCACTAATTGCCGGATCTGTTGGCTACTTTATGGTACTACGTGGGCAGAGCTTCATTGGACACACACTGGCGAATGTTGGTTTTGCTGGTGCAGCAGGTGCAACACTTATTGGTTGGTCGCCAGTTTTAGGGTTGCTTGTCTTTTCTGCTGCAGGTGCTATTGGGATTAGTTTGCTAGGTGGTCGATATAAGCATACACAGTTGGGACAAGGGGTGGCTATTGGCACAGTTCAGACTTTCACTCTCTCCCTAGGGCTGCTGTTTGTTCATCTTTCCTCGTCATCTAATGCAAGTTTGGTCTATACAATTCTGTTTGGCGCTGTTCTTGGTATTAGCGATCGCGACGTAAGTGTGATTGCGCTAACAACACTAGTGACTTTAGCGGGATTAATGGCGATCGCCCGCCCTTTGCTTTTTGCTTCCATCGATCCGGATGTCGCACTTTCTCGTGGTGTCCCTGTGCTACTACTTGACAATATCTTCCTTGTTTTGCTCGCATTTGCTGTAGCTCAATCTGTACAAGTTGTAGGGGTCTTGCTCATCTTTGCACTCTTAGTTACACCCGCTGCTATCGCGCAACAGCTAACCTCAAATCCAGCCGTTACAGTTGGACTCTCAATATCATTAGCCGTATTGTTTACTTGGGCTGGACTCGCTATTGCTTACTATACTCCATATCCTGTTGGTTTCTTCATCACCAGTTTGGCATTTGCGACATATGCTTTAGTCCGGTTGTTTAAGTTAGTGCGTCGGATAGTATTAAGAATATGACTTTACTCTTAGAAACTCAGCAATTCTCTATGAACCTATTACAATCTATAGGAGAAATGCTGAGCGTAGATTTCATGCGCTATGCATTCTTAGCAGGAACCCCACTAGCTGTTCTATCAGGGTTAATTGGCTATTTTGTTGTACTGCGTAATCTGGTTTTTGCGAGCGAGGCGCTAGCACACGTCACTTTTACAGGAGCATTAATTGCCATTATTGTTGGAGGTGATGCTTTGCTAGGATTATTTGGAGTAACAATGCTAGTCGGGCTAGCTATGGGTGTATTGGGAACCCTAAAGCAAAGCAAAGATGTGGAAATAGGCACTGTGCTAGCGTGGGTACTGGGATTAGGCTCATTACTATTAAGTATTTATACCTCAAAATCTAGCAAAACGAATAGCAGAGTTGGCGTTAACTATCTGTTCGGCTCAATTCTAGGTTTACAAGCGCAACAAGCAGAGTTAATTGCTGCGATTGGTGTAGTTATCATTGTGGTATTCCTAATAATTGCGCGCCCATTGCTATTTGCATCTGTTGATCCTGAAGTTGCAACAGCGCGAGGGTTACCAGTGCGAGCAATTAATACTGTCTTCTTCGTCTTGCTTGCATTAAGCATAGCTGAAGCCGTTCCCGCTGTAGGAGCGTTGTTGAACTCTGCATTGCTAATTACACCAGCGGCGATCGCACAACGCTTAGTCACACGTCCTTTTGTTGCGCTTTGGCTCTCTGCTGTGCTATCGCTAACTTTTGTATGGGTAGGGTTAACCATTGGCTTTTACGCTCCTTACCCAGTTAGTTTTTTAATCAGTACATTGGCTTTTGTAACCTACGTTACAGTTATTGGTTGGGAAAAGCTTCATTCTTTTTTTAAGAAGAATATCACCAAGTCCCTTAGAGGAGGGAACTATTAACAGCGAAGTGCCCTGACTTTAATCATGAGAATTTCCCTGTTAACTGTTCCCTATTCTCTCTCAATTCATTCCAAAATTCCTAGTAAAATCTTCATCAAATCTTCCAAATCATCCGGAATTCTATATAGTGCGACATCCTGAAAAATCAGCTGCTTTGTTTTTTCTAACCGTCCAAAGCGCCATGCATCACCGATAGTCACTGCACCATAAAACACATCACCTTCTTCAACTTGCGAAATTGCAATAAGCTCTGTTGCAAGCTGTGTAAATCCTCTTGTCAGATCGTCATTTTTCGCTTCAACTACCAACAATCCTGTATTAAGTTTGAGAAAGTAATCCAAATTACCCTTTAGCCAGTTATTTACTGACAAGGGGTACTCAATTCGCAGTTGACATTGACAATATCGCGCGACTTCTAGTAATGTAGGCGCTACCAGGGTTTCTCGTCGTGCAGTCTCGCTACTCAAACTAACTAGCTCTAAAGACTCATCTATTCGCAGTCGCAATTCTTGCAAGCGTTCTAAATGGCGATCGCTACGTGGTAATTCAAGACGTTTTCTCACTAAAGCGTAGCCCAATTCAGCCAATATTTCGTCTGCCTCATAAGGCATCTCAAAATAGGAACGAAATGTATAAGATTGCCCCTCTTGCAAAATAGGACGGCGAGTCATAACATTCTTTGTTTTGCAGCTACACATGACATTACATATTCAATTTTAGCTTTAACCAGTTAAAGAAGCCTCGCGACTCACCTTGTTGTTAAGCTCGCTGTTAGTAGGGGAAATAGACTTTTACGCTCCTTACCCAGTTAGTTTTTTTACCAGCACATTAGCTTTTGTAGCGTATATTACAGTTATTGTTTGCCAAAGGGTTCATTCTTCTTTTACAAGGAGTATTATAGACAACAATCGCACTGATACTCATTCCTAAACTTTTTTATAATTCCTTAGTAAAAAAGTTACTCAATGCTGATATATTAATTGAGAATACTTTTTAATAAGAACTGCTTCTCAAAAGCAGAGTGTGGAGAGGAAAAAATGAGAAAAATATGGAAATTTCTGTTGGTGAGCCCAGCAATCTTTAGTAGTATCGTATTTGCTGCGTCTACGTCTATTGCTGGAGAAATACCTGCCTCTTCGCCTACAACAGTAGCTCAAGTTCTCACAAATTCTAACGGCAGAGTTGAGAATAATAGTCAAAACAATTCAATGGAGCAAGTGAACTCTGTTTCTCAATTATCCGATGTGCAACCCACAGATTGGGCATTTCAAGCGTTGCAATCATTAGTCGAGCGTTATGGTTGTATTGCTGGATACCCAAATGGGACATACCGAGGCAATCGAGCAATGACGCGATATGAGTTTGCTGCTGGGTTGAATGCTTGTCTTAACCGAGTCAATGAATTAATTGCGACTGCAACAAGTGATGTAGTTAAAAAACAAGATTTAGCGACATTACAAAAACTCCAAGAAGAATACGGAGCAGAACTTGCAGCACTACGTGGTCGTGTGGATGCTGTAGAGGCAAAAACGGCTGAACTAGAAGCACATCAATTTTCTACTACTACAAAATTAAATGGTGTTGCGATATTTGCGCCTGTAAGTATTTTTGCAGGCGATAATGCTAGAGGTGACAGAATAAACAAAAATACAATCTTTGTTGATAGAATACGTCTTAACTTCGATGCTAGCTTTACAGGTAAAGACCTGTTGAGAACTCGAATCCAAGCAACAAATTTTGATGCTTTATCTGGGACTTCTACCTTCACACCAGAGGGCGATCTGCGATTCGGTGGTTCAACTTATGGCACGGGCAATAATAATAGAGCTGGTTTAGATGCATTGCTGTATAGTTTTCCAATAGGTGAAAACACAACAGTTATCCTTGAAGGAAATGCTGGAGCGGCTGATGACTTTACCAACACTGTGAACCCGTTCCTAGATGGTGATGGTGATAGTGGCGCTCTGTCTAATTTTGGGACACGCAATCCTATCTACTTCCCAGTAGCAGGTTCTGGAGCAGCTATCAAACACCAGTTCAACAAAAATTTAGAACTCTCTTTAGGCTATTTAGCGAGTTCACCTAGCAATCCCTCCTCGGGTAATGGTTTGTTTAATGGACCTTATGGTGCTATTGGTCAATTGACGGTCAAGCCAATAAATGGTCTGACAATCGGCTTAACTTACGTTAATGCTTATAACTCTGACCTCACGGCTGGTAGTAATCGTGCTAACCTTCGTTCTGCATTGCTCAGCGAGAATGGTTTTCTCCCTTCTGTTGCTGGGGGTCCAAGTCAAGGTACAAATCCTCCAGGTGGTAGTAACGCAGCTTTGCCCACAAATACTTTAGAAGCGCTTCGGGGAGAGAGCCTACCGGTTATTAGCAATTCTTACGGTATAGAAGCATCATTTCAACTTAGCCCCAAATTTGTAATCGGGGGTTGGGGTGGATACACCAACGCGCGTACCCTATCCACGCTTGGTGGGAGAATTCCTCGTGGTGATCTTGATATCTGGAATTACGCTGTCACTCTTGCTTTCCCAGATCTCGGTAGTAAGGGTAGTGTTGGAGGTATTATTGTTGGGATGGAGCCTCGCGTCACTGGTGTAAGCCGTAGTCTGCGAAATGTCATCGGCAAAGATCCAGATATTTCACTGCATGTGGAAGGGTTGTACCAGTATAAGCTGAGTGACAATATCACTATCACTCCAGGAGTCATTTGGATAACAGCACCGGATCACAACACTAACAACAGTGGTGTGGTGATTGGTACTGTGAGAACGACTTTCACTTTTTAGGAAATTTCATAAAGAAGAATTCAGGAGTCAGGAGCCAGAATTCAGCATGAATTCCGCGCAAGTGGCGGATGAATATTGCTTTAAAACCTCGTCCTTAAAACACCACCCATAAAGGGATGGTGTAATTCTGACTCCTGTATTCTGAACGCCAGTTGCTTTATACCAGGAAACCCCTTCTCCTTACAGAGACGCTACGCGTAGCTTGCTTCCCCGGAGGGGTACGGGTGACGCTCGGGGCGCTGCGCTAACACCAGTTATTGTGACCTCTTTGTTCACCACTAGCTGTTTTGTTTATAGGACTTAGCAAAGTGCTGACGTAGTAGATCATGCATAAAACGATAACCACCGCCTACTCTTTGTAAAAATAAGCGGTCAGTACAGTAGTCAAGAAATTTGGCATAGTTCCAAGGTGCATAATCACTAGACCAGAGAATTACGCGCAATACGAAATGTTTAATGGCTGGTGTTCCACTTTTAGATATTCCAATAAATACTCCAAAAAACAATCCCATCAATAAGCTAAAACTAGCAATATTATCAGGTTTTCCACCAATGACTATTAGACCTATAAAGACTAATATTGAAACCAATAAAAAAGTTGATAATGATATAATTATAGTATTAACAAATGATTTACGAATGCTTTGATTAGGAATAGTCTTATCTACTGATTCTGTCCCGTTAAGCTCATAAATCAGCCCGTAAATCAGCCCGTAAGTCAGCCCATATATCAGCCCTCCACTCAGCCCGTAAATATTACCTACAGCCCACCATAATACACTCCCTGTAATCAATCCAAGAATCAGCCAAGTAATCAATATCTTGAAAAAATTATTAATAGTATTAATAGAAATGTCGATAATTTCTACGGGTTGAATTTTATATGTAATCAGCTCATGACTCATTTGATCAAATAGCTTATCAAACATTACTAAATCAATAAAAATTAAACTTCCCGAAATCAATGCGAACAGCTTGTACAGTAATAAAATAGGTTTAAAAATTCGTGAAATTCTCTCTAAAATTTGTGTTATTAAAGTTATAATTTGCCTTAATGTCCAAGCATAAGCCAGTACAGTACCCATCGTAGCAATTACTAGAATTGCTACTAAAATTAGCGTTCCTATAGGTATCCATACAATCACAGTATAAACAAATTTCATAAAATTATTGTTCAACCAATCTGGCTGAATTTTTTCAATAAAGAACTCTGTTGTGTTCTCTTCAATTAAACGCTGTGCTAACCAAGATAACCATTTCTTAGTTTTTTCTGGTTTCGGTTGTCCACCTTTATATGGACGTTGTAGCATCGTGTTAACATAAGCATCAAATAGATGATTTAAACGCTCCTTAGAACATTTGAAACGCTGCCATTTTTCTAGAGAAATTTCTTGAGCAGATATTACAATAATATTTAGAAAAAAGGGTATTTTAGCTAACTCATTTAAATAATCATCTTGACTAATACTATGCAGTAATTGTAAGTTATTTGTACTTTCTAAATATTGATAAACCTGTTGAGAAGTGAAAGAATGTAATTCCAACGAGTTATTTAGTTGCAGTAACCGTTTATAAATCTGATACTCTTCTGTCCGGCTACAAACCACCACAGGATTATTCCAATTGGTGGGATGTAAAAACTCATTAATTTTGAGAATACATTTTTCTTGACATTCAGCGGCTATTTCATCTAGACCATCTAGAAGAGGGATGATGTCTTGATTTTCTACCCATTGTTTACTAATATCTTTTCGGAGACCATACTTGTCATTTAACTGGACAACTAACCAATCTTTTATATTTTGATTATCATTCTTCCAAGAAGATAAAGAAAATAATACAGGTATTGGAGATGTAAACTCATCTTTAGCCCGTTCAACTAACGCTTCTGCTAGTTTAAGGAGCATGGTTGTTTTTCCCGATCCAGGTTGCCCTAAAATTAATAATCTACCTTCAATATCTGGTTCGTCAAAAACTGTAATAATATCCGTATCCTTTAAAAGGATTTTTGGTTTATTAGGTACTTTGATTTCGCCTTCCCAAGGTAATTCAATTCGAGATGGGTTTTGCTCTACATCTAAAACAACATAAACTTGGTTATGAAGAGAACTTTTTATCCGCCCTTTAACTTCTGAGTTAACCCGTTTTAATAAATCTTGTCGAATCCGAGAATGCTCTGCTGATGATAATGCTTCACTACTACCTTTAAGATAATTTGGAATCAACTCTCGAGCTACATCACGCAATCTTGCGTTTCTTGGATTCAAGTTAAGCGCAGCACAAATCAGGTCTTCAAGCCATCCTTGAGATTCTGCTACTTGTATTAATCTAAAAACAATATCTTGTAAACTCCCCTCGCCTGCAATTGCTCTTAGATTTCTCTCTAATCCAAATGATAACATCCGCTCTAACTTTAGAGTAGTAGGAAAAGCATCAATTAAAGCAGATTCTAGTTCTTGACGCTGCTTACCGGATAACTCTATATTTTTCATACAATTTATTCATATTTAGAAGCTGGAATGATCTGGGAATTGTTATCGTAAGCTTCAGGCTATCCCTGATTGAGTCTATCATAGGAAAGTTAAAGTATAAATTACCTTAGAAAGTCAGGGTAGATACTGCCGACTCCAAGTCCTCATCTAACACATCCAAATATTTCTGAAGCGCCCCTAATTTTTTATGCCCAGAAATTTTTTGAATAACTTTCAACGGCACACCTGACATGTGCATCTTGGTTAGGCAAGTACGACGAAAACTATGAGTACTAGCTCCCTCAATGCCCAATTCCAAAAAATCAGCACGAAGTATCTTGTCTGCTGAGTCGGGGTGAATATGCCCTAGCCCGTGGCGACCAGGAAACAAATATACCTTAGATGACGAGTAGTTTTCAAGAAG
>NZ_JAAKGC010000008.1:97345-157037 GCF_017591665.1 Aetokthonos hydrillicola CCALA 1050 | reverse complement strand
TCCATCCAGCGTTCAGTCGCCACATCAATAGCTTGCTTAAGTGCTTCAACTTGTTCGTAGAGTTTTTGCACTTGAGTGTAATTTCCGGGGGGAGTACTTCCCAGAGCTTTTTCTGCTTCTGCTTTCTCGACTTCTAGCTGAGCAATTTTCCCTTCTAACTGCTCAAATTCTCGCTTTTCCCAAGTTGATAGACCACGGCGTTTTTTATTCTCTTTGGGTTGAGAATTTGTTGGCGGTGTCTCAAGATTTTTTGTCTTTTCTTTAGTATTAATTGTTTGTTGTAGTCTTTCCTCTTCAGCTTTTTTGTAGTCTAAATAAACAGAATAATTACCTGGGTATTGTCGAATATTACCGAGTTCTTCTAAAGCAAAAATCGTATCTATAGTACGGTCGAGAAAGTAGCGATCGTGAGAAACGACGATGACACAACCAGAGAAATCTTCTAGATATTCCTCTAGTACAGCTAATGTTTGTACATCCAAATCATTGGTCGGTTCATCTAATATTAAAACATTTGGCGCACCCATTAAAATACGTAACAGAAATAATCGTCGTTTTTCACCCCCAGAAAGTTTATAAATTGGAGCATACTGTTGATTACCAGGAAACAAAAAACGCTCCAACATTTGAGAAGCGCTAATTTGAGTTCCATCAGCGATTTTAACAAATTCTCCTTCTTCTTTAATGTAGTCAATCACGCGCTGATTTTCATTCAAAGCGGACAGTAACTCTTCTGAGTGTTGGTCAAAATAACCTATGTGAATAGTTGTACCAATTTCCACCTTACCAGAATCTGGCTCGACACGATCTGTAATGATGTCCATTAAAGTAGATTTACCTGCACCGTTACCACCGATAATACCTATACGGTCTTCTGGACTAAATTCGTAAGTAAAATCGTTAATTAACGTACGTCCATTATAAGCTTTAAATATATGATCTAGCTCAATGACTTTTTTACCGATACGACGACTTGCTGTTGCAATATCCACTTTACCTTGAGTTTGCTTAAACTCAGTTTGCTGCATAGCACGAACCCGATCAATTCTAGCTTTTTGTTTGGTACTTCGGGCTTTGGGTCCACGTTTTAACCATTCCAACTCGCGCCGTAATACACCTTGATGTTTACGCTGAGTGCTAACAGCAGATTCTTCAGCTAATGCTTTCTTTTCTAAGTAATATGAATAGTTACCAGAGTAAGTGTAAATATCCCCTCTATCGATTTCAATGATCCGATTAGTAACACGATCTAGAAAGTAGCGATCGTGCGTTATAAGTAAGAGCGCGCCACGATAACGGTTTAAATAACTCTGCAACCACTCAACAGAAAGTGCATCCAGATGGTTAGTAGGCTCATCCATTAGCAACAAATCTGGTTCTGAGAGCAAAGCTGTTGCTAAAGCAATACGTTTACGATAACCACCAGATAAAGTTCCGACTCGTGCATTAATATCTGTGATTCCTAGCTTTGTAAGAATTATTTTAGCATTGGTTTCTAGTTCCCAAGCACCTGTGGCTTCCATACGCTGCATCACGGAAGACAAACGTGCCATTAATTGCTGATCTTCTGGTACGTGAGCTAATTTATCAGAAAGTTCTTCATATTCACGCACTAAAGTCATCTGTTCCCCACTATCAGCAAAGACTTGCTCCAAAACTGTACGATTTTCATCCAAGTCTGGTTGCTGGGGAAGGTAGATAATTTTTGCTCCCGAATTGGCTATAATTTGGCCACTATCAATCGGTTCTAGTCCTGCTATCATTTTTAATAATGTTGATTTTCCAGAACCGTTAGTACCAATTAAGCCGACTTTATCCGTAGCGTCTAGACTAAAGCTAGCGTCTTTTAGAATTTCCTTGATCCCAAAATCTTTTTTAACTGACTGTAATGTAATAAGACTCATAATAATTTTTTCTTATGGTAAAAAGCTTGCAGTATAAGACTTTTTTCTGTATTACTGATACTTTATTTTTATAAGCTATTTTAAATAAAATTGTAAAAGCAGATAATCTGTCAAAGTAGAGACATTACTGAAGAAGAATTCAGCTATACAGGAGCCAGAATTCAGAATTGCCTCAGGTGATTTACAGGAATAAATATACCACCGCCGTTGGTTTCGGCTTCGCTCAACCAACTGAAAGAGCGCGAGTTGAGCGAAGCCGAAACCTTGAGTTGAGCGAAGCCGAAACTCGCATTCCCCAGGTATTTTCTTTCTTGGAAATCACCTAAGTGCAAGTAGTGGATAAATTCTGGTTTAACTTCGTACAGAAGTTTCTCCTCCTGACTCCTGACTCCTGACTCCTGACTCCTGACTCCTGACTACTTTTTCTACAATTCTAGGCAAATAAATCCAAAGGCAAATGCCCATACAGTTCATTAACTCCTCCTTGGGAGTAAGACTGACAAGATACTAGTACACCGCGATGGTGTCCTGAGTAAGAATCGAGATAACACAAGCCATTTTTACCGTTTAATTTGATATAAACGGGACCCTCAATTATTGGTAAATTGCTGGGTGGTTCGTATCCTAGAGCGAGAGAATAAGTTTTCATGGCAAGCATTCCCTCTTCTGCTGTATCAGCACAAATACCTAATATTTGATAATCAGAAAGACTAGCTAGTAAAAGTAAAGCGTCACCGATTATAGGTTTTTCTGATGGTTTTATAAATGGTGGAATGTCTATACAGTTAAACTTATTAAGTATTTTTTTAGCTTCTTGAACAGTAAGACGGTTTTGTTGTTTGCCAGACATAAATCGGTTTATTATCTCTTAGTGTGTGCTTTGTGTCAGAAGTGGGTATAACTCACCCGACAATTTCAACTTAGGGTTAACTCTGTATATTACCTATATGCAGTACTATGATCTCAATTTCTTTGATAAATCAAGATAAAGAAATTGCGACTTGACAATTGTAGTAAATATGCTCGCTTCACCTCTTGATCGCGAATTCTTCAACTTTCGATCCTCCTTATCTAATATTGATCAGTCGTCATTTTTGCCTGAGTGAGTTCCCTTCTTATTGACTTACCGCTTTCGGCGAGCAAACTCGACAGGTGAATCCGAGGATAGCAAATAATCGCTAATTTGTTCGGTTAACTTGACATTCTCAGCATAAAATGTGCCTGGATTTTAGTCGCCTGTGCTACCTAAACGATAATCTTCAGGCACTCAAGACTGTATTCCATGCTAATATGTCAGTCTCAGGGAACTGCATAGGGTTGTGTCTACACCATTGGAATCTCGTCAAGTATCAACAAAGCGATCCCGTTCTGTCCATCCTCTCAAGCGCCTGCTTGACTATGGACATAATTATCGTAAACAAATTTGGCTAGCAACGGCTTGCTCTATCCTCAATAAACTTTTTGATCTAGCACCACCAGCGTTAATTGGTGTTGCTGTAGATGTGGTGGTCAAGCAACAAGATTCTATCATTGCCCAGTGGGGTGTGAAAGATGTCTTTGGACAATTTTTGATCCTTTCGGTGCTTACCGTCATCATTTGGATCCTAGAGTCTGTCTTTGAATACGCCTTCGCTAGATTATGGCGCAATTTGGGACAAAACATTCAGCATGATTTGCGTCTCGATGCTTACAAACATTTACAGGATTTAGAACTGGCATATTTTGAAGAACGTAGCACTGGCGGATTAATGTCAATTCTTAGTGATGACATTAATCAACTGGAGCGCTTTTTGGATGTAGGGGCGAATGACATTCTACAAGTTCTTACAACGGTGGTGATTATCGGCGGAGCTTTCTTTGTATTGGCTCCTAGTGTAGCATGGATGTCGATGCTGCCAATCCCATTTATCCTTTGGGGTTCGTTTGCTTATCAAAATTTGCTAGCCCCTCGCTACGCGGAGGTTAGGGAACGTGTCGGCTTACTTAACGCCCGTTTAGCAAATAACTTAGGCGGTATCACGACTATCAAAAGTTTCACCTCTGAAGATTACGAAGTTTCCCGTCTAGCACAAGAAAGTGAAGCATATCGCCGCAGTAATTCTAAAGCAATTAAACTTTCAGCAGCATTTGTTCCTTTAATTCGGATGTTGATCTTGGTAGGCTTCACAGCACTACTACTTTTTGGTGGTATGGCAGCAGTTAATGGCAAAATGTCTGTAGGCACTTACAGTGTGCTAGTATTCTTAATTCAGCGTTTGCTTTGGCCTTTAACCAGATTAGGTGAAACTTTTGACCAATATCAACGGGCAATGGCTTCTACTAATCGAGTGATGAATTTATTGGATACTCCTATCGCTATTCCTACAGGGAATATTTCTTTGCCATTGGATGCTGTGCGCGGAGAAGTAGAATTTCAACACATCACTTTTGCTTATCAAGATAGAACGCCAGTTGTACAAAACTTATCCCTACATATTCCAGCCGGTAAAACAATTGCCATTGTTGGTTCGACTGGTTCTGGAAAAAGCACTTTAGTTAAGCTTCTGTTGCGCTTTTACGAAGTGAGTTCGGGAAATATTACCCTTGATGGGATTGATATTCAAACGCTGAAATTACGAGACTTACGCCGTTGTATTGGCTTAGTCAGTCAGGATGTATTCTTGTTTCATGGTACGGTAGCTGAAAATATAGCATACGGCAGCCTTGATGCGACAGATCATGAAATCATCACAGCAGCTAAAATTGCTGAAGCACATGAATTTATTACGCAACTGCCCCAAGGTTATGAAACAATTGTAGGTGAACGAGGGCAAAAATTATCTGGTGGACAACGACAAAGGATTGCGATCGCGCGTGCTGTTCTGAAAAATCCACCAATTCTGATTTTAGACGAAGCAACATCAGCAGTGGATAACGAAACAGAAGCTGCAATTCAGCGATCGCTCGAACGTATCACCGTGAATCGAACAACAATTGCGATCGCGCATCGTCTTTCCACCATCCGTAATGCTGATACCATTTACGTCATGGAATATGGAAAATTAGTCGAATCAGGGACTCATGAACAACTGCTAGAGGAAAACGGAATTTATGCGAGTCTCTGGCGCGTACAATCAGGGTTAAAATAAACAGGAGTCAGGAGACAGAATTCAGGAGTCAGAATAATACCGAGTTAAATCACGGTAGGGTGCGTTAGGCGAAGCCGTAACGCACCGCATCAGGTATTTTAACTTAAAATAAGCTGTTGCCGATATAATTTATATATGGGACGCGGGCAAGATCCCCGCACTACAATAACCCGGAAGTTGTAAGTATTCTACGGTAGGAGCACATGAACACATGATTGATCTTTACACGTTTACCACCCCCAATGGACGCAAAGCTTCGGTCATGTTGGAAGAAGTCGGATTGCCCTATAATGTCCATAAGATTGACATTACTAAACAAGAGCAATTTACGCCCGAATATATTGCTATCAATCCCAATAGTAAAATTCCCGCGATCGTTGACCAAGAGACTGGAATTAAAGTTTTTGAATCTGGTGCAATTCTGCTTTACTTAGCAGAAAAAACAGGTAAACTCCTACCTACTGACCAAAAAAGTCGTTTTCAAGTTATAGAGTGGCTGATGTTCCAAATGGCGGGAGTGGGACCAATGTTTGGACAACTTAACCACTTTAAGCGCTTTGCACCGGAAAAAATTCCCTACGCTATTGAGCGCTACGAAAAAGAGACTTTACGTATTTATGGTGTTTTAGATAAACAACTGGTAGACAATGAGTATATCTGTGGCGAATATTCTATCGCCGATGTTGCGACTTATCCGTGGGTAGCGATTTACAAATTTCAAGGTTTGACACTTGATGATTACCCAAATCTCAAACGCTGGGTTGAGACAGTCCAGCAACGTCCAGCAGTTCAACGGGGAATGCAAATCCCTTAGCAGTTATCAGTGAACAGTAAACAGTTATCAGTACTTAAATGTTTACCTTACAGTACCCAATCAAAAATCTGTTGTGGGGTTAAGTTCAACTGTGGGAAGGTTGGGGATACAATTAAATCGCCACCCCTAAATGGGGTCATTTGATATTCATCGTCAATCAACTCACAGACAAAAATTGTTGGTTGTTTGGGGTTACCGATAAACTTGCGTCCACCTAACGCTGCATAATCCACGATCCAATATTCAGGAATGCCCATACCTTCATAGTCACGAAGTTTATCATAATAGTCATCCTGCCAATTGCTACTCACCACCTCAGCTATTAGCTTGACCGAACTTGCATTTTGAATAATTGATTCTGTTTCCCAGCGCGTCTCAGTATCAATAGTTTCTTGATTCAAAATTATAATATCCGGTTCATAGCCCGATTTATCACGCCTAGGTTTAATAATCGACTCTCTAGGAATAAACCAAATATCGGTTTTACCAATTTCACTAATAGTTGTAAGAAATTTACCAACCAGAGAACCTGTTAATTTTGAATGCTTCCCTTTTGGTTTAGGCATTTCAACAATGATTCCATCGTGCAATTCGTACCTTACCACTGAGTTCTCTGGATACCATTCGATAAACTCATCGAAGGTATATATTTTTTGTTGTGCTTGAGTTTGGGTTCGTGCTTGGGTCATCAGTATATCACCTCATGATATCTTGCACCTGGGCTGTCAGCCAGCCAGCGATTTAAATCGCTGGCTGATAGCTAAAGTCCTCTCAAGAGGACTGATCAAGGATTTAAGTCCATTTCAATGGACTTAAGCTATTAGCCCGGAACTTAAGTTCCGGGCGGGATATCGGGCTGATTCAGAATGGTGCAAGATGTCAGCAACGGCGGGAAAAAGCAAAACTACTAATCAAAAACTATTGCCAGCAAGGTGCTTATTATGAATTACAAGCTGCAGCATGGTGCAATGTAGAATAAAAATTATAACATAGTCAGCATGTGAAACACAAACCATGACAACTATTGAGATTGTTTCAGAACTAAGTGCCGAGCAAACAATTTATCGGGCAATCTGTGGAGTGCAGCAAGCTACTGGTGCAACACCCAAGCACTTGATATGCTTGAGAGAGATTTAGCAACACAAGGGTTAGGAGAAAACGGTGAAACTATCATCATTTTGCAGCGATTTCGTCCCGATAATTTCTTTAATAGCCATAACATTTCTTAACATCATAGATAATGCAGAGAATCTTAATTCTGACAGCAATTCCTGATGGGTTACGACTGGATAAGGAAATTCGCTTAATAGAGGAAGCTATTAGACGGGCAGTAAAACGGGATTTATTTGAAATTAAAATTAGAACTGCTGTACGCTCCCAGGATATTCGTCGCGCGATCGCAGAAGAACAACCATCAATTGTCCATTTCTGCGGACATGGTCAAGAAGATGGTAGCTTGATATTAGAAGATGATTCTGGAAATCACAAACCTGTATCACCCACAGGATTAGCAGCATTATTTAAGCTACATACAGATTATGTAAAATGTGTATTACTTAACGCCTGTTATTCATCCAAGCCTGCTGAAGCAATTAGCAAACACATTAATTATGTCATTGGGATGAACCAGTCGATGGGGGATAAAGCTGCTACTGTGTTTGCCCAAGGCTTTTATGATGGTCTAGGGTATGACAATAGCGATAACCAAGACGTTATTCAAAGGGCTTTTGATGAAGGTATAGTCGCTATTCAAATGGAAGACGATTTACAGGGACAGATACCAGTACTGTTTACGGTTGAAAATTCTCCAAGAGAACCAGAGACAAACATATATATTGAGCGATCGCCAATCGAAGAAAAATCTTACAAGGCTATTGTACAGCCGGGAGCGCTGATCCGGATTAAGGCTCCCCAAAGGATGGGAAAAACTCTGTTGTTGGAGAAAACACTTGACTATGCTAGACAGCAGGGTTATAAAGTAGCCAAATTAGATTTAAAACTAGCCGATTCTAATATTCTTGCTGACCTAAAAGTATTCTTACAATGGTTGTGTGTAGATGTTGCTGACACTCTAGAGCTAGATCCTCAACTAGACAAATACTGGCAGGATATTTACGGGCTTAATAAAAACTGTACTCGTTATTTTCAGAAGTATATATTATCATCGAGCGAAAGCCCTTTAGTACTAGCTATAGATAATTTTGAAAGACTATTTGAACATCTAGAGATTTTTCCCTCATTCTGCTTACTCCTGCGTGGGTGGTATGAAACTACGAAACCAGGTGATAGAATTGGGAATCTTTGGAAGAAATTACGGTTAGTGATAGTCTATTCTACTGAACGTTATCCAGAACTGGACACCAATCACTCGCCGCTTAATGTTGGAGAGCTAATTGAATTACCGGAGTTTAACTTACAGCAAGTACAAGCACTTGCCAAGCAGTATGAGTTAAATGGAAAATTTGGAGAACAGGACTACATTGAGTTGATAGAGTTAGTAGGGGGACACCCTTACCTAGTGCAGAAGGCGATCGCGCAAGGCGCAGATCAAGAGCAAATGACTTTCGAGCAATTCAAGAAACTTGCACCAACAGAACAAGGAATTTTTAGCGATCACCTGCGACAACAATTGTGGCGTTTGCAGCATAATCCCCAGCTAGAAAAAGAGTATAAACAAGTAGTCACGTCAAATACCCCTGTACGACTTAACACTGAAGTTGCTTTCAAACTGCATAGTTTAGGGTTGGTGAAATTTTTGGGTGATGATTGTGTTCCTAGTTGTGAGTTATATCGTCAATATTTCTCAGTGCGTTTAGGGTAAGTTATGAATGACCAGTACATTTTCTCTGGAAGCCTACCTGAAGAAGCTACCACTTATGTAACACGGGAAGCTGATGGCGAATTGTATGAAGGACTAAAAGCGGGTAAATTTTGTTATGTACTCAATTCTAGACAAAGTGGAAAGTCTAGTTTGCGTGTACGAACAATGCGCCGACTTAGAGAAGATGGTGTAGAGTGTGCAGCAATTGACCTTTCTGCTGGAGGAATTCAGAACGTATCACCAGAACAATGGTATGTAGATTTAATTGATACTCTTATTGAGAGTTTCGGATTAGATATAGACTTTGCAGACTGGTGGTCAGAAAATCAGTTGAATTCATTGGTGACACGATTTCGCAAGTTTCTTGAAGAGATATTACTGACTGCAGTTAAGGAAAACATCGTTATTTTTATTGACGAGATAGATAGTGTACTTAGTCTAGAGTTCCCCACCGATGACTTTTTTGCATTGATTCGTGCCTGTTATAATAAGCGTGTTGATAATCCTGAATACAATCGCCTCACTTTTTGTTTGCTGGGAGTCGCATCACCAAGCAATTTAATAGAAGATAAACAACGCACCCCGTTTAATATTGGTAAAGCTATTAGCCTCAAAGGTTTTCAAATAGATGAAGTTGAGCCATTAAAGAGGGGTTTAGAGGGAAAATTCCCCGAGCCTCAAGCAGTGATGGAAGGAATTTTGTATTGGACGAGAGGACAACCGTTTTTAACCCAAAAGCTGTGTCAGTTTATGGTAGAGGAGTCCGTTCAAGACAATCCTCGTTCTGTTGAGCAAGTGGTGAAGTCTCGCATTATTGAAAATTGGGAATCTCAAGATGAACCTGAACATTTAAGAACGATTCGAGCTAGAATTTTACGGGATGAACAACGGGCTGGGTATTTGCTAGATCTGTATCAGATGGTTCGACTGGGTGAAGAACAATCTGAGATAATAGCAGATGATACTTTAGAGCAGAGCGAGTTACAACTTTCTGGATTAGTCGTTAGGGAACACAATAAGTTAAGAGTTTATAACCTCATTTATAAACAAATTTTTGATGACAATTGGATTGAAAAACAATTAAAAAATCTTCGTCCTTACTCTGAAAGCTTTAGATTTTGGATAGATTCTGGAAGAACCGATGAATCTCGATTATTGAGAGGAAAGGCATTACAAGAAGCTTTCGAATGGGCAAAAGATAAAAAGTTAAATTATCAGGATGAAGAATATTTAGCAGCGAGTAAAGCAAAAGAGATTCAAGAAGAAAACGCTGCAAAAGAAAAAGAAGCTGCTTTGGAGAGAGAGCGAAAAGATAGAGAAGCCGCAGAGAAAAGAAGTCAGGTATTAAATGAGGCAAATAAGAAAGCTCAAAGACGAATTAGTGTTGGAGTTTTTGTTTTAATTATAGCAGTGCTAGGAGCAGCAACTGTAGGGGTATTATCCAAAAACAAACTTGATGAAACGAAAGAAGAAGTTAAAGCTGTTCAGCAATTAAATAAACTAGCCGGAAAATTACAAAGTCAGAGGGATAATTCAGAGAATAATACCTTTGATTATAATGAAGCTTTAAGGTTGTCTGCCTTATCTTTTAACATTGATAATCACAAACTTAAACAAGCATTAGTATTTGCCGCTATTTCCCAAGCATATCAACAGCTAAAAAATACACCGAAAGCAGAAGAGCAATATCAGCAAAATCAGAAATTTTTAAAGGAAGCGGATCAAAAGGATTTGGATTCTAAGCAAGGTTTACAAATTCAGGTTTTATCTTATAAATTTCAAGGAAGTTTACTAGCTCAAAAAAAAGAGACTGAGCAGAAAGCTATAGAAGATTATCGTCAAGCATTTGAGATTTTAATATCTCATAAAGATGAAACTGATTTTACTAAACAGAATCAGTTACTTACACCCGAAAATATTGAATCTGTTCATCGAGAACTAATTAACCTGCTCAACAAAGACAATACAAAACAACAGTTGAGGCAACAAGTCGCAGAATCTCTTACACAGCATTTATATGCTCAACTTGAATATTATTTAAATGATAAAAAATGGGCAGAAGCTGATTCCCAAACAGACCGACTCATGGTCAATATTGCTAAAAGAGACAAAAAAGGATATTTAGACTATGACGATATTAAGAGTTTTTCTTGTCCAGCCTTACGAAGAATAGATCAGCTTTGGGTCAATTCGGACAAACGCTTCGGCTTTAGTGTGCAAAAGGAGATATGGATTAAGACAGGAAATCGACTGGGTATAAAACTAGAACAGTGGAATGGCGAAGATTATAAAAACTATATAAGGTTTTCCCAAGCAGTTGGGTGGTTAGATGATAAGGGAAGAGAGAATGAAAGTGGATCTATGAGTGTTTTGGAGTTTAAGAGTTACGACGAACTTCTAACCCGTATAAATCGTAACCCGTATAAGTATAGGGGGAGCCTACCGTACCGATTAATGAAGTTCCGGATAGACTCTTATATGATTTTTTATATTATGGCTCGTTTCTCGCACTGCGTCTTGTGAATTGTAACCCATAAGCGTTTCCGAATTTTATCAAGATTTATTACGATCGCACTCGCTAGCAGCTTAAGCTATATCGCACTTTCAACAGTCCGCTGAACACTTCATACATGACAGGGATGAGGCGATCGCTCCACCAACCATAAGTTAGAGGATATGTCAAAAATTGACAGTGGCTGTTTGTCATGCCACCATTAAGAGAGATACTTCCCAATAAAACATCCCATGAACGTCCATCTTGGCGAAACATTTGATAAGTTTGTCGCAGAACTGCTCGCAGGTGGAGAGTACCAGTCACAAAGCGAAGTGATTCGTGAGGGTTTACGACTCCTTAAAGAACGGGAGGACTTGCGCAAACTAAGGCTTGAAGAACTTCGTCGCGAAATTCAGGTTGGTATTGATCAAGCTAACCGAGGTGAGGTTGTACCATTTGATATTGAAGATATTAAAGCGGAAGGAAGGCGTAAGCTCAAAGAGGAGCGTACAAAGTAAAGCATGGGACGCATACAAGAAACCCTCCAAGCACGAGCCGATCTCGCTGATATTTGGCAGTACATTGGTCGGAATGATGAAGCTGCTGCTGATCGCGTTCTTGAGATGATCGACCAAAAGCTTATACGTTGGCAAAGAGCGTTTCGACCTTTGTGCTGAACTCCGTAGCTTTGCAGTAAAAAGCTACCTCATCTTTTATCGTCCCTTAAACGACGGCATAGAAGTTATTCGTGTTCTTCATGGTGCAAGAGATATCGAAAACCTTTTTTGACCGATAGGGTTACACTGTAGTCAGGGAATCCCCAAGGGAAAGTTGGGGGTTGGCGATCGCAAAGTTTCCAACTAATCAAACTTAACCTTATTAACTCTTCGTTGGATCAACCCGACCAATCCCAAGGCTTAACAACGTTGTCCTAACATCCTCCCATTCTGAACCACAATAGTAGTATTTGCGTTCTAATAGATCTGCTAAGTAGTACCCAGGCTTACCCATATTTATCCTAAAAAGCTCAACGACTATTTTCTTTTTAGTTGTACCAAAAGCCCGTTCAATATCACCCTCAATTGGTAGATTTAAGGGATTGAAAAAAACCCTTGGCTTGAGAAACTCCCAGTATCTACTTTCTGGATTGACTTCACGCCAAATGATTCGGTAATGAGATGGATAAATTATTTTGTCCATACAGCCGTTTTAGTTATGATTATACAAGAAAGCCCCCAGGTGCTAGCTGAGGGCTATTGAGGCTAGGGATTAGCGTTAGTTCTCGCCATTCTCTTCGTTGTCCTCACTGATATCAAGGTCATTAATTATGTCCCTTCTCTCAGTGGGGATATCCCGTTTCGTTCTTGGATCTGATTCAAACCAAGATCCGAACAAGAAACGGAAGATTCGGAATAATGGCATCCAGCCTTCACCTTTCCCGTTACCCTTATAATTTGGATCTGTCAACTTATCACCTCCTGATGAGGGTATATTTTTTATACCTCATTATTCAATGATATCATGATACTAATCATGATATTATGAATGTATGAATTAAGAAAAAATCATGCCCAGAAAGAAACTAGAACGCAAAAAGGACTATATACAAATCGTAATAGATCCAATGGACAAGACCGCATTTGATACTTGGTGTCTTGCCAATAGTACGACAATGAGTGAAATTATTCGCAAGGAAATAGCTCCCTATATAGCTAAAGGTAAAAAGCTTCTAGACTCCTAAGATGCACATTTTGTAACCCTTATATAGCGAGGATTTCAGCCAGTGAAGAAAAATGTGCATCTTTCATTTTTCACTCTACGTTCGCAGCTAGTCGGAGGCTCAGATCTTGCACCTTTAAATATAAATTTCGTTTCCATTCCTCTTCTAGAGGAATTTAGCTCTTAGACAGGGATTTATAATCCCTGGCTGATTTGTCCATACTTAGTTTCTGGTTCCATAACGTTGATTGATGATGCAGGTGATAATAAAGCCTTTCAATCCAAGCAATACTCGACCTTTCTAACCCAGGCGATCGCAGAGCCAGAAAAGTGCGATCGCTATCATAAAATTGGCTCTGTTGTGCTAAAATGACACAACTATGTGATAATCTACACAAAATCTAACTCTGCGAAGCAAATGCTTAAGTTGTAACTTAACCTTTATAAATGATGCTTGGTTATTTTCCGAAAAATCATCGATTTGTTATCGGTTATGCGTCAGTAATTGCCCTCAGCCTATTTGTTCCCTTAACTGCCAACGCCGTACCTCAACCCAACGCTTCCCTCACCCAATTACCGGGAGAAGAACAGACGTCCTTAAAAGCTGGGCGCGTTGTGCTCACCGGCGAACAAGGACATTATACAGGGCGAGTCCTCGTTACCGCCCCGCTCAGTACTGCCTGGAATGTTTTGACAGATTACGACCACTTCAAGAATTTTCTCCCAGGCGTAGTGTCCAGCCAAATTCTTGAGAACAACGGTGATCAGACTATATTTGAGCAAATTAATGTCGTCAAAGTTTTCCTATTTACTAAAAAAAGTCGATTAGTTATTGCCTCATCGAAGCACTATCCCAATCAAATTGATTTCCAATTAAAGTCAAAGTCAGATGATATTAAGTCGCTTAATGGCTTATGGAAACTCGATCTGATTTCGTCCAATCAGGTGTTGATTACTCAAGACGTCACCTTCGATCCTGGTTCTTCTGCGCCGCGAGACCTGGCGTTTAACATCTACAAAAATGCATTGGAAAATTCGCTTAAAGCTATTAAACAAGAAACAGAGCGACGTTCTGCCCAGCAATAAAGTTAGCAAATTACGAATATTATAGGTGGGCGTTACCCACCTAACTTACTAAACCAGCGCTGGAGAACTTACAGGCTTTTTGACAGGATTAGCAATCATCCGCATTCCTGATGGTGCTGCTACAGTTAAACCTCGGCGCACAGGAGTTACAGGACGCTTATTGACTAGGGATAACTCAAAGTGTGACAGGATTGTAGCTAAAACTAACTTCATTTCATACTGAGCAAACGCCAACCCAATACAACGGCGATTTCCACCACCAAACGGCAAAAACTCATAAGGAGAAAATTGTCGTTCTAAAAATCGTTCTGGTTTGAACTGGTTTGGTTGTGGGTAGGTTTCTTCGCGGTGGTGTGCTAGATAAATACTTGGTATGACGAGGGCTCCTTCTGGTAGTTTGTAGCCCATAATCTCCATCGGAGATTTTAACACTCTAAAGAAAGCAGCCATTGCAATAGGGTATATCCTTAGAGTTTCTTGGCAAACGGCTGTTAGATAAGGTAATTTTGCAACGACACTTGGATCTGGATTGTCACCAACAGAGTTAAGTTCTCTTTGCAGCTTCTCGCGCACCTCTGGTAAATAATCGATCCAGTAAAACGCCCAAGTTAAAGCTGAAGCTGTCGTTTCGTGTCCCGCAACTAGTAGTGTCATCAACTCATCATTTAATTCCTGATCTGACATTCCCTGACCATTTTGGTCAGTAGCAGACATCATTAAACTGAGAATATCTTGACGATTTTGCCTAGACTCTGCGCGACGCTCTTTAATTAAAGTATTAATAAGATCGTTAACTTGTTTTCTTAAGCGGACTACCCTACCCCAAGGACTCCATGCACCCAAATCTTTTTGTATAAACGGAAAAAATATAGCGCTGGACATCAACGGAGAACTAATCCCCTCTAGTAAGGAAGTCAACAGTCGTCTCAGTTCTTCAAAACGTTGTCCTTCATCTAAACCAAATACCACCCGCAAAATAACACGTAGGGTGATTTCTTGCATCGACTCACGGATATTAAAAGGTTTCCCAATCTTCCAGTGGTTGCTTATTTGCTGACTAATTTCACAGATAGTCTCACCATAAGCCCGCATCCTGTCACCGTGAAAAGGAGGCGTTAACAGTTGGCGCTGACGCTGGTGGCGATCGCCATCCAGTAAAATCAGGGAATTATCACCCAATAAAAATCTTAAATCTTGGTTACCTCTTCCAGACTCAAATTGGTTAGGATCAGCAGTAAAAATTTGTTGTAGTGCTTCAGGGTGACCGAAATAAACCATCTTTGTCCCTCTACGACTCGTGATGGTAAAGTGGTCACCGTAGGTCTTAGAAAAATCTTCCACATATTGGATTGGTTGAAAAACCAATTTCATACGCCGTAAAAAATCCGACGTTTGGGGTCCTTTAGGAAGGCTGTTAGTTGCTTGCATAAAACCCTGTTGAGCAGACCAACTCTATTGTGGCGAGTTTCAACCGGAGTTGTGTGAGATTAAGCGATCTCTAAAGAAGAATTCAGAAGTCAGGAGCCAGGAGTCAGAATGATCAATACTAGTTTAAAACCTCTTCTATAAGTTGAAGAGACGGAGGTTGAAACTTTTCCTAAAACACCGTCCCTTTATGGGAGATGTATTCTGGCTCCTGAATTCTGGCTCCTGACTCCTTTTTATTATCTTTAGCAATTTCCGTTAAGCTTTTTTGCTTAAAAGATGTCAACACTTCATGTAAACTAGAATTACTAATAGCTATAAGGAAATAGCAGTCTAGCAGGGTTAGGCAGCGTCGGAAGCAAAAAGTGCCAAAAATAGTCGCAATCCTTAATGGAAAGGGAGGAGTTGGTAAGACAACTACCGCAGTCAATCTGGCTGCAACCTTTGCCCAAGAGAAAAAAAAGGTTCTTCTCGTTGACGCAGATATTCAAGGTTCTGCTAGTTGGTGGTTTGGGCGTAGCCAAAAAGGTATGGGTTTTGATCTATCCCAAGAGACAAATCCCAAGCTTTTAGGTGATTTAGGAAAGATAACAGGTTACGATTTAGTAATGGTGGATACGCCTCCTGCGCTGCACTCTGAAGCATTAGCTGCGGTAGTCGCGAGTGCAGATTATATAGTTTTGCCCTCACCGTGTGCACCAATGGATTTGGCTATCCTTATTGAAACAGTAAGAAAAGCAGTCATTCCTGTCGGGACTCCCCACCGGGTGTTACTGACTAAGGTGGATACTCGCAGTTTAGGGGAAGCACAAGAAGCTCAAAACACCCTCATAGAGTTAGGAATACCTGTTTGTCAAGCCTTTATCCGTGCTTATAAAGCCCATGAACGTTCAGCCCTAGAGGGTGTAGCGATTCATCAGTGGCGAGGAAATAATGCACGAGAGGCGGAAGCTGACTACCGCCGTGTAGCTAATGAACTAAAGCGTGATTGGAGAAAATAATGGCAAGAAAACCACAACAACGTAGTCTTTCTGGTCTAATACAAGAAGAAGCCCAAAAATCTCCACCTCAAGAAGGTGAAACTACTATCGAAACAACTGCAACCCCAGTTGATTCATCTAATGGTAGTGTAGAACAACACAATTCTCATGAAGCCGAGGAAGATTCAACACCAGTCGTTGAGCAAACAACAACTAAGCGTACAAATCCAGCTAAAGCAGAATTAGAAGTCATTAAAAAAGAGTTGAAAAACACTGTGGAACAAGCACAAGAAAAGGAAGCTTCTCTTAAGCAACAAATCGTTGATTTACAATCAACCTTAGCCGAGCAAAAAGAATTGGTAGAACAACTAAAAAAAGAACTCAACGAAGCAAAACAAGCAGCAGTTTACCTAGCACAAAATAATTCTCAGCTTACAGAAGAACTTAATGCTTTAAAACAGCCAACAAAGGCACAACCGGCAAAGGCGCAGCTGGCAAAAGCACAGCCAACACAAAGCACCAGCGCAATAACCTATAGAAGAACATATCAGAGAGAATTACAAGAGTTACCTCACGAACAACCCGGAGGATCTGTTGATGATACTTCTCCAATGTGGTTACTTGACTAATGAATTTGCAGCCAGAGATGAACACAGACAAAAACATATCACCGTGTTCATCTCTGGATAAAATCTACAATATGCTGGGTAGTAATTTGCGGCTGTTCAAGATGAGGGACATGACCACAATCTTTGATCCAGATAAGTTCACTTTGTGGAATCGCCCGCTTAAATTTGCTTGCATCCCCAGTACCTAAAATTTTGTCAGTATCGCCCCATAATATTAGTGTTGGTGGCGCAATCTGTTGTAATTGCTTCCATCTAAAAGCGTTATAACCACCACTTTTGGTGAAAGCAATCAAAGCTTTACTCCAACTAGATATCTCCACGTGTAATCCTGCGCATAATAGAGCGTCAAGTGATGCTAATTCCTTGTTTTTGTATGCAGTACGAGTAATACTACTGCGTACTTTAGGATTACGCAAGAACTCAGTTGCTAAATAATCGAATGGTGGAAATATCAATTTACCTAACGGTGAACTACCTGTTATCCCTGCACTATCAATTAACACTAGCTTTTGGACAACTTCTGGGTAAGTCAGGGTAAAATCGATCGCTGCTGCGCCTCCCATCGAAGCACCAACCAAAATCACAGGTTGGTTAATGAGGGATTTCCAAGAATAATAAAGATGAGTTTTAATAGAAGCTTTGCTAAAAGGTATTCCTGCTGGTTTATCTGTAAACCCAAAACCTAATAAATCAACAGCCAAAGTTTCGTGATGTGCTGCTAGCAGTGGTAAAACGCGACGAAACTCTAATATAGAACTATCGAACCCGTGGATCAACAGTAACGGTATTCCACCACTACCCTGATGCACGTAGGTAGTGTTAATTGGTTGTGGACTCAGGGGAGTGCTGATAGCTGTTTGCTCAATACTTTGAGCAAGCGCGATGGAAGTAGCTTCTGTCAGCTGGCTGACTGTGGTAGGTAGAAAATTTGGAAACATAGATTCTAGTCTACCTCATTGTCCAAACAATTCGTAATTAAGTTCGTAGTTTGTACTACTCTACACACAGCCACTCCCAATACTGCTCGGATAAGAATTTTTGTAGGTTGGGTTGAACGCTCGTGTTACCCAACAAAACCTTATAGATGTTGGGTTTCGTTCCTCAACCCAACCTACATTAAACTTAACTTTTTGGCTTAACCGAGCAGTATTGCAGCCACTCCGTATCTAGAGCGCAAAAACAGCGGAACTACAAATCTTTCAGTCATTGGTTCGTAGTGTAATTTTCAAAAAAGTAGTAAAATTCGAGGTCTAATAAGATCTTATCAATGTACCAGTGCAATGCTTCCTGAAGCAACTGTTAATAAAGCACTGTTGTTTTAGTGAGGTGAAATAAGTGAAAACAGATAATCTTTTCTACGAACTCATTAAAGAACTACCACAAATCTTTTTTGAACTTATTGGTAAACCTGACACAAACCTAAATGCATACGACTTTACTGCACCAGAAATTAAACAACAATCCTTTCGTTTAGATGGTTTATTTTCTACCGTTGAAGGCTTTGAAAACGAACCACTATACTTTCTTGAACTTCAAACTTACAAAGATGAGGAGTTCTACGAACGGCTGTTTGGAGAAATTTTCCTGTATTTCCGTCAATATCGCCCACCAAACCCTGAATGGTGTGCAGTTGTTATCTATGACAGGCGTAGCAATGAAACCTCCTTACACCTCCGTTATCGTTCTTTAGTAGAACCTCATCTAAGATGCTTTTACTTAGATGAACTTGATGAAGTAGCAAATGATTCTCTGGGTATAGGAATTCTGGGATTGATTGTAAAGAGTCAGAAGCAAGCACCAGAGTTCGCTAAACAGCTAATTAACAAAGCAAGAGTTGAACTGACAGACACACTCATTCAGCAAAAAGTTCTACAATTTATAGAGACAATTGTAGTCTACAAGTTTCCTAATTTAAGCCGTGAGGAAATAGAAGCCATGCTCAATTTAAATATGTTCAAAAAAACCAGGGTTTATCAAGAAACTAAAGAAGAAGTCGAATTAGAGACTAAGCTAGAAATAATTCCAAAGCTTGTTCAGCGTGGAGTCAGCATTCAAGAAATAGCAGAAATATTAGAATTGGATGCTGACACTATTAGAAAAGCTTTGCAAGAGCAGTCTTAGTTTATTTGATTCATCCTGGGTATATTTTCATTCTGCTGTTGTTGTGAATTTACTTCAATGGTTACAAACTTACCCTTTGCTAGTTGTGCTTTGAGGGCAGATTTTACGTTAGAGATTGCTTCTTCCTCTGTCTTACCTTCTACAGTCAAATTTAGCATCCCAACAACTGATGCTAGAAAGCGCTGTTGAGATTTACTCTCAACAAAGACCTGATACTGCATGATGAGTTTTATCCTGGTCCTTACGATAACTGTGCTAAGGGGCGAATAGCTAAGACTGCATTACTGGGCATTTTTTCTACTGCTGACATGGGAACGGTAAAAACAGCAATAGAGTCACCTGCTGCATTAAATACTTCTAATATATAGCCATCTTCACCACCGCTAGGATGAGTTACATAATCAATTAGCATAGCGACATCACCCTGTTTGAGGTTGTGTTCTGGTAAATTTCGACGGAGAGCAACATATTGATATAGTTCCAATTTCATCAGGCTATTCCTTTTTTGGTTTCAAGGTAATATCGAAAATCTGTAAACTTTTGTAAAACACATTCAAAGGTTAGTAGTTGCGCTTGGGTGCGCTGTAGACACGAAGTGGCTTCCCGCAAGGTAGCGCAACTACGAACTTACCTAGGATCTCGATTTTGCTGTGCCTTCAGCACCTTCTTGGGAAGGAGAACCATTGTCTTGTGAGTGTGTTTTATCCACACCAGATCCACCAGTCCATTTCCAATTACGGATTTCTGGCATATCATCTCCATGTTCGCGGACATAGAGTTTATGCTCGATTAATTTGTCGTGGATGAGCTGCTTCACATGAGCACGTTCATACTTAAATCGGTGAATACGATCAAGTACATCATCGGCTAAACTATAGCGATCTATCTGGTTGAGAACACACATGTCGAAGGGAGTGGTTGTTGTTCCCTCTTCTTTATATCCCCGAACATGAAGATTATCATGGTTTGGGCGACGGTAGGTAAGGCGGTGAATCACCCAAGGGTAGCCGTGGAAGGCAAAAATAATCGGTTTATCGGGTGTGAAAAGTGCTGCATAATCGAAATCAGAGATCCCGTGAGGATGCTCGGTTGGCGGCTGAAGTGTCATCAAGTCCACCACGTTCACTACCCGAATCTTGATATCGGGGAGATGTTGCCGCAAGAAGTCAGCAGCAGCTAGGGTTTCCATTGTGGGAATATCTCCAGCACACGCCATCACAACGTCTGGTTCTACGCCTTGATCATTACTAGCCCATCCCCAGATCCCAAGACCTTCGGTACAATGCTTGATCGCATCATCTATGTTGAGGTACTGCAATGCAGGTTGTTTACCAGCTATAATCAAGTTCACATAATTGCGGCTACGTAAACAGTGGTCGGTCACTGATAGTAGGGTATTAGCGTCGGGGGGTAGGTAAACCCGAACGACACTCGCTTTCTTGTTAACTACGTGGTCTATAAAACCAGGATCTTGGTGAGAAAAACCGTTGTGATCCTGCCGCCAAACGTGGGAAGTTAGTAGGTAGTTAAGGGAGGCAATTGGTCTACGCCAGGGAATATGGCGGGTTGTCTTCAGCCATTTCGCGTGTTGGTTAAACATTGAGTCCACGATATGGATGAATGCTTCATAGCAAGAGAATAAGCCGTGGCGACCGGTAAGTAGATAGCCTTCTAACCAACCTTGACAGGTGTGTTCACTCAAAATTTCCATGACGTGACCATCAGCAGACAGGTGGTCATCGTAGGAATATATTTCTTCCATCCAAGCCCGGTTTGTTGTTTCAAATACACTGTCTAACCGGTTTGATGCTGTCTCGTCTGGACCCATCAGACGGAAGTTGTGCTTATTCCGCTTCATAATGTCGCGGAGAAATTTACCCATAACGCGGGTCGCTTCTGCAACAGTGGAACCTGGTTTAGAAACATCAACTGCATAGTCTTGGAAATCAGGCATTTTTAAGTCGCGTAGCAGTAAACCCCCGTTAGCATGTGGGTTTGCTCCCATGCGGCGATCGCCAACAGGTGCTAGTTCCGCTAACTCGTCAATCAACTTCCCGTTCTCGTCAAACAGTTCTTCTGGTTTGTAGCTTTTCATCCAGTCTTCCAGCAGCTTGAGATGTTCTGGCTTACTTGCCATTTCTGAGAAGGGAACTTGGTGCGATCGCCAAAAATCCTCTGTCTTTTTCCCATCTACTTCCTTCGGTCCTGTCCACCCTTTGGGAGTACGCATGATAATCATAGGCCAGCGAGGAAGCGATTTCGCGCCATTGGCACGAGCATCGTGCTGGATTGCTTTAATTTCAGCAATCGCAGTATCCAAAGTTGCAGCCATGATTTGATGGACTTTTTCTGGATCAGAACCCTCGACAAAGTATGGTTTGTAGCCATAACCCAAGAACAAGTTTTCTAAGTCCTCATGGCTAATCCGCGATAACAACGTTGGGTTAGCAATCTTGTAACCATTTAGATGGAGAATCGGCAATACTGCACCATCACGTACTGGATTGAGGAATTTGTTAGAATGCCAACTGGCAGCAAGTGCTCCTGTCTCGGCTTCACCGTCACCTACAACACAGGCAACAATTAAATCAGGGTTATCAAAGGCTGCACCATAAGCATGAGAGAGGCAATAGCCAAGTTCACCACCTTCGTTAATTGAACCTGGAGTTTCTGGTGCGACGTGGCTGGGAATTCCACCAGGGAAAGAGAACTGCTTGAACAGTTTTTTCATACCCTCAGCATCTTGAGAAATGTTAGGATAGAATTCGCTGTAAGTGCCTTCTAAATAAGTATTAGCGACTAACCCAGGACCACCATGACCAGGGCCAGTAATGTAGATCACATTCAGGTCATCCCGCTTGATTACCCGATTAAGATGGACATAGATAAAATTGAGCCCTGGAGTTGTACCCCAGTGACCTAGCAACCTGGGTTTGATGTGTTCTAACTTCAGAGGCTCTTTAAGTAGCGGATTTTTAAACAAATAAATTTGTCCAACAGACAAGTAATTTGCCGCACGCCAGTAAGCGTTCATATTCCGCAACTCTTCTGCACTAAGAGGGGCTTGCTGGATCGTGGATTTGTCTTGTACTTGAGGCTCTTTCAAGGGTGAAACTGTCATGATTTATAACTCCTAAGCGCGATATGGTGCTTAATGCAACTCAATTATTGCAGTTTTGTACTTAGCACTTCGTTCAAGTTAATTCTAGGAATTCGCCTCTTGGCCGTTGATTAGCTCTAAGTTAACAAAAAATTAAGTTTTGCTTAATTTTGTAAACTATGATGCATTTGTAATTTCAGTTATACAACAATCTTTGTAAAGTGTTTAATTAACCTGCTTGGATTAATCGCCCTACGTAAGGTAAATAGTATTTCCCCATCAAATCAATAAATCCGCCACTTCTGGTTTGGGTTATAGTTCGAGGACTATGTTACGGGCGAGCCACTTACCATCTAACACCACTTGACCGAAGAGGGAGTCAGCCCCTTTGGGGAAGTCACGCATTCAAGAGTAAGAACGCCATAAATAATTTTAGGGGCTTGTACCTTTTTCGTTCTTGTCAAAGCGAGAAAGCTAGAATGTATCGTATCAACTTCATTAATCCTCTGCCCTCTACCTGCAGCATAATTGCCTTACCTGAAAATCACCTGTATAAAAAAATAAATATAGCGCTAAACTTCTGAAGAAAGACTCTACAGGAGTGAAACTTATATGGACAAAACAGCGTCAAGATTAAGGTGAATGGATATATTATCAGGTGCAAAATGTCAACTTTCCCAAATCCCAAGAGTAGTTAACATGTATTTCCACGTAATCTAGGCTGGGAGATCTCGTAGTTGAAAAAATTGCTGATTCAAGCTTAGATTCAAGGTACGTTTGGTCTCAAAGTTAGGAAAAAACATAGAAACTACTGCATAAGTTCCTTGAGCGAAAATCTAATAAGAGTAGAATCACACCAGATGTCGTTATGGACATCATTCTAGGGGCAACTGCCATTGAAAATGTTGAGCGGGAGAAACAGGGGTTGTCATGAAAACTTCAAAACAGAGTTTCGAGGAGTGCAATCTCACCATGGCACCAGAGGTGGAAAAACTGGAGCAATATTGGCAACAGCGGTTAGAAGTGGAATGCCCACAACAAAGTGAGGCTTCCAGACAAAGTATCATTCGCTGGCTTATGGGAAGCGACTCAAAACGTTTTGACATGCTCAACCCCAAGGAATTGGATATAGCCAAGCAAGCGATGGAATATCGCTATCGGATTTTAATTCAAAGATACTTGGGTTTAGGGCGCGAACGTGCTTATCGCAACCTGATCAATCGACTAGCAAGTTTAGTGACGTTGCGAAATAAAATTAGAACTTGGGTATCCTTAAGTCGCGATCGCCAACGAACTGTATTGGATGTTTTACAAGAAGTCTTACAAGAGTTACTGCAAAGCGATAGCTACATACAACAGCAAATGGCTTCCGTAGCAGAACTAACAGATGATGTACGACTACAGAATTCTTTACTTTTCGCTGCATTAGAAGAGTATTGTTTGCGACCAGTACGCAATCAACCTTTATTAGTATATCGGTTTGTTAATTATCTGCGTCGTACTCAACGAGGTGGCTTAACCCAGGTTCCAGCTAGTGACTCAGTGAGGCTAGTCTCGGAAGAAGTTCTTACGGATGATAGTGACAATCGGGTCAACCTCATGGACAGCCAGGTGGTTGCTGAGTATCAAGAAGCACAAGAACAGTCAGAGCAACAGGCACTGCGCCAAATGGTCAAACAAGAGTTTGAAAATTATTTGCGCGAAAATTTAGGTGAAGAAGCAGTGTACTGGCTAAAACTCTACTTACAAGGGAAGTCTCAAGATGAAATCGCCAAAAAATTAAATAAGCCGACGAAGGAAGTCTATCGGTTACGAGAAAAAATTAGCTACCACGCTGTACGTGTGTTTAGTCTTAAAGGTGAACCAGAACTCGTGGAGAACTGGCTGTCAATTTCTGCAAAGGAACACAATTTTGGACTCACTGAGAAACTATTTGTTGTGATGATAGAAAAATTGACGGCTACCCAACAGCAGATTTTAGAGTTGCGCAAAGCAGATCATGGATTTGACGAGATTGCTCAACAGTTAAAACTGAAAACCCATCAGGTTCTCGGTGAGTGGAGTAAAATCTACCTGATCGCCCAATCACTCAGAACTCAAGAATAATCTGGTTTGGATCAGCACTCTTGACCTCTGTTTCAGCCTGGAAAAAGGGGAAAGGTTAAATTTTAACCTTTTCCCTTTTTCCTTTACGGCTTAACCCAACCGTATAGGCTCTACGGGACAGTAAGACACACAACAGAAAAATATATACCACAACAAATGGTCGGATAATAACTAAAATCTATTTATCAAAGCTATCCTAGCAAGTATAGTAACAAACCCATTATTTTTGCTCCTGATTCATTTTTTGCAAATATTTCATGCAGATTGACGCTTTTAGTGGACTTTTCCCGTTAATGAGTACAGCCAGCCCCCAAACTGTGGAATGGCTGCTTTCTGTTGCAATTGAACATGAATCCCCAGCTGGACGAGCCGTTTTGATGGAAGACGCTTGGGGTAACGCACTTTACTTCGTTGTTTCTGGCTGGGTTAAAGTTCGACGCACTGTCGGTGAAGATTCTATCGCCTTGGCAATTCTAGGTCGTGGCGATTTTTTTGGAGAAATGGCGATTTTAGATGAGTCTCCTCGCTCAACAGATGTCATTGCTCTCTCGCCCGTTAAGTTACTAAGTATTTCCAGAGAAAGCTTGATTCAAATATTGTTCAAAGATCCGCAGCTACATCACCGAATGCTCCAACTGATGGTGCGGAGATTGCGACATGTTAATATGCGCTTGCAAATTAGGTCTTCACCTCCAGCCGTTAAACTTGCCCATACTTTAGTTAATTTAGCTGAAAACTATGGTCAAGAATCAGACACGGGAAAGGAAATTTTTCAGATTCCCTACAAAGATCTAGCAGATGTTACAGAAATTGGTGTCGAAGAAACTACCAAAATTATGGAAAAGCTACAGGAGAAAGGTTGGATTAAAATTGACAGTATAAATCAGGTAGTTTATCTGATTAACTTTAAACAGTTAATAAATTTGGCTGGCAAAGTCTAACAGCGTCCGTAGTCGGCAGTAGTCCATAATTAGTGATATTGTAACTATTTCGACTATTGAACAATGTACAGGCGGGTTTAAAAAGATATCTTGTTTGCCGAGTGCGGGTTTAACCCATATCTTGCTATTGACTAATAACTCAAAAATTTAGACTCATAAATACAAATGACTGAAGCAGCTGCACTTCGCCCCAATATCACTATTGAGGAAAGCTTACCAACAATTCACTACCAAGTGGCAATGCCTCAACCAGAAACGCACCTGTTTGAGGTAACCTTATGCCTAAAAGGCTTCCCATTACCAACTCTTGATTTGAAACTACCGGTGTGGACTCCAGGTTCGTACTTAGTGCGTGAATACTCTAAACATTTACAGGATTTTGGCGCTTTCTCAGGAGAAAAGCCCTTAGCTTGGCAAAAAATTAACAAGAATCACTGGCAGGTAGAAACAAGGGGCTTAAAAGACATAAGCGTAAGATACCGCATTTTTGCAAATGATTTATCTGTACGGACAAATCACTTGGATGCAAAACACGGTTATTTTAATGGAGCAGCATTGTTTTTTAGACTACCAGGCTGGGAAAATCAATCAATCCAGGTGACTATTATACCGCCATATACACAGTGGCAGGTAACAACTGCATTACCCTCAGTTACCGGACAAACGAACACTTTCTATGCTTGCGATTTCGATACCCTTGTAGATAGTCCTTTTGAAATTGGCACTCACCAAATCTACCACTTTGAGGTACTAGGAAAACCTCATGAATTGGCAGTCTGGGGACAAGGCAATTTCTCAGTACAGCAGATGATTGCTGATTTTAAGAAAATGATCACCGTCGAAGCACAGATGTTCGGTGGTTTGCCATATCAACGATACGTGTTTTTGCTACATCTAGCTTCCCAATCTTATGGAGGGTTGGAGCATAAGAACTGTTGCTCGTTAATTTATCAGCGATTCGGATTTCGCGATCGCGACAAGTATGATCGTTTTATGCAATTGGTCGCACACGAGTTCTTTCACTTGTGGAACGTTAAGCGCATTCGCCCTAAAGCACTGGAAGTTTTTGATTACGACGGCGAAAATTACACACCATCCCTATGGTTTTGTGAGGGAACAACGAGTTACTACGATTTACTAATTCCCTTACGCGCAGGGGTGTATGATCTTAAGACATTCTTAAGCAATTGTAGCAAAGAAATCACTAGGTTTCTTAATACACCAGGACGCCACGTACAAAGCGTTTCTGAGTCAAGTTTTGATGCTTGGATCAAGCTGTATCGTCAAGACGCTAATAGTGGTAATTCCCAAATTTCTTACTATTTAAAAGGCGAAATGGTATCTTTGATGCTGGATTTGTTAATTCGGTCACTCCATAGAAACCAGCGATCGCTTGACGATGTCATGCTCCTTATGTGGCAAAAATTTGGCAAACCAGAAATTGGCTACACCCCAGAACAATTGCAGCAAGTTATTGAATCTGTCGCGAGAATAGATTTATCTGATTTCTTTGCCCGTTATATTGACGGTACTGAGGAATTGCCTTTTAACGACTACTTAGAACCTTTTGGCTTACGGCTAGAAGCGGATAGTGATGAGGAACCTTTCCTCGGAGTCAGGGTAACTGCTGACAATGGAAGGGATTTAATTAAGTTTGTTGAAGCAGGTTCGCCTGCTCAACTAGCAGGAATTGATCCTGGTGATGAACTGTTGGCAATAGATGGCATAAAAGTGACGGCGAGTCAATTAAGCGATCGCCTTAAAGATTACCAACCAAATGACACTATTCAAATTACAGTTTTCCATCAAGACGAACTGCGTACCTATCCTGTCACCTTAACTCATTCACGCCCTAATAGGTATCAACTCATACCAATTCCTAATCCTAATTCTACGCAGCAAGAAAACTTTGCTGGATGGTTAGGTGTTCCTCTTATAAGTAGTTCATGAAAAAACTATAGCCCTTTGCAGTTCGGAGGGTGGGCATTGCCCACCAACTATATAAATTTTCTGGTTGGATCAGAATGTTGATTAAGCGTGAGAATATGAGGTAAGGCAAACAATATAAGGTAGCAAAAGAACATGCAAGAATACCTATGCGGCATCTGTGGACATGTGTATAACCCAGAAGACGGCGATCCAGAAGGTGGCGTAGAACCAGGAACAGCTTTTGAAAACATCCCAGAGGATTGGGTTTGTCCAATATGTGGAGCAGGAAAGGAGGAATTCCAACCACATGAAGATTAAAGAGTGTAGTGTGTGGGTTAGGATAAAAAATGTAATTCTTTATCTTCATTCCTTGACATGATGAACTCTAGGAGCCTGCTAGCTACAATTTAGCTCCCAGGATGGGATTGACATCAGGCACTCTTGCCAAAATTTGATCAAAGCGATCATAATCAGCGGCTTGTGCTGCTTTCCATAAGTGACTGAGAGATCGCTCGGCTGCTACATGCCGTTCGATCACGGTAATCAACCATTGTTCCAAGGGAACCTGATTCACCTGTGCCAAACGGCGAACTTCCTGCATTAATCAGAAAACTTTGGTATAGGATTTACATGCTCGAATTTATATGTTATGGTTATTAGGAACAGAGTTACCTGATAAATCTGTAAAAAAAATTGATCGTTCCGCTCCGCTACACTTCCCAAGGGCAAAGAGAAGAAGCGCAGAGAGCAGAAGGGCAAAAGTGCAAAGGGCTAATAAGTCCTGGCTGCACCAACCACAACCACGCGAAAACCCACACCGAAGTAGTTCCAGTCGACGCGCGCGAACCCGAAGCGATACGCCGAACGACAGAACCTCGGAATGAGGTCCCACGAACCACCACGCAGCAGTCGGTATTGAGAATTATTATCAATTAGCCAAGGATTACCATCTATCGGCGCTCCCTCATAATTGCCATGCCATGGATCTGCACACCATTCCCAGACGTTGCCGTGCATATCAAACAAACCGAAGGCATTTGCTAGACCCAATTTACCTACTGGTATTGTTTTATTCCTGTACTCACCTTTAGGAACATCAGCGTAAGTGTATCCAGCATTGTAATTTGCTAAATCTGATGTGATAGTCTCGCCAAAGTGGAATGGAGTTGTCGTACCAGCACGACAGGCATATTCCCATTCTGCTTCACTCGGTAAACAGTAGGGCTTGCCTGTTAAACGAGAGAGGCGATCGCAGAACTCTACTGCTTCATACCACGAAACTTGTTCAACTGGTAAATTTTTTCCTTTAAAGTACGAGGGTTCGAGTTCTAAGTCACGGTTAATTTTGGGTAATGCAGCCACTACCCTCCATTGTCCTTGGGTAATTTGGTATTTCCCCATATAGAAGGCTTGAATCGTTACTTCATGCTGAGGTTTTTCAGAATCGTATCCTTCCCCTTCGGGTGAACCCATCAGGAATTTTCCACTGGGGATGGCTACCATTTCTAAGGTAATCCCCTCACCCAAGTCTTCGTTAAAGCATTGGGCTTGTTTGATTTCTCGTTCGATAATTTCGCCGCGACGGTTGACGGTGACGGTTTCAAACTCAAAGGAGTTTAGTAAATCACTTTGAAGTCCCAAAGATTGAACATCTTTAAATTCTTCTTTAGCAGAAAAAGCATCTATAACATTTCTAACTAAATCTTCTCCCTCTCCATCCTGATTTCTTTGGGCTGCGGCTAAAGCCTGATCTAATCTAGCTCTTGGATCTTTGTTCGGTTCAATCCAACGCCAATAAGGACTTAACGAAGCTGTTATTCCAGCACTGTAACAGATTTTATTTGAATTATTTTCATATTCATAGCCCCATACAAGAAATAAAATCAAATTTGAGTTTTCTTGCAGAAGCAACTGCTGCGCCTTCTTCTCATCTCGATTACCAAAAAGTTTAAGAACTCTGTCACAAAAACTGTCATAATAAAACTCTAAAACTTGAGGAGCAAGATAGTCAAGTCCTCTTCCTTTTTGCAATTTACTTTCTGCATAACTACGCGCAGGTTCAGGTAAAGTGACTCTCCAATCAGTTGCAGTTGAAGACTTTTCTGCCATTGAAAACTTGAACAATTCCATCAAAGCCTTATTTCCATTTCTACCCCAAATAGCTTTAGCTAAATCCAGACTCAACCCACTGGGAAAGAACGCCAACAAAGGAAATATATCTTGAGCTTCTACTGATAATTTATCAAAAGAGAGTTCTAACGTTATACGCAGACTCCTTTCTTTTCTTTTTTCAGGAGAATAGCTATCTAGAACTTCCATCGGTTCACTGACCAATTCTTCCCGCAGCATTTTAAGAGTATATTGAGTTTCTGCCATATAAGATGCTGCTAGTCTAATGGGTAAGGGATAGCCATCTAGAAACTTTACTAAAAGCCGAAAATCTAAGAACAAATCATCATTGTCTCCCCATTGTTCTTGTGATGGAGCATACTTTCTAAATATCTCTTTTGTTTCTGATGCTCCCATGCTGCAAACTTCTTCTTGATGACAATAAACAATATCCCTTACTACAGAATCACGAGAAGTTAACAACAACCTTAAATGAGGACTCTGTTCCAAAAGCGAGTTCAAAAGTTCAGTTAGATCACTGGGTTCTTTCTCGATCAATTTATCTAAATCATCGAGAATCAAAAACACTCGACGATTCTTTAACTCTCTCTCTAAGGAGAAACTACTTAATTCAAGAGTCTGTTTAACTTTGACAATAAGCGTTCCTACAGAATCAGTATCGCGCAAACTAATAAACCAAACTCCATCTTTATAGCGATCGCGCTCATGTAACCACTGACCAATAGCATAAGCTAAAGCAGTTTTACCTATTCCCCCCATTCCATGAAGAGCAATACAACGTTTGTCTGACTCTACCAGCACTTTAATGACTTGGTGTATTTCTTGTTTACGTCCAACAAAGTTTGGATCGTTACGGCGAATATTAGTATTTGACCACTGGGGATAGATAACTTGGTGTGAATCTGCTGGCTCTATAATCAGCGATTGATCATGGGAAATTTGGGGTAATAATCGAAACTTGAAGGCTTCATCGAAATTAACTCCCTTTTGAAAAGTAACGGAGTTAAACAGTTTTCTTAATTTATCATCTAGTTTAACTGCACTTCGACTCTGTAAAAAACTATTAGCAACTGTATCTTGATTAAATAATGCTTGATAAAGTCGGCGAGAAAAACATCGGGCTGCAAGATCTAAAATTGTATCTTCTGCGTTAACCGCAATTACATGATATACTTCTGCTTTTACAAACGCTTCAGCTAGCTTTTCTGAATGACAAGCATTCAATAGTGCTAATTGACAGGGTGGTTGGTTGTGATTCGATAAGGCGATCGCTAGTTCTTCTTCGCTAAAACAACGAGCCATTCCCAGATCATCTTCTAACACCAGGGCTGTACTCTCTTCGTGTCTCATTCCATGACCAATAAAATGAATAATCAGTGGTTTGACACGACTAGACAACACATCTTGTAGAGTCCTTGATGTCGCTACTTTCACCACTATTTCCACTGCTATCGGGTGAGATAGATCGTTTAATACTGAAGCGATCGCATCAATTTCTTCCTGTATTGATAAAGTTTCTACTGGCGATAAGTCTTCATTGAGTAGAGGGGCTGAAAACAATATCAGGATTTGATTACTGAACGAATTATCTTGTCCAGTACTTTCTTTTACTCCTGGATTAATGGGAACTTTTACAGCTACTTTTGAGAAAACCATTGCTCTATTTCTTCATCAGTAGCAGTGCTTAAGTCAATAAAGGAACGATCTGGGTGTTCTAACTTTCCTTTTGGTTCTATCCCTTTTTCTCGCATTTTTCGCCGCCAATTATTCAGCGCCTTAGCCACCTTGATACTTTTATCTATTAAATCCGCTGTTGCTGCTATCCCCCCTAATACTGTGGCCACAAAAACTATGTCATCTGCACCTACGATCCGACTTGGTGACTTTTGTAACTTTATCGAACTTAGCTCCAGCGATGTTTCTAAAGACTCTATTTCATCTGGTGGTACTTGGGATGAAATTACTATAGTACACAAAGGATATTGATTCATTTACAAGTTTAAATGTTTAATTTTTCAATACTTGTAGCTGTTCGATTTTACCACAGTGGTGTTCATTCGACGGCGTTGCTGAATACAGGTAGGAATATAAATTAGCCCGATATCCCGCCCAGAACTTAAGTTCCGGGCTAATAGCTTAAGTCCATTGAAATGGACTGAAATCCTTTATCAGTCCTCTTGAGAGGACTTTAGCTATCAGCCAGCGATTTAAATCGCTGGCTGGCTGGCTGACAGCCTAGGTGCAAGATATGAGGAGAGCAATATCCTCCTCATCCTCCCAACTGACTGAGGGCAATAATCTATTCCAACAAATCAGGTTCTTCCCGCACAATTCTGTCGTACAGAGGTTGAAAGCTAAACCACCCCGCTGAATGGGTTCCTACTTGGCTACGGGTTAAAGTAGCTGTTTCGTGATTTATGGAAATAGGTTTACCTGCTGCTTCCGCTAAAAGTTGTGCTTGAGCCGATCGCTCAAAACTGATATACCACCATGCAGCTTCATCTACTGTCTGTCCTACTGTTAAAAAGCCGTGATTTTGCAAGATGACAGCTTTTTTATCACCTAATGCTTCACCTATTTTTTGACCTTCTGAGGTATCTAAAACTACACCATTATACTCTGTAAACAAGGCGTGGTCTTGATAAAAAGCACAAGAATCTTGAGTTAACGGATCAAGCAAGCGACCAAGACTCGACCAAGATTTACCATGCAGGGAATGAGCATGAGCGGCTGCAACTATATCGGGGCGCGCCTCATGAACTTGGGAATGAATCGCAAAGGCTGCCCGATTGACTGAAGCATCTCCCTTAACAACTTCACCTTCTTTATTAAGTAAAATCAGGTCAGAAACGCGGATATGACCGAAGTATTTTCCTAATGGATTTACCCAAAAATGGTCGGTAAATTCTGGATCGCGAGCAGTAATATGACCTGCTATTCCTTCGCTAAAGCCAAAACGACCAAACAGGCGAAATGCAGCAGCGAGACGTTGTTTCCGGTAGAGACGTTCTTCTTCAACTCGCTCAAAAACTGGTGGTTGTGGTCTATCGAATCTCGGCATAATTTTCCCTGTGTTGTTTATTCTCGACGAAGATGCTTAGTGATAAACTAGCAAATCCCTATGTTTAAGAGTAGGGGCTTTGTTATGGGATCGGGACTGAGCAAAAATACTGTGAATTGATCGATATTTAGTAGTATAGAAAATTTCATCAAAAATTTCAACTGATTCCGGTTCTTAGCGTATGAAGAGAGGAATGAGTTCTGCTAAAGTTGTCCAAAAAATTATGGCCTGAAAAACTCTTTACTTAAAAAAAATAAAATACTATAATCCGATGCATTAAACGTACTTTACTTTTAAAGCATTAAATAACAGGGTAAGACATCTTGAGAATGGAACATCGAGAAGGAAGCCTCAAAGGAGTTAGAGGACTAGACCTCTATTATCAAAGCTGGCACCCATTTGGCAAACCAGATGCAATCGTAGTGATTTTACATGGGTTAGGTAGCCATAGTGGTTTGTTTAGCAATGTGTTCAAGCACCTTGTTAGGGCTGGATATGCTGTTTATGGATTGGATTTACGTGGACATGGACGTTCACAAGGGCAACGAGGACATATCACAAGTTGGTCTGAATTTCGAGAAGACTTAAGAGCCTTCCTCAAACTGATTGAGGCACAGGAACATAGATGTCCACGTTTTCTCTTAGGGCATAGTTTAGGCGGATTGATTATTTTGGATTACGTTCTTCGAGTCCCAACTGGAATTCAGGGTGTGATTACGATGGCTCCTCCCTTGGGAAAAATTGGTATCTCGCCTGTCCAACTGACTCTAGGGCGGACACTCTCACAAGTGATGCCACGCTTCGCACTCAATACTAGTTTTGCTCGTTCGAGAGTTTCACGGGAGGAGAGCGTGCTTGCAACCTTGAGACAAGATCGATATATGCATTCAAGAGGTAGCGCTCGTCTAGCAACAGAGTTTTTAGATACAGTCGCTTGGATTCAATCTCATGCAAATGATTTACAAGTACCTATCTTGATTCTTCATGGTGAAGCTGATCAGGTGGCTCTTCCAGAAGGTAGTCGTATTTTCTTTGAAAAGATTGGTTTCCCAGATAAAGAGCGTTACGAATACTCTGAAAGCTGTCACGCCCTTCATCACGATCTCAATTATCAGGAAATATTAGCTGACATAGAAGATTGGCTCGAAAGGCACATCAAAGGCGGAACTGTACTACCTTTCAGACAACGAACAGTATTAGATGAATATATGTTGGGCTGAATTGGATAGGAGGCGATACCTTTCCAAACACAGTTATCAGTGAACAGTTATCAGTTATCAGCCAAAATGATAACTGATAACTGACCCTGTAATATGGCTAATTCCTTGAATCATTGTTCAAACACCATCAACTAATTTACTCAAAGCCTCCCGATTGAGGAGGCTAATTTTAGAGCCGTCTATTTTAATCAAACCGTCACGACTGAGTTTGTAAAAAACACGCGATAGGGTTTCAGGGATTGTCCCTAACATTGCTGCTAACTGTCCCTTGGTTAAATCAAGTTCTACAGTTTCCAAATTACCTGTCCGTTCGCTTAAATTCAATAAATAAGTTGCTAGTCTGGCTGGAACTTCTCGTAAGGAGAGATTATCGATTAGGTGAGAAAATCGTCGTAAATGGCGGGCAAAGCTTTTGAGCATATTAACTGCCAAAGTTGGTTGCTTTTCTAGTAATTCTAGAAAGGAGGTGCGGGGAAAAAATAATAACTCTGTTTTCTCGATCCCTGCGGCTGAAGCAGGGTAACATTTACCATCAAAAGCTGGGACTTCTGCAAAATGGTCGCCTAATCCAAAAACGTGCAAAATCTGTTCTTTTCCATCTGCTGATTGTTTAAAAACCTTAACTCTACCTGATTTAACAACAAAGAACCCCTTTGCTTCATCTCCCTGATGAAAAATCATATCTCCTTTGTTATAAAGTTGCGCGATCGCAATATCGCTGATCCTGCCAAGATGCTCTTGTGATAACCCTTGAAACATTTGGGTTTGGTTAAGAAAATTCACAAATTCTGATTGATTATTAACAGAGTTTTTCATATCGTAATATTTCGTAAGTATTAAAACTATCAAATTCTTGACTTAAGTCAAAGACAATCCTCTGCCAGGTTGCATATGATGAACGCAGGCAATTTTGAGGAGATGCGCAATATGTTTTGCGAACAATGTGAACAAACCGCCAGTGGTCAAGGATGTCATCAATGGGGTGCTTGTGGTAAAAGCCCAGAGGTTAACGGCGTTCAAGATTTATTAATTTATTGCTTGCGAGGACTTGCACCTGTAGCATTACGCGCGCGTGAGTTTGGCATTTCCACTCATGAAGTCGATGTGTTTAACTGCGAAGCAATCTTTGCCACAATGACTAACGTGAACTTTGACCAAAAGCGCTTTATCGATTATATTCGACGCGCGATCGCCTATCGCGAGCAGCTAAAACTCCAAATAGAGCAAGCAACAGGCGTATCACAAAATTGGTCAGAATTATCCTGCTACGAACCCTGTTTCGATTCTAGCTTGTCGGAACAAGGCCAAGACCTGACTCTGAAATTCATTAGTCAATCGGGAAAAAACGTTGATATATTTTCCCTCAAACTAACAGTGCTGTACGGGCTCAAAGGAGTAGCTTCCTACGCATTCCATGCGCAAGAATTAGGGCAAGAGGACGAACGAGTTTATCAATTCTGTTACGAAGCTTTAGCAAAGCTCGACACTCAAGACTTGAGTTTAGATGATTGGGTAAGCTTAGCGCTGAAAGTTGGTGAAATTAACCTGCGGACTATGGAACTTCTAGACGCTGGGCACACTAACACTTACGGTCATCCTGTTCCCACAAAAGTTGCCCTTCACCCAAAAGCAGGTAAAGCGATTCTTGTTTCTGGTCATGATATCCCCCAACTTGAAGCTGTCTTGAAACAGACTGTCGATACTGGTATTACAGTTTACACACACGGGGAATTGCTACCGGCTCATGGTTATCCCCTTCTCAAAAAAATCTATCCACATTTCTACGGACACTACGGTACAGCTTGGCAGAATCAAACTAAGGAATTTGCGAAATTCCCTGGTGCGATTATCATTACAACCAATTGCTTAATGCCACCTCATGATAACTATGAAGATAAGTTATTTAGTATTGGTCCTGTTGGCTTTCCAGGATTGAATTATTTGGCTACCGGGGTTGATGGTAGCGTTGATTTTACTCCTGCAATTCGCAAAGCTTTAGAACTGCGAGGATTTACAGAAGATGAAGTAGCAAAAAATGAACCACGTCAAGTAACAACAGGTTTTGCACGGAACGCGGTTTTGAGTGTAGCAGACCAGATAATAGCAGCCGTTAAAGGAGGACAAATTCGTCATTTCTTCTTGGTTGGAGGCTGTGATGGAGCAAAACCTGATCGTAATTATTATGCTGAATTAGTGGAAAAAGTTCCCAATGATTGTATCGTTTTAACTCTTGCTTGCGGTAAATTCCGATTCTTTGACAAGGATTTGGGTCATATTGGAGGTATCCCGCGCTTGCTTGATATGGGCCAATGTAACGATGCTTACTCAGCAATTCAAATTGCGATCGCCCTAGCAAAAGCCTTCGAGGTTGATGTAAACCAGTTGCCACTATCAATGATTCTATCTTGGTACGAACAGAAAGCCGTCGCTATATTACTCACCTTACTTCACTTAGGAATAAAAGATATTCGCCTAGGACCAACGCTACCAGCATTTATCTCACCAAATGTCTTTAAGCTTCTGTCGCAGAAGTATAATTTAGCGCCAATTACCGAACCAGATGCAGACTTAGCAGCTTGTCTTGCATAATATCGCTACAGATAGCGCGGGAGTTGTGTTACAAAGACACATTGAAACAAGTTTTACTCCTAAATATGAAAATCTCTTGCTCCCGCTGCTACTTCTGAATTAAATTTATTCTGACCAAATCACCAGATTGTTCCTACCAGATACAGATTACCTTTGTCTGTGATACTGGGCTATATTTATTGAGTATGTATACTTTTTTGTCAAAATTTCATATAATACTCTGTTATGAGTGCTACTAAATCTTTAAAGAATTTTGGCAGAAAATCCCGTCGGCGTGAAAACGACTGGCGGTTATTTTTGCGTTTAGTGCCTTATGCCCGTCGTAGCAGACGGCTGTTAATGCTGGGTATTTTTTTACTTGTGCCAATTGCAATAGCTAACGCTGTACAACCAATGCTAATTGGACAGGCTATCTCTCTAATTCGCTCTGAACCTAGCACGTACGAATTTTTGAAGAATCGCCCACTGATAGAAGGTCTTGATATTATTGTTACGTTGTTGCTGATTACAGTAACCGTACAACTGACTTTGACAGGTGTGCAGGGTTATTTGGTACAGAGAATAGGACAGCAAATAACTGCGGAAATTCGCCAAGATCTGTTTGATCATGTAACATCTTTGGCCGTTCGCTTTTTTGACAAGACACCTGTAGGTAAATTAATTACTAGACTTACTAGTGATGTGGAAGTATTAGGAGATGTATTTTCTACAGGAGCGATTGGAATTTTCTCAGATTTGTTTTCCATGGTGGTGCTAGTTGGTTTTATGCTTTCGCTGAATTGGAAACTAGCACTGTTACTACTAGTGATGCTATTACCAGTTACTGGGTTAATTGTTTACTTTCAGCAGCGATACCGCAAGGCTAATTATAAAGCCAGAGAAGAACTATCTGTACTTAATTCCCAACTCCAAGAAAATATTGTCGGTATGAATGTAGTCCAATTGTTCCGACGAGAAAAATTTAATGCTGAATTGTTTAGGTCTACCAATACACGTTATATACAAGAAATGGATGAGACCATTTTTTATGATTCAGCAGTGTCCGCAACATTAGAGTGGATTGCTCTTATTGCTGTTGCAGGTGTTCTATGGACAGGGGGTTTTTTACTTTTACAAAAACAGTTAACTTTTGGGGTATTATCTGCATTTGTATTGTATGCTCAGCGATTATTCGACCCTCTAAGACAATTTGCAGAAAAATTTACGACTATTCAGGCAGGTTTTACAGCCATTGAGCGTGTTAGTGATATTTTAGATGAACCAATAGAAATTAAGGATCGAACCGATACAGAATTCTCGATATTGGATACTACATTGGGCTATATCGATGAGCTTCCTGGATTTTTAGAATTTAGCGAGCAACTAGATAATGCAGATCTTAGCACTACAAATTCCCCAAATCGGGGAGAAATTCGCTTTGAACACGTCTGGTTTGCATATAAAAACGATGATTATGTGATCAAAGACCTCGACTTCACGATCTTACCAGGAGAGAAAGTTGCTTTAGTTGGTCCCACAGGCGCGGGGAAAAGTTCCATCATTCGTCTTTTGTGTCGCTTATATGAACCGAGTAAAGGACGTATTCTAATAGACGGAATAGATATCCGAGACTTACCCCAAGCAGAACTGCGCCGTTATATGGGAGTCATTTTACAAGAAGGCTTTTTATTTGCGGGTAATGTCAGAAGCAATATTACCCTAGGAGATGGCTATAGCTTTGATGAAATTCAAGAAGCAGCAGAAAAAACCAATGTTGCTCAGTTTATTGAACAACTGCCGCAAGCCTATGACACCCAACTGAGGGAAAGGGGTACAAATCTTTCTCATGGTCAAAAGCAACTTTTAGCTTTTGCTCGTGCAGCTATTCGTGATCCAGAAATTTTGGTCTTGGATGAAGCGACAGCTAGTTTAGATGTAGGTACAGAAGCCTTAATTCAGAAAGCTTTGAATGAGCTTTTGGTAGGACGTACTGCTATTATCATCGCTCATCGTTTGTCTACCATTCGCGATGTAGATCGAATTTTTGTTCTCAAGCAAGGGGAATTAATTGAACAGGGAACTCATGAAGAACTCCTACAGCAGGGTGGATTATTTGCGACTTTACATAATTTGCAGATGCTGGGGAAAACTTGATGGGGCATTGGGCATGGGGCATGGGGCATTGGGAGTTAAAGTTTATTCCTGTCGAAGGCGCAGATGACCTGACCAAGATGTTTGAGAATTTGCAAAACGCTGTTCTAATAAATCACCAGCAGCACGATGATAGAGATACCGTCGGCGCAAGACATCGACGGAAGCTTTTTCCGCTTCTGTAATTTCAGACAATAATCCTTCATTCCACTCTGTGAAAAACTGTTCGGATTCAACACGGACTAAGCCGAATCGATTTTCTGCGTCTGATAAAGTGGTAATCGCTTCTGTAATTGCTACTGTTTGTGTCATAAATCTTGATAAATATATAGTGAAATTTTAGTTGAAAAATCTTATGACATTATTACTGGCGCTCGATTTTGGAGGAACAAAGCTTGCAGCGGCGATCGCACATGCAGGTTCGAGGGAATGGGTAGGTTATGAGCGTGCTTTATCGCCAACAAATGCAAATGCTAAGACTGATTTAGAAATTATGCGATCGCTCATTTATTCTCTCCTAGAAAAAGCAAAACCATCTGCTATTGGTGTGAGTTTTGGAGGACCAGTAGACGCGACGACTGGGAAGGTGCGATTATCTCATCATGTTCCAGGGTGGGAAAATCTTCCCTTACGAGATTTGTTGGCAGAGGAATTTGGTGTTCCTGTTAGTGTAGACAACGATGCTAATGTTGCTGCTTTAGGAGAACATCGTTTTGGTGCGGGTCAGGGATACAATAGCTTGTTTTACATTACCATTAGCACTGGAGTAGGGGGTGGTTGGATTCTTAATGGTAAACCTTGGCGAGGTGCAGAAGGGATGGCTGGCGAGATTGGACACATGGTTGTAGATCCGAATGGTCCAGTTTGTTTGTGTGGAAAGCGAGGATGCGTCGAAAGGTTGGCTTCTGGACCATATATGGCGCAAGATGCAAGGGAGGAACTGGAACAGCAAGGAAACAGAGGAGAGGTGTTGCGGGGTTTGGTGGGGAGTAATTTAGACTTGATTACGGGGAAAGTCGTGAGTGAAGCTGCTGCTGCTGGGGATGATTTGGCTGTGGAACTTTTGTATAGATCTGCGCGATCGCTTGGTGTAGGTATAGGGAATATAGCAAACTTGATGAATCCCCAGCGCTTTGTGCTGGGTGGTAGTGTAACCAAAGCAGGCAAAGGTTGGTGGGACGTAGTGAAGAAAAAGGCGCGAGAGACTGCTTTACCTGAAGTGAATTTTGAAATTGTTTCGGCTGCATTGGGTGATGACGCGCCTTTATGGGGTGCTGTAGCGTTGGCAAGTGAATTGGTGCTGTAGAAATTAAAAGTTTTGTCAGTCCCTCAGAAATGGCGGATCTCAAAGATGCAATTGGCGGATTTGTTATGTATCGTGCTGTTATCCAACGCCTAACACCTGAAAGAACATTGTATTTGGCAGTGCGTGACAGTGTATTTACAGCTTTGTTTCAAGAACCAATTGGTAGACTTTTAATAGAAAGTGAAAATCTCAAGTTACTTGTTTTCAATCCAGAAACTGAGGGGATTATTCAATGGATACCTTAGATAATTATCGACACATCATCAAACAGGTATTAGTACCCTACACACAAATCCCGTATTCCTACGCCGATATTAAATGTAAAGCAGTGTTTGATAGTGAAAATGATAGTTATATGCTAGTAACTCTAGGCTGGGATGGTGTCAAGCGAATTCACGGCTGCTTAGTTCATATTGACATTATTGATGGCAAAATCTGGGTGCAACGGGATGACACAGAAGATGGTGTAACTTACGAATTAGTAGCCGCAGGTATTCCCAAAGATAAAATTGTCTTAGGATTTCACCCGCCTAACGTCAGGCAACATACAGGCTATGCTGTTGCTTAAGTTTTAAAATATACTATAGAGTAAGGCTGCCACTTAAGCTATTCTGCCACACTTCTGCGCCAAGAAGTCCTTGACCCTTATATCTGGCGCAATACGAACCATATTGAGGAGAGGAAGCAACCAATAGCAACAGCACTGCTACTACAAAGGATACTGGAACGAGTCCAGGCAATTCAACTCCTACAACACCGCCACAGAAGCAACTGCGCCGGTTTTATGGATCAGTTGATTTAGATCCAGTGCGTGTGACACGAGATGCTGGACTTGTAGTCAACGAAGTTCTGCAACACTTAGCAAGTTTAGTAGATGCAGATGTGAAAGTTACTTTGGAAGTTCAGGTGCAATTACCTAACGGAGTCCCAGACCATGTGATTCGTACAGTAAGTGAAAATTGTCGCACCTTAAAGTTTAAGACTCACAACTTTGAAGAGGAGTAGTTGAGGTTAAATCTTCTAACAAAGAGTTAAGAAATGTCCACAATTGTAAATCTGTAAAATCTGGAATAGCCATAAATGCCCCATTTTGCTGTAGAACTTGCGGATCGTGGGTGGAAGCAATGCCAATGGTACGGAGTTTGGCACTGACAGCCGAACGAATTCCAGAGGGTGAGTCTTCTAAAGCGATCGCCTGTTCTGCTGTTATACCTAACCTATGCAAAGCAGCCTCATAGGGTGCAGGATCTGGTTTACCTGCGATGCAATCCTCTGCTAAAACGACGACATCAAAGACGTCTTTTATCTTCAAAACTTCAAGCATAAATTCAGCATTTAGTCTAGGTGCATTTGTTACTAAAGCACGTTTCAGATGATGCGTGTCTGTCCATGCTAAAAGTTCAGAAAATCCTTCTAGTGGTTTGAGGTGCGATGCTTTTTCACGGAAGAGAGCTTCTTTTTCATCTGCAAATAAAGCACCTGCTTCTGGTGATAATTGTGGCAGGATATCTTTAACAATTTCTGGGTTCAGCCGCCCACTAATTCTCGCTTTGTAGAATATTTCGTCAATTTCTATGCCATAGCTTAACAGCATTTCTCGCCAAGCCTGGTAGTGTACTGGGTCAGTGTTCACTATAGTTCCGTCTAAGTCAAACAGGATTGCAGTGAGCATAGCTTTCAGGCATATGTAAAGTAATGTAAAGTCAATTATATAGTTTATTTGCTAAGGATGAGGACAAAATTAGATTCTATTCTCTAGTCCTTGAACTTGTAATTCAACACAATGGTGATCGCGATTGATTCTTTTGCACTCGCGAGCTTGCTGTTGATAGAGAATTGGATGGAGTGCAGATGTATTGTCAATATCCTCTTTTGTGCTGAAGACGAAACTTACAATTTAGGTGCAAATACAGATATATAGGGAGACGATGCTTTACTGGAAAGCTTATTGTCTACAGATTAACTAGCTTCGATACCCTGGTAAATAGTAGTCTTATACCGCACAAAAGCATGAATGTCAATAGTACAAACACTTTACAAGCATTAAAAAAAAATAATATTATTTACATAATTTCAGTAATTTTGGGGTGACACAATCAAGATTTTATATATAGTCTATAAGAGGAAATACTTAATTTCAGTTGAAGTTTACATTGAGATAGTCAGTAGCACCAGCAAATATATGGAATTTTTACACATTCTTTTATCTCAACAGTTTATACCTCAAAGTCATTGCTATCTTTGGTTCCCAGGATTGTTATCCTTTCATGTGATATCGGATTTAGTGATTGCACTTGCCTATTATTCAATTGCAGTAGTCCTAGTTTATTTTGTCGACGCTAAACGAGATTCGCTTTTCAATCGGATGTTCTTAATGTTCGGAACATTCATTGTTGTTTGTGGTACAGCTCATGTCATCGAAGCCTCGACGCTCTTGCATCCTGTTTATTGGTTATTTGGATTAGTCAAGACCATCACAGCTTTCATCTCTGTATTTACGGCTATAAAACTCATATCGTTATTACCTAAAGCACTGGCTTTGCCTAGTCCTGGTGAACTAGACGCAGCAAATGCAGCTCTACTTACAGAAGTGAATGAACGCAAACGTACAGAGGAAGCAATCTGCAAGATACTTGATATTGCTGAACAAGAACGCATTCTCGATACACATCACAAACAAATCGAGCAAGAACAACTTGTAGCACAATTAGAACAACTCAATGCTCTTAAAGATAACTTCTTGAACACCGTTTCTCATGAGTTACGGACTCCTCTGTGCAATATTATGATGGCAGTTCAAATACTACAATCAATCAGCACCGACGACCAAACTCAGCGATATCTAGAGATTTTGCAAGTTGAGTGCGATCGCGAGCTTGAACTAGTCAACGATCTGCTAGATCTCCAACGAGTTGAAGCAGCAACAACTCCCTTAGTCACACCAGAACCCTTGCTGTTAGAATACTGGTTGCATAACATTACAGAGTCATTTTTGATTCGTACTCAAGAACGCCAACAAACTCTTCAACTTGATCTCCCATCTGATATACCACCATTAGTGTCAGATCATACGAGTTTAGCGCGAATCTTTATTGAATTGCTGAATAATGCCTGTAAGTATACTCCAGTAGGTGGCAAAATTATCCTAAAGGTTGGCTACGAAAAAAGTCCAGTATGGGCGCTCGACGAGAACAATCAAAAGCAGGGAAATGATAAATTACCAGTACCTCATGATGCTAGATGCCTGAAGTCAGCAGGCTCATTAACAGCATTGGCTCCGTCATTCCCTGCCTCGCGTACTATCTTTAGTATTAGCAATTCAGCAGAAATTCCACAAGCAGCCTTGCCACGAGTTTTTGATAAATTCTATCGTGTTGCTAAACCTGACGACTATAAACAAAATGGTTCAGGGTTAGGGTTAGCTTTAGTACAGAAGTTAGTCGAACAACTACAAGGAACTATTGAAGTTGAAAGTAGTGCTGGCTGGACTACTTTCACACTAAAGTTCAGAGATTTAGCTTTGGGTACTTAAGCCAATACATCTATTAATACCATTGTGCTATTATCTGTGTTGGTCTATTTAATTCTTTCCATTTATGCCAAAACTACACTTTTGGAGGATAATGGTAGGGTGAGTAACTCAAGTGAGCTTATAGGCTGTAGTCAAACTAGCTCCCTGTTCTTACAGTTACTCAGAAAATAGTTACCATTTGCTTAACATGGGATATAAAAGTTAGAAATAATTTTTCCCCCATTAGCAAGATCAGAGCCGCTTCCCTTAGAGGTTGCTAAGGCACCTCTAATTTTCTAAGGTAAAGCTTAAGAAAAGACGACCTTATTTTAAGCTCAACCCATGGAATTTAACAGGGAAAATCATGACCAGACAACCACTTACCTGGAACCAAGTGAACCCAGAAATGGAGCAGTGTATTAACAACTGCTTGAATTGTTACAGCATCTGCTTAAATACCATGACATACTGCTTACAAAAGGGTGGTGTGTATGCTGAACCAGCTTATGTTACCTTGATGCTTGATTGTGCAGAAATCTGCAAGACTTGTGCTGATTTTATGCTTCGGGCTTCCGATTTGTACACACATATCTGTGCTATTAGTGCCGTAATATGTGATCGCTGCGCTCAAGAGTGTGAAAAAATGAACGATGATCCCCGAATGAAAGCCTGCGCTCAAATGTGCCGTCATTGCGCCAAGTCTTGCCGTCAGGTTGCTCTGGAAATGGCATAATACCAATTTAGGAGTCAGGAGTCAGGAGTCAGGAGTCAGAATACACCACCCATAAAGAGATGGTGTTTTAAGAAAAGTTTCAATTTCTGTCTTGGTAACGAGTCCATATGTGGTTTTAGCTCAGTATTTATTCTTCTGAATCCTGAGATCTGAATTCTTCTTCACAACTTCCAGTTCAAAGCTTCTGCCACAAGACTTGCTAATTCTAGCGGATTAAAAGGTTTAGCGATCGCAGCTTGAACTCCCATAGAAGCATACCGAGCACGATCATAAGCTTGAGCTTTAGCTGTCAGAAAAATCACTGGAATATCTTGAGTTGCAGGATTAGCCTGTAAATGTTGAAAGGTAGTAGGGCCATCCATATCAGGCATCATGACATCCAAGAGTATAGCATCAGGTTGTTCATTCTCTGCCAGAATTAATCCAGAATGCCCAGAGCGAGCAGTCAAAACCTTCCAGCCTGCAACAGTTTCTAAGCAAATCTGCGCAATTTCTCCGATGTATTCCTCGTTATCGATGACTAAGATGCATTTAGTTTTCATGGTTCCCTGCTTTTATTTCTAGGTGATTCTGGTACAGTCAAAATAGGTAGACTAAAGTAAAAGCTACTACCTTTTCCCAATTCACTTTCAACCCAAATACGCCCAGAGTGCTGCTGCACAATACTACGACAAATTGCCAAACCTAAACCAGTACCTTCGTGGAGACGAGAATCAGAAGCATCAACCTGTTGAAAGCGTTCAAAAATAGCTTCCAGCTTATCGCTGGGGATACCCCGCCCCTGATCCTTGACTTGAAATATTATATAATTTTCGTGACAATTAGCACTTAACCAAACTGTACCTCCTGGCCGAGAGAATTTGATAGCATTGCTCAATAGATTAGTTAGAGTTTGAATGATGCGATCGCCATCAACCCAGAGCTGAACCGATACAGGTAACACAGATAAATTCACTTCATATTGCTGTGCCATAGGTTGCATGACATCTATTGCTTCCGTCATTAAATCAGCCGCATCACTAGCATGCTTCATCATTGTCTCCTTACCCGACTTAATCCGCTCAATATCGAGGATGTCATTAACCAGACGCACCAAGCGCTCAGTGCTATCTACAGCAATTGCTAGCAAGCGCTTACCCCTTTGAGAACTGGGATCAACCAAACCACTAGCCAGCATACCTAAAGAACCATGAATTGAAGTTAAAGGAGTGCGTAGTTCATGACTGACTACAGAAATGAACTCATCTTTCATCCGTTCTACCATCTGGCGGTCAGTAATGTCCTTAAAGGTAATCACAGCCCCTTTCACCTCACCTTGCTCTTTTATGGGTGTTGATACATACTCTACAGAAAAACTCGAATTGTTTTTGCGCCGAAAGACTTCGTTAGTTACTTGATGCACAGATGCATCCGATAGCGATGCATAGATAGGAGAATTTGTCAAGGAGTAGGGTCTGCCATCTGAATTTGAGTGGGGTAAGATAATTTCTATCGATTGACCAATTAATTCTATGTCGTTGTATCCCAGCAACTTAGCCGCCGCTGAATTTACAAAGGTGATTCTGCCCGATTTGTCCAATCCACACAAGCCCTCTCCCATTGAATTTAAAATCAACACGTTCTGACGACTAAGGCGCTCAAGAGCTTCCTGCGATTGCAAATTAGCCGTAATATCGCGGAGAATAACTGTAAATACTGTTTCTTCGCCGATTTCCAGCTTGGAGATAGAAGCTTCTGCCGGGAACTGGGTACCATCTTTGCGACGAGCTAAAATCTTCCTACGTTCTCCCATCCGACGAGCTTTACCAGAAGAAGAAGCAAACTCTACAACATGCTGGCGATGAACTTGGCTATATTGCAGTGGTAAAAGCAAATCGAGTGGTTGACCAAGAACCTCCTTAGCAGTGTAACCGAAAATCTTTTCTGCTCCCTGATTGAAAAGATTAATATGTTGGTTTATATCTACAGAGATAATAGCATCGTCAGCAATATCTAAAATACCAGCAAAGCGAGCTTGTGACACCCGCAGTGCTTCCTGTGTCCGCTTACGTTCATCTAGTTCTGCTTGTAACTGCTCATTAACGCTAATCAACTCAGCCGTGCGTTCTGCTACTCTCATTTCTAGCTCATCCTTAGCTTTGCGCAGTGCTTGCTCTATTTGCTGCCGCTCAGTAACATCGCGGATCACTGTAGAAAAGCCTTGTAGCTGTCCAGATTCATTACGTAAGGCTGTAATAATCTCATTTGCCCAAAACAGAGATCCGTCCTTACGTAAGCGCCAACCTTCACCTTCAAAGCGACCTTGCAAAGAAGCCGTATTCAATTCTTGCTGCGGCTTATTATTTTCAATTTCTTCAACAGGAAAAAAGCATGAAAAATGATGTCCTAAAATTTCCTCCATAAGATAGCCGTTAATACGCTCTGCTCCGTGATTCCAACTGATAATAAATCCATTAGGATCAAGCATAAAAATTGCGTAGTCTTTCACACCATCCACTAAAGCCCGAAAACGCTCTTCACTTTGTTGAAGTGCTTGTTCAGCACGTTTGCGTTCTGTGATGTCGTTATGAATCGCCACGTATTGCTCAGGTTGACAATGACTATTTAACAAAGGTACTATTGTTGTCTCTATCCAGTAAAATGTTCCATCCTTAGAACGATTTTTGATCTGGCCTTTCCAAACTTCTCCACTAGTAATAGTCTGCCACATCAATCGAAAGAATTCTTTAGAATGATATCCAGAATTAATGATGCGATAGTTTTGTCCCAATAGTTCGACTCTAGAATATTTTGAAATTTCGCAAAATTTATCGTTAACGTAAGTAATTGTTCCATTGGGATCAGTGATTGCTACAATTGAAGACTGATCTAGCGCAAACTTGAGATCAGCTAGATTTTTCAGTGATGCTTGTAGAGTTTGTTCTGAACATTTACGCGAAATTACTTGTGCAAGCACATTAGCAATAGCTTGCAGAAAATTAATGTCGTCTTGGACGAATGTTCTTTGTTCAGTAGTATGTGCAGCTAAGATGCCATAAGGCATGTTTTGTCCTAGAATAATTACGCTTAAACTGCTGATGACTTGATGTTGCTCCAACAAAGGAGAATTGCTAAATCTAGTTTCGTTATGTTGATTCTCAACAATCAAAGGCTCTTTCGCCAATAGGATATAGCCTGCTTGAGAATTCATATCTGTACTCACTTTCGCAGAACCCACAAGCCCTTCTTGCCATCCACCGCCTGCTCGTAAAAGGGCCGCTTTACCGTCTTCAATAAGTTCTAACACCTCACAATACTCAACTTCAAGACTTTGGATAACCAGAGCAACAGCTTCGTCCATTAACGTATAAAGGTCACAACCCTCTAAAGCCAATTGACCTAATTTAGCTACGGCTGCTTGCTGGTTAACCCGCGCATTGAGGCTCTTTTCGTATTTGCTAAGAGCGACAAGTCGAGCTGCTTCATTGTCAGGTAAAGGAGCGTTCATCTTGCAATTTTAACTCATTAGCGTAATTCCAGAACCTCTATTCTTTTAGAAAGGAAACGAATACCGTCTTGTGTTTATGTTATGGTCAACAACGAAATTTTTTGTTTAAATGTAGGTTATCAAGTTATATTAATTCCAATTGTTTGTATAGGCAAGTTGGTAAGGTGAATTAATTTAACTTCCTTTTTATGGTGGATCTGTTCAGAACTTACAACTTTTGAAGTACTTAATGAACTCCAAGAAATTCTCCCCCTTGTTGTATTTGGAAGTCTCTTTTAGTAGAACGCGATCTCGCGAGTGCGAGCAGCGCTTCTCTTCTCGCTCTTGGGAGACGCTGCTTGTCACGCTTGCTTAAGCGCAGGGGTACTAGAGACGCTTCTCCTGACGGAGAGGCTGCGCCAACGCGCCTTGGGCGCAGCTATGCCCGCTATCGCATGATTGCCGCTTTGCGCATGAGCATCGCAAAGCTAGCAGCTTAAGCAGTATTGCACCCACTTACCTTGGTTTGATAAAGTGCAACCCGCGCAGACTGATACAATGATTCCAAGTCAGTGCCGTCTACAGGGTACTGGACTATACCAGTGCTGAAAGTAACTGGAAACTTAATGCCATTAGGAGTAATAAACTCTTGTGCTTGCAAAGATTCTTTTAGACGAACTAGTTGCTGTAAGGCATCGTTTCTAGTCATACCGTACATACCCACGATGAACTCTTCACCACCCCACCTAGCTATAACATCTTCGCAGGGAAATGTTTGTTTGAGAAGTTGTCCTACTCGGCGTAATACACTATCACCAACTGTATGGCCAAAAGTTTCATTAACTTGCTTAAAGTTATCTAAATTTAGAATAGCTAAGCACAGAGGTTGATTATAGCGCTGACTCAAGTGCAAGAACTTATTGAGATCTTCAGTGGCGCGACGACGATTAAATACCGTAGTCAGCGGATCAACTTCAGCCAAATTCCGCAGCAGTTTAATTCGTTCCAAGCGATTGATGATGCGAGTGACAAGTTCTGGTCCTATTATAGGCTTGCTCACAAAATCATCTGCACCAACGGCAAACACTTGATTTAGGGTAGCTGCGTCTGTGTGAGCCGTCAAAAAAAGTATCGGGAGTCCGCTCCAACGCGGATCATTGCGCACGACTTGGCAGAGTTCGACACCACTGACATGTGGCATTTTTATATCCAGAATCAGCAAATCTGGTAGAGATGCTTCTAACGTTTCCCAAAAACGCTGTGGATCGTTGAGGGAAATCACCTTAAGTCCCCAAGGCTCAAGCAAGGTTCGCAGGGTGGCTAAAATTTCGATGTCGTCGTCCACAATCATCACCACTGCTTCTGTGCGTATATCAGCTTGTTGTAAAATCTGAGTAACTGCCTCAATCACTTGAAAAGGAGATACTGGTTTTTGGAAAAAGGCACGTCCACCTAATCTAGCCACTTCAACGCGATCTCTTAAACTGTCTTGTGCTGTAAATACCAAAACAGCTACTGGTGGGGTTTCCCGAGACAATTGTGCCAATAGTGCTAAACCCTCCTCTGTTGTGTCGGCAACAGTCGGGTCAAGTAGTACCACATTAGGATGATGATCATGTATCATCTGTTTGGCTTCAGATAAGTTCGTCGCCACTTCTGCTCGTATTCCCTGGAGATCAGCCTCAATCGCTAATTTACTAGCAAGTGGGCGATCGCTATCAACTATTAATAGAAAGGGTCGTTCGTCGTTGGGTGTGTGTTCTGCTGAAACCAGCTTTAGGGGTGAATCAATTTGCTGGCGTAATGCCTCTACTAATTTATGCAGATGCTTACCTTCTTTCGCCCCTATAGAACCATTTTGCAATAAATGTTCAATCTTTCGAGCTAGCTCAGAACCTTTAGTAAATCCAAAAGTACCTAATGAACCTGCTAATGTATGAGCTTGGTGTTGTGCTTGAGTGAGTAATTCCTGATTTATTGTATTTGACAATATATCTGTAGCAGCTTGTTCTAGAACAGACACCTGCTGACTAATTTTATCTTTAAATCGATTCCACACAGAGACTAATGATGCCAAAGTCTGCTGCTGAATCTGTTCGACGGCTTCACTCTTACCAATAACCGTAGTTGTTGCTTGTAATGGTTTAAGGCGATACCCAATTCCATAAACAGTTTCTATCAAATCTCCGGATGCACCTACTGCTTTTAATTTCTGGCGTAAACCTTTGATCTGAGTTCTAACAGCCTCTTCACCTGGTGCATGGTCAAAAGACCATACATGATCGAGAATTGCACTACAACTAAATACCCGCCGAGGATTTCGCAAAAACAATTCCAGTAACGCATACTCCTTAGGAGTTAAATGTAGCGGTTGCGTTTCATAGTTCACCTCGGCTGTACTAGGATCAAAGCGTAAGTTTCCCCACTCCAGTACAGGTTGTGAGGTCGAATTCCCCCGACGCAATAAAGCACGCACACGCGCCACTAACTCTTCAGAGTCAAAGGGTTTGACGACATAATCATCTGCACCTGCATCTAACCCAATTGCTTTATCATGGCTACTGTCTCTACCTGTAAGCAAGAGGATTGGCATTTTCAAGCCGTGCGATCGCACGCACCGGCAAAGGCTAATCCCATCCAGCTTGGGTAACATAACATCAAGCATGATTAAGTCATAGTCAAAAGCTTTTACCAACTCCCATGCTGATTGACCATCTGTAGCAACTTCAACTGCATAATTGTGGTGACACAGGACTGTTGTCAGAGCTTTGGCTGTCACCTCATCATCCTCTACTATGAGAATCCTCATATTACGAGTCTCTCTAACTTTACTTTCTTAACTAGCTGCACTTGCATGAATCGCACCTTGCACTGTTAACACCGAACAAGGAGCATGATGCAGCACATAATTGCTGACACTGCCGAGTAAAAATTCGCTGAATCCCCTATAACCTCTACGACCTACAACAATTAAGTCAGCCTCCCAATTACGGGCAACTTCACAAATCATACGACCTGCATCACCTGCTTTTAAAGTAAATTCCGCAGTCACTCCAGCAGTAATTGCTTGTTCGCGTAAAGATGTTAACAGATCAACTCCCTCTTGTTTACATTCTTCTAGCCGCTTGATGTATTGATTACTCGTTTCTGTGTATAGGGTAGGGTGAACAATATGCGGTTCAACCACCAAAGGGTTGAAGAATTCATCATCGAACGGATAGAAAACATGCAGCAACATTAGATGAGCATTCATTGCTTTTGCTAAAGATACAGCTTCATCAAAAACATGCCGATCTATTTCAGTCTTCTCTGTATTATTATCTACAGCAACCAAAATTTTTTGAAACATATTTCCTAGTCCTTTTATTATAGGCCTACGTGTACTCTGCGTAACCCTGATCGCTAGTCTTAATTATAGGAAAACAATATGAGGAAATTGTGAGGATTATTTTAAGTAATATTACTTAAAATTGACAACTTAAGTAATATTACGGATTTAAGTATTATTAATGATAAAATTTATATTTTCCTCACAACTTCCTCATTTTTTAAATTTATTCTAAAGATATGAGGAGCGTAATTTCCGTAATTTCTTCGATGCAATCGGAAGCTGTTGAGCTCGATTGAATAATTTTATATTATTAGAGAGTTAAGAAAAATGAATACTTGCCCTTGCTGTTCGTCTCGGCTTCTACGCCATATACATGGTCATGTCATTTACTGGTTCTGCCGCCACTGTTGGGAAGTCATGCCTGTATTAACCGAGCAAAGGATCGCTTTACCACCAGAGTTTGAAAGAGGTGGATTAGCAAAAATACTTGAACAACAAAACAAAATCTGCACAGCAGCCAGAGACATCGAATTCCACGGGATTTTTGCTGAAGCAAATGTGAATTAAAGGGAGCAGGGAGCAGGGAGCAGGGAGCAGGGGGCAGGGAGCAATTTTGACTTTTGACTTTTGACTTCCCCGCAGGGGTGCCCCATGCCCCATGCCCCATGCCCCAACATTTTTCTGTTTCATCTCAATTTTGAGTTTCGTAATGGGTACCCTGACTGAAGAGCATATACATATAAGTCCAGGTGTACCATTAATGTTTCATAAATATCGAATCTATAAATGGTTTGACTCTACCTTGAAAACGCGGCTTGTGCCGGGCAAGAGAGTTTTGTGTGTGACTTCTATTTTGTTGGTGCTGACGGGTACTGAGTTACCTGGGAGCAAGCTGCTAGCACAAAATGTTCCTACTCAAGATCTAGAAGCAGCTAGTTTGTACCAACAGGGAGTGATGCGCTATTATCGCAAAGATTTACAAACAGCAGAAAATGCTTTTCGTCAAGCCTTGGAGCGAGATCCTAATGTTGGGACAGCACGCAACTACTTAGGTAATATCTTATTGCTACAAAATCGCTTGGACGGAGCAATTCAAGAATATACTGAAGCGATTAGAATTAATCCTAATCTTTGCGAAGCTTATTATAACTTGGGGTTAACGTTGCACAAGCAAGGACAAACGGCAGCAGCAATCACCTCTTATCGCCAAGCTTTAGTAGTAAATCCAACAATGGTACCAGCTTTATATAATTTGGGTTTGGGACTATATGAGCAAGGTCAAAAACAGGAGGCGATCGCTACTTATCAACAAGCGATTAATCTTGATAGCAGTAATGCCAATGCTGTCTTTAACTTAGCGATCGCGCTACAAGAACAAGGACAAAACACTGAAGCGATCGCTGCTTATCGCAAGTTTTTAGAGCTAAATCCTAAAAATGCTGTTGCTTACAATAACATAGGCTCTATTTTAGCACTTGAAGGTAAAACATCCCTTGCTATTGACACCTACATAAAAGCCATTCAAGAAATTCCCAATGATCCCACAGCATACTACAACTTGGGAGTCATGTTGTATAACGAGAGGAACTTCAAGCAAGCCAAGGTTTCCTTTAAATATGCTCGAGATAGATATCGCGAACAAGGTAACATTGCCCAAGCCGACAAGGTTGAGGACTTAGTCCAGCAAATTGCAATGTTGCAAAGACAAAATCAGGTTGCTCAAACCCCTATTATCCAGTCTGTACAGCCCAAACCAGATCAATCACCAACTTCTCAAACTAAAACGCCTAGTTTAATTGACCCATTACCACCTACATTACAACAAATGCCAAGCCAATCTGAAACTCCTTTACAAACTCCTGGGAATCCAGTTTATGTACCTCTTTCTAGGAAATAAGAGGGAGCAGCCCCTACGGGGAAGTCAAAAGTTGGTAAGCGGGGGAGGCAGGGGGAGCAGAGGGTTGAATTTGCATTTCATTGAGGCTGCTTCTAACTCCTGAATTCTGACTCCTGACTCCTGACTTCTGAATTCTGACTCCTGACTTCTTCTCAATGAACATGATTTTTGTTGTGATGATGCATTTCTGGGGACTTTAGAGCTACACTCCCTTTAACTTGGGGAGATAGAGTAGACAAAGTCAACAATGTTGCAACTAAAAAGCTGATGATGACTGGAAGAAGTTCAATAACTCGATTCATATCTTTAAAACGACTAGTCATAGACAACACGACTCCTAAAGGGTAATTTGCATCACGGGGAGTCATGGGCACACCAAAAAATCAGCACCCTAAGTTTTTAATCACTTGAAGGCACAAAGTGAGTACGCGAACTCATTAATTTGGGCAATCTCCCCACAAATTGATTGATGCCATATATTAAGACTTCTGTGGTTGTAAAACCGTTCAATAAATTTTTACATTTATGCCTTTATGAAGAATTCAGGAGTCAGGAGTCAGAAGTCAGAATGATAAATAAATACTGGTTAAAACCACGCGCCCTTCTCGTTACCATGCGGAGGGGTTGAAATTCCTTTATGGGTGGTGCATTCTGACTCCTGTATTCTGACTCCTGACTCCTTTATATATATATTCCCGGGTTTTGGGAGACTTTACCAATTTTCTCTGGTAAGATACTGATTAAGTTGGTATTAGTTGAGCATAATCGAACTCTATGAAGAGAAGACGAATTTTTAGCTTGATTGCCACAACCATTGCTAGTTTGCTTGTGGTAGTTAGTTTTCAGTTACTTGATCTCTCTAAGGTAGCAGCACAGTCAAATGCAAGCCTGTTGGTATCTGCAGCTGCTAGCTTGCAAAATGCTATGGAAGAAATCAAGCCCCTCTACCAGCAAACTAAATCGAACGTTAATATTAATTACAACTTTGGAGCTTCTGGCGCGTTGCAGCAACAAATAGAACAAGGTGCTCCGGTAGACATATTTATTTCTGCTGGGAAGAAGCAAATGGATGCACTCGAGCAAAAAGGGTTGCTGCTGACCGGTAGCCGCACAAATCTAGCAAATAACCGTCTGGTCTTGATTGTGCCTAGTAATAGTAGTGTTGGCATCAATTCCTTGAGTAACCTGACCGACTCAAAGTTTAAGAAAATTGCAGTTGGTGAACCTAGAAGTGTTCCCGCCGGACAATATGCTGACCAAGCGTTCAAACAATCAGGGATTTATGACCAAATTAAACCCAAATTAGTCTATGGTAACAACGTCCGACAAGTCCTAGCTGCGGTAGAAAGTGGCAACGCCGATGCAGGGTTAGTTTATGCATCTGATGCCAAAATCTCTAATAAGGTAAAAGTTGCTGTCGTTGTTGACGAGAAGTCCCACTCTCCAATTGTTTACCCTATGGCAGTACTTAAAGCAAGTAAAAATAGTGATGTTGCTAAGACATTTGTCCAGTTTTTATCTGGCGACCAATCTAAGAACATACTTCAGAAATACGGTTTTCTTGTGCAATAGCCAGTTGTAAGCCGCTGATATAAAGTATTCAGGAGTCAGGAGTCAGGAGTCAGGAGGAGCCACTTCTGCCTTCTTCACGAGGAGTTCTGTGCAACTGGCGAATGAATAGAGAAGTTTAAATTCCTATGTAAATTAATTCTGAATTCTGAATTCTGAATTCTGACTCCTTGTTTAATATGCCCCTAGACCTTTCTCCTTTATGGATCTCCCTGAAAGTTTCATTAGTTGCTACATTTATAACGTTTTTCCTTGGTATTGCAGCAGCCTATTGGATGCTGGAGTACCGAGGTAAAGGAAAATCCCTGATTGAAGGTATATTTGTTTCTCCCTTGATCTTGCCTCCGACGGTTGTTGGCTTCTTATTACTACTACTGTTTGGTAAAAATGGACCACTAGGGAAACTGATGGAGCCTTTAAACTTCAGCGTTGTCTTCACGTGGTATGGTGCGGCGATCGCAGCTACAGTGGTTTCTTTCCCATTAATGTATAAAACAGCGCAGGGGGCTTTCGCGCAAATCGACAAAAATATATTACAGGTAGCAAGGACTCTTGGGGCATCGGAGTTAAGAATTTTTTGGCAAATTACTTTACCGTTAGCATTCCCTGGAATTTTAGCAGCAACGACTCTAGCTTTTGCCCGTGCCTTGGGTGAATTCGGTGCGACTTTAATGCTAGCAGGTAACATTCCTGAACAAACCCAAACGATCCCAATGGCTATCTATTTTGCCGTAGAAGCCGGAGATATGAATCAAGCATGGTTTTGGGCAATAGTAATCATGGCGATTTCACTATCTGGGATCGTTGTAGTAAATATTTGGCAAGAAATTCGGGAGAAAACGAAGGGTGTGGGAATTTCTTCTTCCTCTACACAAGTAGATCAGCATGCTCCCACTTTTTCAACTCCCCAAGGACTGGTTATAGACATTGAGAAAAAGCTTGCTGGCTTTAACTTGAAAGTGGCTCTCAGCAGCGATGAGCAACCATTGGGATTGCTGGGAGGATCTGGGGCTGGCAAGAGCATGATTTTGCGCTGCATTGCAGGAATAGAAACACCAACAAAAGGGCGCATTGTTTTGAATGAACGGGTGTTATTCGACTCGGAACAGAAAATTAATGTACCGCCGCGCGATCGCCGCCTCGGTTTTTTAGTACAGAACTACGCTCTGTTTCCTAATATGACTGTGGCGCAAAACATCTCCTTTGGCTTACCTAAAGGAGTATCAGGTTCATCAATTCGGCAAGAGGTAGAAAGACAACTGATAGCATTGCAGTTGCAAGGCTTAGGCGATCGGTATCCTCATCAACTCTCTGGTGGTCAACAACAGAGGGTAGCCTTAGCAAGAGCTTTAGCAAGTCAACCGGAGGCGCTACTATTAGATGAGCCGTTTTCCGCACTAGATACTTATTTGCGCAGCCAATTGGCACAGCAGATGATTGAAACACTTGATTCGTATCATGGTGTCACTCTATTTGTAACCCATGATATGGAAGAGGCTTATCGTATTTGCCCAAATTTGTTAGTAATGCAGCAAGGGAAAGTTGTTCAATCTGGCTCTAAACAAGAAATTTTTGAGAAACCAACAAACTTAATTGTTGCTCAATTGACAGGATGTAAGAACTTTTCTCGTGCTGTTGTAAGAGATTCTCAACATGTGGAGGCGATAGACTGGGATTGTACACTCGAAGTTATTGAACCTATCCCAGAAACTTTCTCCCACGTAGGAATTCGCGCCCATCAAATAACTTTTACGAACAACCCCAATCAAGTTAATACCTTCCCTGGTTGGTTGGTAAAGACTATCGAAACGCCGCACAGAATGACGTTATTTCTTAAGCTTAATTCTTCTTCTGATGGCCCTCAAGATTACCATCTACAAGCAGAAGTTTTCAAGGAAAGATGGGCAATCATGAAAGATCAACCTTTCCCATGGCACATTCGTTTAGATCCCTTGAGATTAATGCTGATTTAGCATAAACGCACATTTTATCAATACCCGAACCATCTGGCGACCACTTGTGTACAAGCGTTTAAGACCCCCACTCAATTAAAAATTGAGTGGCTAAAATTCAGCTTTGTGTCTTAATCACCTTCTAAACGGTTACTGATAACTGATAACTGGTAACTGATAACTGATTCAATGCCTAGCCATTGCTCTGCTCTCATTTTTAAGTTGGAGGAGCGATCGCCAATCATCAATAGACTTTTCTGACCATAGCCAATTTTTCCGCAGTTGATCGAGCTGGAAATTTACGGGATCATCTTTTACGACCATTTGACGAAGCTTGATTGCTTCATTAAGGTATTGCTGGCGTTTATTAGGAGGTTGCGCATAGGCAGTTTTATACAAGCCGAGTGCCAACCCAGCGTAGGCTGTTAAAGCATCTAGCCCAGGTGTTGGTGGTGGAGCTGCAACTGCTGTGCTAGTGGTGTTTGCGTTTTGCTGTTTAACAGCGACGTTCAAAGCTTTGAACCAAGAATCATTGGCTCGATTCAAGTTGTCTTCTGCGTAATAAGCAAAGCCCAAGGCATTTGTATATACAAGAGAATCTGGTCGCGCTTTAGCTGCGGTTTCCCAGTAACGACGAGCGTCATCAACCGTATATTTTTTGTCTCCTGCCTGGATAAACTGCCAAGTTAATCGTCCCTTGAAAAAGTTGACAGATGGATCATCAGCTTGGGCTTGGGGAATAACATCAAGCGCGGCTTTAGCTTTATCAAGTGCACCACGGTTAAGTAATTCTTCTACAGCCGGAAGTCCTGTTTGCAAATCGCCCTTGCTTAATTTTTCATAAGCATAAGCGGTCACAATTCCATTTGCATCGGTTTTTAAATTAACTTGGGGATGATTTTGGCTAGGTGGAGATTGAGTAGGCAATGTAGAAACGTGAGGTTGCTGTGACACTTGGTGATTACTACGCCACCAACTAAAACCAACAACAGATGCGATCGCACTTATTGCGACAATTCCAAAAATTGACCCCAGTTTTTTTCTTACGCTGCGTCCTGATAAAACTTGTTGTGATGGGGTAGATTGGTATAGTTCTGAGAAATTAGATTCCCAATTTTGAGTCTGGGCTTCCTCAAAGTCTTGGTTTCCAAAGGGTAACTCAAACCTAGCTGTATCATCAGTCGTTTGTCTACTATATTCTTCTCCTGGTGGGATTTGTGCCCACATCTCTAAGTCACTATTTTGTGAACCTATTTCTCCTGAAAACTGCCTTCCGTAGATGTTATTTTCACCAACATCGTCGTTTATCAGTTCAGCAGTCATATGAGACTGCTCATGACTAGATGACGAGTTATTGATCTGGCGGAATAGATCGTTAACAATAGCAGAATCTTCTGCGTAAGTAGTTGGGTCATCATAGATTTCATCAACGAGATCATCGCCCCAAGTATCTTCACCTAGCCAGTCTAGTTCAGGAGACTCTTTTACATAAATGGGGGACATCATACCTTCTATTGGCAAAGGCATCTCAACATTATCTGCTTCATCCGCATAGGTAGGATTGTACTCGTTAAGTAGCTTCATACCCTGATGTAAATCCATGTCTGGGCTGAGATAGCCATCAAACTCTGGCTGGAGATACAAAATGGGTAATGCCCAGTACATCTGATGCGAACCATAAGCAGCAATTAATCCTTGCCGCATCCTACTCACACAGAGATCTACTGTATATCCTCGTGCAAGATTACGATAAAACAGTTGTGTTAGCGTTAGGGCTACATCATCAGGAATGCGTTCTGACATTGCCAAAACACTCTTAATCCCTCGTTTTACGAGGCTTTCTGTGAGATTACGTTCGCCCGTGTCGGCAGCCGGATCTGAGGTAGCAGTGTATGCTCCTAAGCAAGAGTTAAACACTGCCATTTGGATATTATTGTTGACGAGTAAGCCTGCTAGATCATCCCCACTTAAAGTTTCTGTTAATCCTGTTCTGCGACTGACAAGATAAATCTCGCCCCCATTAGGACCTAAATTACTATGCCCTGCGTAATGCAGGACGTGGTATCGTCCTTGTTCTAGGGCTTGTGTCAACTCTTCCCGCCCTGGTTGCTCTAGCACGGTTAGTTGAATTTGGGGGAAGTAATTATTGCCTCCCTGACGATATTGAAGTTCATCTTTAAGTCTGATTGCTTCTTGTGTTAATAGCTCAAGACGCACTTTATCTGTTGGGGACGCGATCGCCATTAGTACTTTTATCGCGCCTTCTTCTAGGGGGAGCGGCATGTTTGTTGATGGCAAACGAGATGCTGCGGTAATTCCACTTTGGTAGCGAGAAAAAGCAATATAAGCTCCTGTGGCAACCGGGCGATCGCCAAAATGCATCACTTCCCAAGGCAGACGAGCTAATCTTGTATCTTTTAACCCCAACCGTAAGCGTAGTACTTGTTGGTGGTTTTGGGCAATTCCTTGTGCCGTAATCCAACTATCTCTGAGAGTGCCTTGAAACAGTTCATTATACAGTTGCTGACCCAGCGCCACCAAGTTTACAGAGTTTCTTGCGATCGCATCCCCCTGTAACACCGACTTTAAAGGGTCATTCATTAGATGTCCCGCAGCTGTCAACCAGTCAGCCACAGGCCAATTTACCAGTTCTTCTGCCAATGGCACCCCAGGCGCTACTTGTTCCGTTCGCACCAAGTAGTCATTTTGCCCTACTGGGGTTACGGAAATGTGAAATTCCTGGGTCACAACTTCTGTTTGCCTCCTAAATCTAGGTTGAAACGCGAAAGTTTCAAGTCGATGTTTCGCTTACTGTTATACCTTAGATGCATTCCATTACTGAATGTTTCTCCTTCAAGCTGTTTTGCAAACCAGCTTTTATAACTTTATCCGGATTCTCTAGTTTCTGCCCAGAACATTCTTAACTGGTACATGCACCTTGATCTTTACCTCCCGTAGTTGGTTATCACCTACTGGGAGTTTTTTTTCTCCTTACTTAAAAATAACCTTGAATGCACATCAATGTGAGCCCTATAGGTATCCATACACTAGAATACCCCCTTCGGTATATGGATCCAACAGTGTTATTTACCACTAGTTGGTCAAGAAAAAGTGTTTCAGTTGTAAGAGGGAGCAGAGAGCCGGGAGTAGGGAGCAGGGTATATTCCTCTTACCTGCCTGGCGGTGAAAATTTTTTCATCGGGACTGCCTTCTTCACTCCTTGTCCTAATAACCTTTTTCTAGCATACGTCTAGCAATTTCCAGTAGTAGGCTAGTAGTTTTTTTATCTTTTAAAAAAAAGTTTCTGATTTTTTGAGCAATTTATCCGGAAGAAAGCAGTGTTCCCTAGAACATAGTAGTGGTAGATGCACCCTGATAACTAACTCCCCTAGTCGGATCACACCTTCTAGGGTTTTTTTTATCTTTTAGAAAAAAGTTTCTGATTTTTTGAGCAATTTGTCCGGAAGAAAGTAGTGTTCCCTAGAACATAGTAGTGGTAGATGCACCCTGATAACTAACTCCCCTAGTCGGATCACACCTTCTAGGGTTTTTTTTATCTTTTAGAAAAAAGTTTCTGATTTTTTGAGCAATTTGTCCGGA